>JBCDCS010000100.1:0-8538 GCA_039181205.1 Pseudomonadota bacterium
CTGGCCGTAGGCGCTCTGCGGGGCCGCAACGAAGGATTGGGTGGGGGCCGTCTCCTCAATCCGGCCCGCGCGCAGAACTGCGATATCGTCAGCATGGGCGGCCGCATAGCCGAGGTCATGGGTCACGATCATAGCCGTGAACCCCTCCTCGGCCTGCAGGTCTGCGATCAGCTGCGCGGTGTGCTTCTGCGTCGTGGCGTCCAACGCGGAGAGTGGCTCGTCGAAAAGCACCAGCGGGGGCGCTGCCATCAACGCCCGCAGGATGCCCGCCCGCTGGGCCTGACCGATGGAGACTTGGCCAGGGCGCCGGTCGAGCAGGCTGGGGTCCAGCTCCAACCCGTCGCAGAGACGTGCCATGCGGCTCTCGTCAATTGGCGCGCGCCGGGCCGCCAGCGGCTCCAATACGGAGTGGCGCAGCGGGAGGACCGAATTGAAAGCCGCGCGCGGCTCCTGCATGACCAGCGCGGGACGAACGTCGCGAACCGGCGCGCCGTTCCAGGCGATGCGCCCGGCGGCAGGGCGCACCAAACCCAGGACGGCCGCGATCAGGGTCGACTTGCCCGCCCCGCTCTCACCGATGACAGCAAGCGTCCGTCCGGAAGCAAGCGACAGCGTCACGCCCGCCAACACCGTCCTGCGGGCCCGCGTCACCGAGACGTCGTCAAGCGTCAGCATGGCAGCGCGGCCCAGGACCGATGGGCCACCAGAGAGCGCGCCTCGGGAGTTTTTGGGGCGGCCAGCAATGCGACGGTGGACGCGTCCTCAACGATCCGGCCAGCTCCCATAACGACAAGGCGCGCGACCCGCTTTGCGGCGAGCCCTAAATCATGGGTAATCAAGAGCATTGCAGTGGAAGAACCTTCAAGCTGGCGGTCGAGCAATGCCATCGTGTCGGCCGCGACGACCGGATCCAAGGCAGACGTGGGTTCGTCCAGCACGATCAAGTCCGGCGCACCGATCAATGCCATGGCGATGACGAAGCGCTGCTGCATGCCCCGGCTCCAAGCCCAAGGCCGTCTGGCCAGATCGCCGCCGTTGATCCCGAGCGCAGCAAAGAGCCTGGCCTGCCGCTCGGGATCGTGCACCATCCCCAACGCGCGTTCTGCTTGCCGCCAATGAAACCGCATGGACCGAAGCGGATCGAGCGCCTCGTCCGGGCTCTGGGCGACATGCGCGACCGCGCAACCCTGATCCCGCAAATCATCGACCAGGGCGTGGCCCAGTGTCGACTTCCCCGAGCCCGATGCCCCGACCAGTCCAACCCGTTCGCGCGCGGTGAGGTTCAGATCCGTCGCATGCAGGATAGTCCGACCCCCGCGCACCGCGCAGAGGCCGGTCGCGCGCAATTTCATTCCGCGAGTGTCGTCTCGTGGGTGATCCAGTACGTCTCGGTCGGATGAACCTGGAAACCCCGAAGCTCCGGCACGGCGACGACCACCTGGGAGACGTGGAAAACTGGTATCAGCGGCGCCTCCTCGGCGACGATTTCTTGAACCTGGTCGTAGATCGCTTCCCGCTCGGCCTGTTCGAACTGAGTGCGCCCGCCCGCCAGAAGCTCGTCGAGCGCCGCGTTGGAATAGCCGCCCGCGTTGGAGTCGCCCTCGGTGCCGATCAGCATCTCCAGCACCGCGCCCGGATCGCCCTGGGGCGTCGTGACCCAGGCTTGCAGGAACAGGTCTGCCTCCTCGGCAGCGATGGCATCGTTCATGGCGCCATATTCGCCCGTCCGGACATTGGCCTGCACGCCGATGGCCTGCAGGAACGCCTGGGTCAACGCGGCCGTCGGTGGAAGGGGCGCACGCGACGCATAGGTGACGATGTCGATCTCCAGGGGGGCCCCGTCCAGCATCCAGATCCCGCCCTGTTTCACCGCGCCGGCCTCCGCCAGCAGGCGCTCGGCCTCGGCGGGGTCGTAGGGCGTGGCGGTCTCTGCCGTCCAGGCGAAATCCTCGGGGAAGATCGTATCGGCCGCAGCGCCGCCCACGCCCTCCAGAACCGCATCAACGATCCCTTGCCGGTCGATAGCATGGCTGACCGCGCGGCGGATTAGCGGATTCGCCATGGGGCCGGAGCGTGCGTTCGCCGTGTAGAAGTAGAGCCGCGCCGTGGGCGACGCGAATCCCTGGGCGCCGGTTCCTTGGATGCGGGCGAAATCGGCCTCGGGATAGTTGACGACCATGTCCACCTCACCCGCCTCGAAGGCCAGCGCGGCGGCCGAGGGGTCCGGCGCGGTGGTAAAGGTCACGCTGTCGAGGCCGGGTGCGCCTTGGCGGTAGTCGGCGTTGGCGGTCACCGTGTAGGTCTGGTCCGGGACGGCCTCCTGGAAGATGTAAGGTCCGGTCGCGTTGATCGGGAAATCGTCGGAGGACGGCCCGAGGATCGCGATCCCTGGATCGGAGAGCGTGAAGGGGAAGGCGGCGTTGGGCGCGTTCGTCTCAAAGACGATTACGCGATCGCCGTCCGCCGACAGCCCGGCGAGATCCATGAGCGCGGCCACGCGCGCGTTGCTGCCCGGCCCCTCAGCGGCGGAGATGGCGGAGATCGCGTCGACAGCCGCTTGCGCGGTCACCGGCGTCCCGTCGTGGAAGCTCAACCCCTCGCGCAGCGTCACCCGCCAGGTGGTGGGCCCGGCCTGCTCAATCCCCTCGGCCAGGCGCGGATAGAGCGACAGGTCGTAGCCTATACCCATCAGCGTTTCGGTCACGCCCATCTGGTTCGACATCCAGCCATTATACCCCTCGCGCGGGTCCGGCACCTCGGCTGTGGGCCCGAAGGTCGCAGCAATGGTTAGGTCTTGGGCCACGGCCGGCAGAGCGCCGAGCGCGATCGCCGCCGCGAGGACGGTGCGATGGATGAGGGTCATGAAGGGGCCTTTCTAAGTATGTTCGAGTTGGCGATGATCGCGTAGCGGTTGCGCGCGAGCTTGCGTGCTTCCGCGCGGCTTTGGGAGAAGGCCCGCCGGATGGGGGTGACTGTCTGACGGTCACGGTGCATCGTCGTCTCCGAGGGCGGTGTCAGATCAGGGAACTACGTCAGTTCCTCGACATCGGCAACCCTGGGGGTTACCTATCCGGCCGGAGGCCCTAGATGAAACGCAATAGCCGACTGTCCCTGGCGCTGCACGCGCTCGGCCACATGGCGGGCGACCCGGACCGCATGCGACCGTCGGCCGAGATCGCAGCCCATGCGGGGACGAACCCTGTCGTTGTCAAACGTGTCCTTGGCCGCCTGCGTGCGGCTGGACTCTTGATTGCTGAGAAGGGCCATGCAGGCGGATGGCGGCTCGCCCGCCCGCCGGCGGAGATCACGCTGGCTGACGTCTACCGTGCCCTAGATGAACGCCTCGCGCCTCTGGCCGAGGAGGCCGCCCCGCGCTGCGCCGTCGAGCACGCACTGGAGCACCGGATGAACGCCGTCATGGAAGACGCCGAGAGAGGCCTCGTGGCGCGGCTCGCCACCATGACCATCGCTGAGGCGCGAGAACCGGTTGGGTAGGTTGCACCCATGCGCAGCGACCGAATGAAACACTTCAATGGTCGCGGTAGGGTATTGAAACGCTTAACGGGATAGCCAAGAATCAAGTGGCGCACCGTGTTGCGTTCAAAGCGAAGATCACCGAAACCGCCTTTTATGCTCCACGCAGCGTCAGGGAACGGGCTGGATGCCGACCTCCAAGGTGGCGCAGCATTCCATGATACGATGCCCCGTCAACGTCTGGTTGTCGCTTTGGAGGGCATGGCGGATCGGAGGATCAGTCATGGAAACACTGAACTTACTCACATTCGCACCCCTTCTCCACGCCTAGAACAAGGGCCGCATCGTTGGTCAGACGCGACCACCGAAACCAAAACCTGTGCGGGCAATCCGCGTCCGCCTAGAACTGGCTGAGAACCATCGCGATCTGGCCCTGTGCAATATGGCCATAGACGGCAAGCTTCTCGGCTGAGACATCCTGAAGATGAAAGTCGTCGATGTGAGGGCCAGTGGTCAAATCAAAGAGCGGGCATTGGTATTGCAAAGCAAGACGCAGAAGCCATTGAAAAATAGATGTTCTGAGCCGTCTTCACAGGCCGCCCAAACCAGACTGCGGCCACAACTCGAGTTGCTGCAGTGCAACTCAATCGAAGCCGACGCAGGAGGACGATTGCCCGCTCTGGCGTTCACTTAGTCAGCTTTGTGTAACAACCGAAATCTCGTTGACCTCTACTCCTGATTGGGGAGGTGCAAACCCGCCGAAATGGCAACCTGCAAAGAACAGAATTTGCTTGATCTCAGACTTTCGCTCTCGCCTCCGCAGCAGTCCCAAAAATCGGCAGAGCGGCAGTCGCCCGGCCGTGGGCTGCCATCAGCGTGTCGCGGACATAGGCAATGTGCGCCGTTTCTTCGATGATTTCGGCGAGGTATTGGGCGGCCATTAACGTCTTGCCGACACCGATGGTGCCGTGATTGGCCAGGACGGCCGCGCGAATATGCGGGTCGCGGAAGACCGGGCTAATCTCGACATCCGTTTGCGGGCCGCCATTGGCGGATAGCGGGATCAGTGGCATTCGGCCGATCTTCTCGATGGTCTGCACCGTGAGGCAGGGGATTTCGAGCCCCGCGCTCGCATAGCCAGTGGCCCAGGGGCTGTGGCAATGGACGATGGCGTTGATATCGTCGCGGATGCGATAGAGATCGAGGTGGAAGTCCAAGTCTTTCGACGGCTTCAGGCCCTCTGCCGCGGGCAGGATGTGGCCGGACAATTCAACCACCTGAAGGTTGTCGCGGCTGCATTCGGCAAAGCCGACCCCGGACGGTTTGATGACGATGGCGTCGCGGGCGTCCAGGCGGACCGACAGGTTGCCCCCCGCATTAGTCTGCAAGCCCCGGTCGAAGCAGCGTCGCGCGCTCTCGATCAGGCGGTCCATCTTGTCTAGGAGGTCTGGAAAGCGGGCGGTGTCAGCAGGCATGGGGCATCCTTTCGAGAAGGGCGGCGACGGCGGCGCGGGCCGTGGCATCGGTGTTGATATGGTCGGAGAGCTGCGCGACGGTGAAGGCCCGGGCCTCGGCCCGAAGCACGTCGGCGATGATGGCGCGCAAGGCAGGGGATTCGATGGCGCCCCCGGGGCGGTCTTCGTGACTGAACCCGCCCATCGGCAGGATCACGTGGCAGGGGGCGACGGCGTGGTTGAGCTCCGCCGCGAGAGCCCGGGCCTGATCGGCGGCTTCGGCTTCCGTTAGGACGACATGGGTGAAGTGGCTCGAATGTTGATAGTGCGGGCGGGCGCGGTAGATGTCGGGGACCGTCGACAGCCCGCCGAGGCCGATGAAGTTGAGCCCCCCGGGCAGGACCACGCGGGGCAACGCATCCGCGGCGCGGAACCGGTTCGGCATCGGAACGTGCGCGCCGGCGAGGCGGAGGCGGCCCAATTCGTGGACGTTCAGGTCGATCACACCGGCCGCGCCGCCTTCCGCGACGAACCGGGAGAAGGCGGCCCCGCCGAAGCCGTTGGCGTGAAAGACCGTCGCGTCGAAGCCCTCTGCGCTGAGTTTTCGCGTCACGGCCGCCCCGGCCAATGACGTCACGCCGAGGGTGGTAACGGCGATGTTCGGGCGGTCGCTGGCGGGGACCTTTGCGGCCCGGGTCAGGCCAGCCACCATGGCGGCCGTATTCTCGAAAACCTGACGCAGCATGGGGTTCAGACCCTCGAGATCGCAGAGCGTCGGCACCAGCGTTATGGCTGTGTCGGCAAGGGCTTCCCTCGGATCGAAGGCGAGCGTGGTTATCAGAAACTTCGGATAAGTCGCTGGCAGCGCCGCCAGGGCCCCGAGCGCGATCTCGCCCCCGGTCCCGCCGCCCAGGCCGATGGCGGCCGCCGCACCCTCGATCCGATCGGCCACTTGCCGCGCGCCGGCAATCGCGACCTCGGCCATTCGTGCGACCTTCGCGTCCCCGGCGAGGACGGCGCCCTTCACATGGAGCGATATATCGATCATCTCGGCATCCAGCCCGTGGCGCGCCAGGGCGGCGGCCAGATCGTCCATCTGCACTCGCTTGCTCTCGACCGTCCCGATCAGGAGGACGCGGGGCATCTCAACCCTTCACCGCGCCCGCCGTCATGCCCGTGATGATTTGGCGGGACGCAAAGAGCGTGAAGAGGATCGGCGGGATCGCCAGGAGCATGCCGGTGGCAAAGATCGTCCCGAGCCCGTCGAATTCGCTGGCATTGTTCACGATCAGGATCGGCACCGTCATCGTATCCCGGTCTGCCAGCGCCGAAGCGAGCAGATATTCGTTCCAGGCAATTCGGAACGTGAAGATCGAGGCCGCGGCGAGGCCGGGCTTGATCAGCGGCAGGACGACCATGAAGAAGGTTTGGAACGGTCCGGCGCCATCGACGCGCGCGGCTTCTTCCAGCGACGGCGGCACTTGGACGATGAAGCTCTGCAGGATCCAGATAACGAATGGCAGGTTCATCGCCACGTAGATCAGAATGATGCCGGAATGGGTTCCCGCGAGACAGACATCGCCGCGCCCGCCGAAGACGTCCCGGATCCACGCGCCGAGGCCGTAATCGTTGTCCAGGCAGAAGGCATTGTTCCAGAGCCCGAAGACCGGAACCAGGAGCACGGCGGGCGGGATCATCCGCACCGCCAGCGTGGACAGCGATAGGCTGTCGCGGCCCATGAACCGGAAGCGCACCAGCGCGTAGGCCGCCATACACCCGAAGATCAGCGTCAGCGCCGTGGAGATCAGCGCGATGACGATGGAGTTGATGAAGGCCCCGCCGAAGCGGATCTGGCAGAAGCGCAGATGCTCGGGCTCGTACCACAGAACGTCGCAGAGCGCCGTCTCGTAGTTCTGGATCGTCGGCAGGAAGAAGAACCCGCCCGTGCCGCTGGTGATGTCGACGTCGAGTTTCAGCGAATTGGTCAAGAGGAGCGCGACAGGGCCCACCGACATGAAGATCAGGACGGCGATCAGCGCGTAGAAGGCCGGGTTCTGGCGGTCGCGGCTCTGGTCGACCATAGTCCTAGCCCTCCTCTTCGGCGGCGAAGGCGAGGCGGCGCGACCGCGCTTCCTGCCAGCGGGTGAACGCGAACATGCCCAGGGTCAGAACCATCAGCAGCATCAGCAGATAATTCGACATGGCTGCGGCTTCTCCGAGTTCGCGGAATTCCCGTGCCGTCCTTGCGATCCGCAGGGCGAGGATCTCCGTCGACAGGCCGGGTCCGCCGCCGGTGAGCACGAGGATCACCTCGAGCACTTTGAAGGCGTCGATCAGGCGCAGAAGCATGGTGACGATCAGCACCGGCATCATCAGCGGCAGCTTGATGTGGACGATTTGCTGCCAGCCGGTCGCCCCGTCGATGCGCGCGGCTTCCAACGTGGACCGGGGCAGCGATTGCAGCGCCGCGAGCGACAGGATGAAAATGAAGGGCGTCCACTGCCAGATATCGGCGATGATGACCGACAAGAGCGGGTTCTGCCCCAGCCAGTCGATCTTCGGCAGGCCGACGCTCTCCAGGAAGCGATTGAACGTGCCGTAGGTCGCGTGAAACATGTAGCGCCAGACCAGGCCCACCACGACCGGGGCGATCATCATCGGCAAGATGAAGAGCGTCCTGAGGACCGACATGCCCCGGATGTTGCGGTCGAGCAGCAGGGCTAGGCCGACGCCCAGAACCATTTCCACGGTGACTACGGTGATCGCGAAGATCAGGGTGATCCAGAAGCTCGTGTGGAACGCGGCGTCGCCCAGAAGTTTGATGTAATTGCCGAGGCCGACATAGTCCGCCTCGCCCAGGTTCTGGCTCGGATCCCAGTCGTGGAAGCTGCCCCAGACCATGTAGGCGATGGGGTAGAACAGCGCGAGGATCATCACGATTCCCGCCGGGGCGACGAACATGTAGGGCGTCAGGCGATTGAGGGCGGTGCGGGACACGAGCGTCGACCTTTTTGGCGCGTGGGGCGCATCTGGCCGCCGCTTAGGCTTCGGCGGCCAGAGCCTAGGGCCGCCCCGCGCACGGAGCGGCATTGGGCATTACTGCCAGACGTAGTAGCCTTCTTCCTCCATCAGGGCGCGGGTCCGTTCGGCGATACCGTCGAGCGCCTGCTGAATATCGAGATCGTCGGTCAGCACCTGGCTCATCGTCGTGCCGATATCGGCGTTGATCTTACCCCAGGCGGGGATGATCGGGCGCCAATCGGGATCGGCAAACTCGAGCGCTTCGCCGAAGGTCGCCGACCACGGGAACTTCTCGTTGAGCTCCGCATTCTCGTAGGTCGAGAAGCGCGACGGGTTGCCGCCGGCCATGGCCACGGCGAGGTCCCCCTCTTTCGAGGTCAGCCACTGCATCAGCAGGAACGCGGCCTCCTTGTGCTCGGCATTGGCGGGGATGCCGAGGCCGAAGCCACCGGTCTGGCTGGCGCGGGTCACACCCATTGGGTGCATCGCGTAGCCGACCTTGCCGACGACGGTGCTGCGGCTTTCGTCTTGGAAGGTGGGCGCGAAAGCGATGGAATCCAGGAACATCGCTGCCTGGCCTTGGGCGAAG
>JBCDCS010000101.1:0-8483 GCA_039181205.1 Pseudomonadota bacterium
ATACCATGGAGTATGAGGGCAACCGCGCCGCCATCCCCGGCGACAAGACCGCCGCCCGCGCCCTGATCCACGCCGCCTTCACCTACCGGCTCCACGACGCCAAAATCTTCAACGAAGATTTTTGAAAGAGCTTTCGCGGAAAGCTCTTTGCGCCCCACCCACGATCCCTTGAACGCCCCCCGCTGCGCCCCCATAACCGCCCGATGGAAACCACCGTCACCACCCTGACCATCGGCGCGGCCTGGGGCATCGCCGCGGCCATTCTCTTCCTTTTGATGATGTCCGCCTTCTTCTCTGGCTCCGAGACGGCGCTGACAGCCGCCTCGCGCGGCAAGCTGCGCTCCCGTGCCGATAAGGGCGATATCGGCGCCCAGCGCGCCCTGACGGTCACCGAAGACAACGAACGCCTGATCGGGTCTGTCCTGCTCGGCAACAACATCGTCAACATCCTCGCCGCCTCGCTCGCCACGGCCCTCTTCACCGCGCTCTTCGGCGAAGGTGGCGTAGCCGTCGCGACCCTGGTCATGACGGCGCTGGTCCTGGTCTTCGCCGAAGTCTTGCCCAAGACCTATGCCATCTCGAACCCTGAAACCGCCGCATCCCGCGTGGCCGGCGTCATCGCGGTCGTCATCCGCCTCTTCGCCCCGATCGTCGGCGCCGTCCGCGCCTTCGTACGGCTGATCCTGAAACTCTTCGGCGTGGATATCGACCCCGATGCCGACATCTTGTCCGTCCACGAAGAAATCGTCGGCGTCATCACCCAGGGCCACACCGAGGGCGGGGTCGAGAAGGAGGATCGCGACCGCCTGCTCGGGGCCCTCGATCTGGGCGACCGCTTCGTCGAGGAGATCATGCTTCATCGCTCCGGCATCGAGATAATCGATGTCACCTCCGAACCGTCCCTGATTCTCGACCAAGTGCTGGCCAGCCGCCACACCCGCCTGCCCGTCTTCCGGGGCGAGCCCGAAAACATCATCGGCGTGCTCCACACCAAGGATCTGCTGCGCGCCATCGACCGGATCGTGCGCACCGAAGGCGGTGGCGTCGAAGCCATCACCGCGTTCGACGTCACCGAGGTGATGATGGCCCCCTATTTCGTGCCCGAGACGACGACCCTGGACGATCAGATGCGCCAGTTCCTGCGCCGGCACACCCATTTCGCCCTGGTGGTGGATGAATACGGCGCGCTCCAAGGTCTGATCACCCTGGAAGACATCCTCGAAGAAATCGTGGGCGAGATCACCGACGAATACGACCAACCCGACCAACCCGTGCTGGAGCCGGAACCCGACGGCACCTACCTGATCGACGGCGCCATGACGATCCGCGACCTGAACCGCGCGACGGATTGGACCCTCCCGGACGAAGAAGCCAATACCGTCGCCGGCCTCGTCATCCACGAAGCCCAAACGATCCCGACCATTGGCCAGGTCTTCAGCTTCCACGGCTTCCGCTTCGAAGTCGCCGAGCGGGAGGCAAACCGGATCACGCAATTGCGGATCCGGCCTCTGGGCTGAGGGGTGCTCTTCTATATCCCGGTGCTGGCCAACCGTCGCCGCGTCGCCGCTGCATTTTTGACGATGCCGCACCAATCCCGTCCATAGGCCAGATTGTGGCCATAGCAGCGGAAGACTGCGCATGATCACGGTCGGCTTCGCCAATACTTGCCGCCCATTCAGTCGCCTTCTAACGATTTCGTTAACCAATATCGTTCGGAGACTGAGATGCAGCGTTTATTGCCTCACCTCGCGATCGCGGCTGGTTTTACATTTGTGGCGAGTGGGGCGAGTGCCGCGACCGAGACTTATATTTTCGACGCAACACTGAAATCCGGAACCCTGTTTTGCGGGATCGCAGTGAGTTTTGAAGCGCCCTGCCCCTCTGAATTCGGGCTGATAGACGAACCGACGGATCTCGATGATATCATGGTCGGGATGTCCATCGGCGGCACCTATCCCGGTCGGATTGACCTGTCCTACGACGACCTTCCGGACGGGACCAAGTCGTTATCGGGCGTTTCCTGCAGCCTCAACGGCGGCAACTGCTTCTTCGACGATACGTTTCTTAATCTCGGCCCGTCTTTGGCCGGCCCCGCCCCAGGGGAACTAGACTTTTCCGATGTCTTCTCTGGCACTTCGCTGTTCGAAATCCTTGGAAACACAGGAACATACTCATACTCGACAGAGTACCTGGATCGCCCAGACGGATCGGTCTACTTCTATGGCGACGTCCAATTTGACCTGACGGAGGTCAGCCATTCAAGCTCGGCCGTCCATTCCGTGCCCCTCCCAGCAGGCGTCCTTGGATTGCTCACGGGCCTGGGTGCTTTTGGCTGGATGCGCCGCAGGACAAGAAGTCGCGTCGCCTAATCTCCGGACAGGCCGCTTTCAGCGACCACTGCAGCAGAACCATCTTAGAGGTTCGCGCCGAAGGGCAGAAGTCTTACTATTGTCCCGATGCTCAAGACGCCAGACCACTCGGCCCACCATAGAGCCGCACCTTATTCGATGCCCGATGCTCCGTCGCTGACGGATGGATCGATTCCGACGGGTCTTCGCCCACCTTGCGGCGCGCCCGGGCCAGGAAGATCTTCCCGAACCCCTTCCAATTGCCCACCGATGGCGCATCCGGATCGGTCGGGAACGCGCGTCGCCAATCGTCCGGCAGGTCCAGGCCCACCCCCGACAGCCGCCCAAGCATCCAAACCAGTGGCACATTGGCCAATGGGCGGCACTTGGCATGACCCCCGATCTGCCCGCCGATATCGCCATGGGTCCCACGGAACCAAACCTGTTCCACGGTCGCCGTTCGGGTGCCACGCGTGCGCCAGCGATCCAGTCTGTAAGCCAGCCGATTTTCATCCAGCGCCATCGCATGGAAACCATGGGCCACCGTCTGCCCCAGGCGGTGGGACCGGAACGCATGGACCTTCGGAAAGACGCGCCACAACACCGGCCACCGAATGCCCACCGCCTGCACCGTATCGAACACACCCACGGCGGTGATCTGCACCTTGGGGTGGCAATACTGGGCGGCAAAACTCCGCGCCTCCGGCAGGATCGGGCCCTCGCGGTAATGCTCGTACGCTTCCTGGACACGAGCTTCCGAGGCATGTTCCGGCCGGAGCAACCCGACCCGGTCGATCATCCCGGCCAGCGCCCGCACCGCATAAGCGCCACGGGAAAATCCCATCAGGAATATGCGGTCCCCTGGGCGCCAGCGTTCGGCCAGAAACCCGTAGGACCGGCGGATCTGGTGGTTGATCCCCACCCCCGCCATGACCTCGGCCACATTCTGCCAGCCACGCCATTCGATACCGGGTTCATAATACAGATCGTGGTCCGTCTCCCGGTTCAGATAGCGATAGATCAACCCGATCGACGTCTGATACCCCGGCTCCAAAGTGGACATCGTCCCGTCCAGCAGCACCACATGGGTCCGCGCCGTCGGCATCGGCGGCTTGCGCGCGGGCAACGACGCCCGGCGGAACAACCGGCTGAAAAACCTAAGGGGCATGGTCACACTCTTGCATCACGGACCAGACTTGGGCAGCCAGCCGCCCTGCGTCTACGCACGATGTCTCGCGCAGCCGTCATCGTGCCGTAACGTCCGGCGACCGTTACTCAGCGGCAACATCGCCTTCCGCTTGCCGCAACATCGCCCAAACCCGTGATGGCGTGAACGGCATGTCCACCTGCCGCAACCCCAGGGGCCAAAGCGCGTCGAGGGCCGCGTTGCCCACCGCCGCCATGGCGCCCACGGTGCCCGCCTCGCCGCAGCCCTTCATGCCCAGCACGTTCTGCGTTGATGGCACCGGTTCGCTGTAGAAGGCGATCATCGGCAGACCGACGGCCCGGGGCATGCCGTAATCCATGAAGGACGCCGTCAGAAGCTGGCCGTCTTCATCATAGACCACCCGTTCCGACACCGCCTGCCCGATCCCCTGAACCACCCCGCCATGGACCTGACCTTCCGCCAGCATCGGGTTCATCAGGTTCCCGAAATCATCGACGACTGTGTATTTGACCACGTCCAGATTCCCGGTCTCCCGGTCGATTTCCACCTCACACAGATGGCAGCCATTGGGATAGGATCGCCCGGGCAATTCCGCCCGCTCGCGCGTCTTCAGAAGCTCGTGGCGACCATCCTCCCGCGCCAATTCCGCCGCCTCCAGCATGGTCAGCACCTGGTTCGACCCGTCGGCCCGGAACACGGCATCCTCGAAAACCACCTCTTCAACACCCAGCTTTTCCGCCAAGTACGGCAAAAACTTCTCGATCACCTTCTCCGCCGTCGCCCGGTTCGCCGACCCCTGCGTCGTCACCGATCGCGATCCACCGGTGCCGCCACCTTCCTTGATCAGATCGCTGTCGCCCTGGATCACGTCCACCATCTCCGGCGGCACACCCAAATCGGTGGCCACGAATTGGCGGTAGACGGTCTCGTGTCCCTGCCCGTTGGACTGCGTGCCCACGAACAGCTTGACCCGCCCGTCGGCGGCGAACTCGATCTCCGCATGCTCGCTCGGCTGGCCCAGGATCGACTCGATGTAATAGCAGACCCCGAGACCCCGCAGCTTACCCCTGGCCGCGCTCTCCGCTCGCCGAGCGGCGAACCCGGCCACGTCGCCCTCGACCTGCGCGCGCCCCATCACCCGGCCGAAATCCCCCACGTCGTAGCTTTCGCCCATGGCCGTCAGATACGGGAACTGATCGGGCTTGATGAACGATTTCCGCCGCAGCTCGAACTGGTCAACGCCCAGCTCGCGGGCCGCATAATCCATCGCCCGCTCCAGCACATAAATCGCCTCGGGTCGCCCGGCCCCGCGATAGGCATCCACCTGGGTCGTGTTCGTGAACACCCCCGTCGACACCATGTGACAGGCCTGCACGTCATAGACGCCCGGCATCACCTTCGAAAACAACTCCGACTGGATATGCTGCGCGAACCCCGAATGATACGCGCCCATATTGGCCGTGTTTTCCTGCCGATACGCCACCAGCTTGTAATTCTCGTCAAACCCCAGCTCTGCGGTGCAGACCAGATCCCGCCCCGCATTGTCCGACAACATGGATTCGGACCGATCCGCCATCCACCGCACCGGCCGGCCCAGCATCTTGGTCGCATGGGCCACCAGGATCGTCTCCGGATAGACCATGCCCTTCATGCCGAAGCCGCCGCCCACATCGGGGTTCGTTACGCGCACATCTTCCGCATCGATCCCCAGGCTCCGGGCCACCTGCCCCTTGGTCCCCCAGACCCCCTGCCCGTTCACGCAGACATGCAGCCGCCCGTCCTCCAGATCGGCCCAGGTCCCGCGCGGCTCCAGCGACGCGCAGATGATCCGCGTGTCGTCCACCACGAGCTTCACCCGATGCGCCGCCGCGGCCAGCCCCGCTTCACACGCATCCGCATCGCCCTTCTCATATCGATACGACACATTGTCCGGCGCCTCACCGTGGATCACCGGCCCACCCTCGGCCACATCCAGCTTCACCGGCAGATCGTCGATATCCACCTCGATCGCCTCGGCCGCATCCCGCGCCTGCCCCAGGCTTTCGGCCACGACGAATGCCACCGGCTCGCCCACGAACCGCACCCGCCCCTTGGCCAGCAGGGGCCGCTGCGGGTCCGCCGCCTTCGATCCATCCGGGTTCCGCGCCACCGCCGTGGGGATATGGTTCACCACGCCCGCCGCCTCGATATCATCCGACGTCAACACCAAAGCCACGCCATCCATGTCGCGCGCGTCGGCCACATCCAGCGCGGTGATCTCTCCATGGGCCACAGTCGACCGCAGCACATAGGCCCAGAGCGCACCCTCCGGCGCCGTGTCATCCACATACCGGCCATGGCCCGTCAGAAGCCGGTTGTCCTCCACCCGCAGATTGGATTGGGCAAGGCCGAATTTCGGGGGTTGGAGCGCCATGGATACCTCTTCGTCTCTAGGCCGAAGCGGGACACTAGCGGGCCCGTCGCGCGTGTCCATGCCCCGCGACGCTTTCCCTCTCCCACCCCCCGCGTTACATCGCCCCGGACGACAGCCCCGGAGCCCACCCGATGGACAAGACCTTCGACGCCAAAGACGCCGAAACCCGCATCAGCCGCGCCTGGATCGACGGCGGCTATTTCCGCGCGGGCGCAAATGCATCGCGCGAAGAAACCTTCTCCATCGTCATCCCGCCGCCCAACGTCACCGGCTCCCTCCACATGGGCCATGCCTTCAACAACACGCTGCAGGACATCCTGGTCCGCTGGCACCGCATGCGCGGCTTCGACACACTCTGGCAGCCAGGCACCGACCATGCCGGCATCGCAACCCAGATGGTCGTCGAACGCCAATTGGCCCAAACAAATCGCCGACGCACCGACATGTCGCGAGAAGAATTCCTCGACCTCGTCTGGCAGCAGAAACACAAATCCCGCGGCAACATCCGCGCCCAGCTCGAACGCCTCGGCGCCTCCTGCGACTGGGACCGCGAAGCGTTCACCATGGGCGGCGCCCCAGGCGACCCGGACGCGGCCGAGGGCGGCGGCCAGAACTTCCACGATGCCGTCATCAAGGTCTTCGTCGACATGTACGAAGCCGGGCTGATCTATCGCGGCAAGCGCCTGGTCAATTGGGACCCCCATTTCGAGACGGCGATCTCCGATCTGGAGGTCGAGAATATCGAGACCCCGGGCCATATGTGGCACTTCAAGTACCCGCTCGCCGGCGGCGAAACCTATGAATATGTGGAGAAAGACGAAGACGGGAACGTCACCCTGCGCGAAACCCGCAACTACATCTCCATCGCGACGACCCGGCCTGAAACCATGCTCGGCGACGGCGCCGTCGCCGTTCACCCGTCCGATGCGCGCTACGCCCCCATCGTCGGCAAGCTCTGCGAAATCCCCGTCGGCCCCAAGGAACACCGCCGCCAGATTCCGATCATCACCGATGAATACCCCGACCCCGAGTTCGGCTCCGGCGCGGTCAAGATCACCGGCGCCCACGACTTCAACGACTACGAAGTCGCCAAGCGGAACGATATCCCGCTCTACCGCCTGATGAACACAAAAGGCGCGCTCCGCGACGATGGCGCCGCTTACGCCGAATCGGCCGCTCAGGCCGCTCAACTCCGCGACGGCACCATCGGGCTCTCCGAGGCCGAAATCGACGGCATCAACCTGGTCCCCGACCACCTCCGCGGGCTCGACCGCTTCGAGGCCCGCAAACGCGTCGTTGAAGAGATCACCGCCGAGGGCCTCGCCGTCCTAACCACCGCTGACGACCCACGTCTGGGCAACAAACCGTCGAAAGGTGGCAAACCCTCAAAAGGTAAGGTGGGTGACAACCCACCATCCGCCGCCGCCGCTGGAACCAACCCCTCGACCAACACCACACCCCAAACCGATGAAGGAGCGCCAGCGACGGAGGAGGTCCCAGTCCCCCTCGTCGAGGCCAAGCCAATCATGCAGCCCTACGGCGACCGCTCCAAAGTCGTCATCGAGCCCATGCTAACCGACCAATGGTTCGTCGATACCGACAAAATTGTGGGCCCGGCCATCGAAGCGGTCGAAAACGGCACCACCCGCATCCTCCCGGAAGCGGACAAGAAGGTCTATTTCCACTGGCTCCGCAACATCGAGCCCTGGTGCATCTCCCGCCAGCTCTGGTGGGGCCACCAAATCCCGGTCTGGTACACGCTCGACCCCGATGGCGATGCCGATTGGCTGCCCATCTGCGCCCCGACCGAGGAAGAAGCCCTCCGCCATCTCCACCTGATCCACGGCGAAGATGCCGATATCCGGTTCGTCTCCAATGAGGCCGCCGCGCTCGACATCCTTGCAGATGATCTCGCGGGCCTGAGCACCCGCACCGAAGGCAAGATCCGTCAGGTTCAGGGTCCTCAGACGATCCCCGCCTTCCGGGACCCCGACGTCCTCGACACCTGGTTCTCCTCCGGCCTCTGGCCACTCGGCACGCTGGGCTGGCCCGACGACACGGAAGAACTGCGCAAGTACTTCCCCACCTCGGTCCTGATAACCGGCTTCGATATCCTGTTCTTCTGGGTCGCCCGGATGATGATGATGCAGACCTCGGTGCTGCCCGATAACCTCCCCCTTGAAGCACGGATTCCTTTCAAAGACGTTTACGTCCACGCCCTCGTCCGCGACGAGAAGGGCGCGAAGATGTCGAAGTCGCTCGGCAACGTCCTCGACCCGCTCGACCTGATCGATGAATACGGCGCCGATGCCGTTCGCTTCACGCTCGCCGCCATGGCCGCCATGGGCCGCGACCTGAAACTCTCGACCCAGCGGATCGCCGGCTACCGGAACTTCGGCACCAAACTCTGGAACGCCGTCCGCTTCGCCCAGATGAACGGTGTCCGGTTCGATGCCACGCCCGACGCGCGTGCAGACGGGGGGTGTACGGGGGGTGTACAGGGGGTGCACGCAAAAAACACACTGAACAAGTGGATCATTGGCGAGACAGCGCG
>JBCDCS010000102.1:0-8454 GCA_039181205.1 Pseudomonadota bacterium
CCCGCATGTCCTTCGACATCGCCATGAAGAGCTTGCGGAAGTTTTCGGCCTGTTTTGTTTCCGACGACGTCAGTTCCAGGTTGGTCAGCTTGGTGACGCCATTCACGAGCTCGGCGATTTCCTCACCGAACCGGGCCTTCACATCCTGGTAGGATGCCCGCGTATCTTCGATCGTGTCATGCAGCAACGCCGTGACGATGGTGGCGTCGTCGAGCCGTTGTTCGGTCAACAGACAGGCAACCTGGACCGGATGGGTGAAATACGGCTCGCCCGAGCGGCGCGTCTGCCCTTTGTGCATATCCGCGCCATAGGCGTAGGCGGCGCGGATCAGATCGGCATCCGTTCGGGGATTGTAGGCGCGCACCAGTGCGATCAGGTCATCGACCTCGATCATGTCGCGCGCGCCTCCCTTGTCGTGTCAGCCCTGGCCTTGCGCCTCCATCAGCGCGCGCAGAAGCTTTTCTTCGGACATGTCGTCCTGGGCCGGAGCATCCTTCTCGACACCCATGAGCAGGGCCATCGAGTCCTCTTCTGGCTCGTCCACCTCGATCTGGGTTTGGTTCGACTCAATCAGCCGTTCCCGCAGATCGTCGGCTTGCTGGGTCTCCTCGGCAATCTCGCGCAGGGCAACGACGGGGTTCTTGTCGTTGTCGCGATCGACCGTCAGCGGGCCACCCGTCGCAATCTCCCGCGCGCGGTGAGCAGCCAGCATAACCAGTTCGAACCGGTTGGGAACTTTGTCGACGCAGTCTTCGACCGTCACACGGGCCATGGGCGCACCTCTGCCAGGGTTCATCGGGAACCGCGGACATAAGGGACCGGACAGGGCTTGACAACCCTAGAGCGGTGTCGCCAAGCGCCTGATTTCCCGTCGCGCTTGGGCCGGAAGCGCGTCGCGCATGGCTCGCGCTGTGCGCCCGGTGAGCGGGTGGCGCCAATCGGGGGCCACATCGCAAAGTGGGATCAAAACAAAACCCCGATCGGCCAGACGCGGATGGGGCAGGATCAACGTGTCGGGCGCTCGCGCGGCCTGGCGCTGTGCGTCCAGCGCAGCCCAGGCCCTTTGCCCAGCAGGGGTGGGTCGGACCAACGCGCCGCTGGCCAACAGGTCAAGATCGAGAACGCGCGCACCCCAGCGTGCACCCCTTACACGGCCCGCCCATCGCTCCAATCGGTGCAGCCGGGCCAGCATCGCTTCCGGCGTCAAAGGCAGGCGCAAGGCGAGGACCGCATTCACGAAATCTGGCCCTGAACTGGGCGGCCAAGCTGGCGTGCTGTATAAATGCGACATAGTGACGCATTGGGCCCCAAACGTCAAAAGTCGCGCAACGCAAGCAATTTTCCGCGCATTCGCTGCTCGAGATACGGCAAGGTTGGCGCCAAGCGCAATCAAATGCACTGTCATTTTTGGTGGGTCCGTACTTGCCACGCCAGCCTCAATCTATAGGCTATTTTTACGGACGGAAACGCCGATCCTGTCGAAATCCAGCGACTCCGTTCGTCGAAAGGAAATTAAGATGTTCTACCGTGATGAGCGCTTGGCGCTCTTCATCGACGGGTCAAACCTTTACGCGGCCGGCAAAGCACTTTCATTCGATATCGATTATAAGTTGCTACGGCAGGAATTTGCGCGCCGTGGCAAAATGCTTCGCGCCTTTTATTATACCGCGCTTCTTGAGACCGACGACTACTCGCCGATCCGCCCGCTCGTCGATTGGCTTCAATATAATGGCTTCAAGATGGTCACGAAGCCCGCCAAGGAATTCATAGACAGCCAAGGCCGTCGGAAAATCAAAGGCAACATGGACATCGAGCTTGCGGTTGATGCTTTGGAAACCGCCAGTCACGTCGATCACATCGTGCTCTTTTCTGGCGATGGTGACTTCAAGTGTCTGGTCGAAGCTCTGCAGCGTAAAGGCGTGCGTGTATCGGTCTGTTCGACCATCCGCAGCCAGCCCCCGATGATCGCCGACGACTTGCGCCGCCAGGCCGACAATTTCATCGAGTTGGACGATCTGCGGGACGTGATAGGCCGGCCGCCCCGCGATGTGCCGCAGGCCCAGGCCGTGAACGAATGATCTAGCGCGGCGGGCGTTCCCGGAACCCGGGCAGGCGCCAGCCGAACTGGATGGATCCGGCCCGCAGGGCGAAGGTGACTGCGATACAGGCGCCGAGCGCGGGCAAGCCTGGACCCGCGATTTCGCGTGTAACGACCGCTGCACAAGCCCCGGCCAGCGCGGCGGTCACATAGAGCTCGCCCGCCCGAAGCACCAGCGGCACTTCCCCCACCATCACGTCGCGCATCAGCCCACCCAAGCATCCCGTGACAACCCCCATCACGATCTGCACCCAAAGACCGAGACCGAGCATGGTGGCCGCCCCGACCCCGGCAGCCGCCGCAATCGACAGGGCGACGGCGTCCAGCCAGACGATCCAAGCCAGGCGCGACGCGACCAAGTGATGTGTGAAGAAGACAGTGATAGCGGCCCCGGCGGCCAGGGCCACCGGGGCCGGATCGGCGATCCAGAAGACAGGGTCGCGCCCGATCAGCAAGTCACGCACGGTTCCGCCACCGACGGCTGTCAAACACGCCAGAAAGATGAAACCCACCGGGTCGAGCTGTGCCCGCGCGGCCGTCAGCGCCCCGGTAACGGCAAAGACCAGGACGGCAGCAAGATCGAGGAGGACGGGGAGGTTCATTCCTAGGACTTGAACGGCGCCATGCCCGCCCGCGCCAATTCGTCTGCGCGTTCGTTTTCCGGGTGACCGGCGTGCCCCTTCACCCATTCCCAGGTCACATCATGGCGCGCGGCCGCCTCATCCAAACGCCGCCAAAGGTCCTCGTTCTTCACCGGTTTCTTGGTCGATGTCCGCCATCCATTCCGCTTCCAGCCATGCAGCCAGGCCGTGATGCCAACCTTCACATAGGCCGAATCCGTCACGACGGTCAGCTTGGACGGCCGTGCCAGCGCTTCGAGCGCGGAAATGGCAGCCATCAGTTCCATCCGGTTGTTGGTGGTGTCGGACTCACCGCCCTGCAACGCCCGCTCCTTGACGACCGCATCGCCCTGGCGCGCGATCAGGAGCGCCCCCCACCCGCCCGGACCCGGATTCCCGGAACAGGCGCCATCGGTATAGGCGAACAGATCAGGCACCGGTCTTCTGGCTAAGATGGACCACGAAGCCCGCCTTCGCCCCGTCCAAGCCGACGGTCTCCCCGTGGCGCACGGCGAGCCGTGTGAACCCAGCCGCTTGCGTCAGCCGGTCCAGATCCTCGGCCTCCAGATACGTATAGCGGCGCCCCAGGCGATCACGCTTCGTCCCGTGCCCGCGCTTCAGGGCGATATGCAGAACCCCGCCGAGCAGCAGCGCCGCGCCGGCCCGCTGGATCAGACCCGGCAGCGCGTCCGCATCGGCGTGCAGAAGGGAGAAATTGGCCCAGATGCCCCGGTAACGCGGCGCCGCCTCCAGGGCCTCGAACGGTTCGCAACGGCTCGGCACGCTCTTCGCGGCGCAGAGCGCGACCATCTCGGGCGCGGCGTCCGTGGCTTCGCAGGCCAGGCCCAGTTCGACCATCCGCGCCGCGTCATGCCCGGGTCCCGCTCCCCAATCTAGGATCGGTCCGTCACCATCGGGAAGGGCCGCGATAAACGCCTGCAAATCCTTCGACATATCATCCGCCAGCGGGAGCGCCGCATATTCCTCGGCCCGTTCGGCATAGACGCGCAGGGTTTCCTCATCGGTCATAGCGCCACCGGCAACAGACAAAGCAATACGCCCGCGGTCAGGATCAGCCGCAGTTTCATCCACCATTCGGGCGCCAATCCTTGGTTCCAGAACAGCCAGTCGAGGCCCAAGAGACCGACAAAGCCGGTCATCAGCGACATGGCCGCCGACTGATCCCCGCCCCCCGTCGTAAAGAACGCCCAAAGCGCTGGAAGCACGGACAGCGCATAGCCGCTGGTGGCGACTTGGCCCTCGGCCTTGGTCGCAAACCCCCAAAGCACGCCGGACATGAAGCTCAGAATAACGGCGCCATAGAAGAGGCCCACATAGGGCCCGATGAAGCGCGGGCCGACCCAGGCGATGGTCTGCAAGGCGACCGGTGGAAACCACAGCGTCACCACACCCCAGGCGAACGGCAACAGACCGGCCAGGCCGAGCCAGAGGGCGGATCGCGGGATGGTCGCATCGAACATGGCCCCCGGAGTGCCACGGCCCGCCGTCCCGCGAAACCAGAATTTTCCGCGAAGCTCTGGCGCCGTCAGGGGCGAGCGAACGTCACGCCCGTTCCAGCGCCAGCCGCCCGGCCAAGGCAGCGAAGACCGCGGCGAAGGACCGGTTGAGCCAGGCCATCGCGCGACGCGAGGCCAGGATGCGCGCCCGGACCGCGCTGGCGAACACGCCATAGACCGCGAAAACCACGAAGGTCATGGCCATGAAGACCGCGCCAAGGGCCGCCATCTCGATCACCAACCGGGACGGATCGCCTGACAGGAACGGCGGCAGCAGCGCCAGGAAGAAAATCGACAGCTTCGGGTTCAACAGGTTGATCAGCGTACCGCGCCGGGCCACGCGGATCATCGCTTCTGGCGTCGCATCCGCCGGCCGCACGGCCAGGGCGCCGTCCTGTCGCAGCGCGCCCCAGGCCATCCAAAGCAGGTAAGCCACGCCGGCGAATTTCACGACATTGAAGAGAAGGGCCGAGGCATGGAGTACCGCCGCCAAGCCCAATGCCGCGGCCAGCAGGTGGGGAACGATCCCCAACGTGCATCCCGCAGCGGCGGCAATGGCGGCCGCACGGCCCCGGCCAAGCCCCATGGCCAGCGTGTAGACAACGCCGGTCCCCGGCGCGATGACCACCACGAAGGCGGTCAGAAGGAATTGGATGCTGATCATGGCGGCCTCGATTGTGCAGACCGGGCCACCATTGCGGGGCGGGCCGGACCTGTCCAGCCCGCCAAGGTCTCACATGGAAACAGTCGTGGTCTCGACGATGAAGGCGGTCTCGGTCGCAGCGGCGGGGATGAAGCTCGTGCCGATCAGCGCCACGGCCAACAGCAGGGCGGGCACGGTCCAGGTATAGGTCATGTCTTGTCCTCCGGATTGGGTGGGCGCTTAGGAGCGGCCCGTCTGCATCAGAGGTGGGGGCTCTGAGGGCGACCTTCACTGCACGTCATGTCACGAAAGCCGGACCGGACGTGACCCGCAACCCATTCTACGGACATAGAAAAAGGCCCCATGCGCGAAGCGCAAGGGGCCAGTTGAATCCTCAGGATGGGGAGACTGGGGATTGGGACATCAGTAGCCGTAGAAGAACTTCTTCTTGGCAAATTTCTTGCTGCCGAACTTCTTGTGCTTGTACTTTTTGAACTTGAAGTTGGCGAGTTCCTGGTCCTGCACGGTCTCGACGATCTGCGTGTCGAAGGCGGACGGCGTGGCGGCCAGCACCGGCTGGGACACACCCAGGGCCAGCAGGGCGGCGGTCAGGATAGCAGCGTAAACGGTGCGGTTGGTCATGGATCTTCTCCGATAATGCCAGGCGGGGTGTGCCGCCTCTCTGACCATGGAAGTAGACGTCTCGACCCGAAGTGTCATTGCACGTCACTTCACGAAACCAAGACCGGCCGTGATATCTTCAAGCTTCTGTTTCAAAAAGAAAATCGGCCTCACACGATTTCCGTGTGAGGCCGATTTGAACCGTTCGAATGAACGGCTCGCGACGGGATTAGTAGCCGTAGAAGAACTTCTTCTTGGCAAACTTCTTGCCGCCGAACTTCTTGTACTTGAACTTCTTGAATTTGAAGTTGGCCAATTCCTGGTCCTGGACGGTTTCGACGATCTGTGTGTCGAAGGCGGCGGTGTTGGCGGCGAGCGCCGGCTGGGACGCACCCAGAGCCAGAAGGGCGGCGGTGAGAACGGCGGCGTAAACGGAACGGTTGGTCATGGTCTTCTTCCTTTTGATCTTGGAGGGATGGGATCGCCTCCGTCCCGATTGAAATTGGGGGAAGACCGTGGGATTTGCACCCAACGACCCGTCTCAACCCCGGCACCGGACGTGAACGTCACGAACATGACGTGGGGTCGCATCGAACGCCATGTCTTCAAATTTCTATTTAAGATCAACTGGTTGAAGAACTGGCAGCCCGTGTTACACCGCGATCACGCACTTCGAGAGCGACCCTACGTCACCACCGCGCCAGGAAATGGGCTAGCGGGAGAAATTCCGATCAGGCGGGGATGCGCAGGACGCGGGGGACCTTGAATTCGACGTCCTCGGTGGCCGTGACCACGGGGATTTCGCGCACGTCGTATCGGGCCTTGAAGGCGTTCACGACTTCCTGGACCAAGACTTCAGGTGCGCTGGCCCCAGCTGTGATGCCGACCGCCGCCACGCCTTCCAGCGCGCGCCAGTCGATATCTTCCGCCCGCTGCACCAATTGCGCGTAGCCGCAGCCGGCCTTCGCGCCGACCTCAACCAGCCGCTGGGAATTCGACGAATTCGGCGCGCCCACCACCAAAAGTGCGTCGATCGCGGGCGCCATGGCCTTCACCGCCTCCTGCCGGTTGGTGGTGGCGTAACAGATATCTTCCTTATGCGGTCCCACGATAGCCGGGAACCGCGCCTGAAGCGCCGCCACCATGTCGGCCGTATCGTCCACCGACAGGGTCGTCTGGGTGATGAAGGCCAGCCGCTCCGGATCGCGCGGCTGCAGATCGGCCACGTCTTCAGGCGTTTCGACCAGCAGGACCTCGCCTGGGGGCAATTGTCCGATGGTGCCCACGGTTTCCGGATGGCCCGCATGGCCGATCATGACCATCTGCAGTCCATTCTCATGGTGTCGCGCCGCCTCGATATGCACCTTCGACACCAAGGGGCAGGTCGCGTCCACATAGGTCATCTCGCGCCGGTTGGCTTCTGCCGGGACCGTCTTGGCCACGCCATGGGCCGAAAAGATCACCGGCCGGTCGGGCGGGCACTCCTCCAGCTCTTCCACGAAGACGGCGCCCTTTTCGCGCAACCCATCGACCACGTACCGGTTATGGACGATCTCGTGGCGCACATAGACTGGGGCACCCCACTTCTCCAAAGCCATCTCGACGATCTTGATCGCCCGATCGACGCCGGCGCAGAACCCGCGCGGCGCGGCCATGTGGAGGGTAAGGGGGGGCTTCGTCATTGCGCTCTCCTTGTCCGGTTTGACGTAAAGCGCGGGCGGCGCAACGTCCAGTCTTCGGCCTCACCGCCGCCAATGGAATGGAACGATTACCAGCGCCCCGATGGACGCGAAGATGGCATTCACACCCGGGGAGCGGAAGCCGATGCCGAACATCAGCGCCACGAAATACATCACGAAGGCGCCGCCGACACAGATGACGACACTTTGCAGGATGCCGTTATGGGTCCAGCCCGTCCGCTCGGAGACATAACCCACGATCCCCGCGATCACGACGGTTCCGATCAGAGTGGGAAACATGGGTTATCCTTCCAACAGGTCGCCCGGGGCCAAGCGCGCCCCGTTGCGAAAATCTGTCCCGGATATGGGGGCTTTTCCGGCCGGTTGCACCTCCAGAAGTTCGATAGCGCCGTCGCCCGCCGCAATCACCAGGCCGGGCCGGTCAAGCAAGGTGCCCGGCGCCCCCTCCCCCTCGACCGTCCGGGCGCGGAGCAGTTTCAGACGCCCCCCCTCCCGCTCCAGCCAAGCGCCGGGAAATGGCGACAGACCGTTGATGTGGCGCGCGAACATGTCGGCAGTCCAGGATAGATCGGCCTGGGCCTCGGATTTGTCGATCTTGGCGGCATAGGTGACGCCGTCTTCGGACTGGGTCACCGGCGAAAGTCGGTCCAGTTGATCCAAAGCCCGGACGATCAACCGGGCCCCCATCTGGGACAGCCGGTCATGGAGATCGCCCGTCGTATCTGTCGGCTCGATATCGGTGGCCTCGCGCAGCAGGACGGGGCCGGTGTCGAGCCCGGCCTCCATCTGCATGATGCAGATGCCGGTCCGGTCGTCGCCCGCAAGGATCGCCCGGTGGATGGGGGCCGCACCGCGCCAGCGGGGCAGCAGCGAGGCATGGATGTTGAGGCATCCATGGCGGGGCGCGTCGAGGATCGGCTGGGGCAGCAGCAAGCCATAGGCCACGACAACGGCCACATCGGCGGCCAAGGCTGCGAAAGCGGCCTGCTCGTCTTCCGACTTGAGAGAGCGAGGCGTGCGGACGGCCAAGCCCAACGCCTCCGCCCGGCCTTGGACCGGGGATGGCCGCTCCTGCTTGCCGCGTCCGGCGGGGCGCGGGGGTTGGGAATAGACGGCCACGATCTCATGCCCGGCGGCGTGCAACGCGTCCAGGACCGGAACCGAAAACGCCGGTGTGCCCATGAAGATCAGTCGCATCTCGTCTCCCCGTTCGCGCGACGGGTGCCACGGGCAGCGCAGGCTGGCAAGCGGCGCG
>JBCDCS010000103.1:0-8430 GCA_039181205.1 Pseudomonadota bacterium
CGGACCAGGGCATGGCGAAGACCCAAAAGCGCCTGGGCCCAGCGCGGCGGTTCGCCAAGCATCCGGTGCACCACGTCCATTGCCGATAGGGGCGGCCCATCTCGGATCATGACAAAGGTATCGGCCCAGTCGGCGCCGTCCAGATCGGGATGCGGCAGCGGGCCGGGTTCGCGGCGGATCGGTCTGGGTTTGCCCTGGGGCGGGGCGGTCAGCGGGTTTCGACCTCGTCGTCCGCAGCCTCATCCGCTGATGGCAGGCCAGCGGTCAGCAGCCGGACCAGCACGACGGCAGCGAAGACCGCGACAGCCATGATGAAGAAATCAGTCATGACGGTTCCTCCCGGACGTGTATGACATGTATGCGACGGTAGGCTGGGCCCGCGGCTCGCGTCAACAGGGGAGGATCGGGTCGGCATGACGATGCCTTTGGTGCTGCTGCCGGGGATGATGTGCGATGCGCGGCTCTTCGGGCCGCAGATCGCGGACATCGCGGACAGGGCGGTCATGGTGGCCCCGATCACGGGGGCCGCGACGGTGCCGGACCTGGCCCGCGCGGTGCTGGACGTGGCGCCGCCACGCTTTGCGCTGGCGGGGCTGAGCATGGGCGGGATCGTGGCCATGGAGATTATGGCCCAGGCGGCGGAGCGGGTGGCGGGGCTGTGCCTGATGGACACCAATCCGAAGGCGGAGCACCCGGCCGTGGCCGAGGCGCGGGAGCCGCAAATCGCGCGAGTGATGCAAGGCGATTTGCGGGCCGTGATGCGCGATGAGATGAAGCCGAATTACCTGGCCGATGGGCCCGGACGGGATGCGATCCTGGAGACCTGCATGGCCATGGCGGAGAGGTTGGGCCCCGATGTGTTCGTGCGCCAGTCGCGGGCCCTGCAGGTCCGGGCGGACCGGCAGGAGGTGCTGCGCGGCGTGGGGGTGCCGTCGCTGGTGATGTGCGGACAGGAAGATGCGCTCTGCCCGGTTCATCGCCATGAGTTGATGGCTGAGTTGATCCCCGATGCACGGCTGGTCGTGGTAGAGGGCGCCGGGCATCTGCCGACGCTGGAGCGGCCGGACGCTGTGACCCAGGCCATGCGCGCCTGGCTGGAGGAGGTGGACGGCCGATGATGCAAAACGCGGTCATCATGTTCGCGGCGGGCATGGGCATCCCCATCCTGGCCGCGCTGAATGCCCGGCTGGGGGCCAATATCGGGGGGCCTGCGGCAGCGGCCTTCGTGCTGTTCCTGGTGGCCCTGGCGACGGCGGCCTTGGCGATGCTGCTGACGGGGCCCGGGGCGCTCGTCAGGGTCGCGGGCCAGCCCTGGCACCTGTTCGGCGCGGGCGTTCTGATCGCCATATATGTTTTGTCGGTGACGTGGATCGCCCCCGTCTTTGGTGTGGGCAACGCGGTGTTTTTCGTGCTGATGGGGCAGATGGTATCGGCCGCGGTGATCGACCAGTTCGGGTTGTTCGGCGCGAAGGCCGTGGCGCTGTCGCCGCTCAGGGTCGGCGGGCTGGTCTTGATGGCCGGGGGGCTGGTGCTCACACAATTTGCGGGGCGCGAGTGACGCGGAGGTGATCGCCCGTGGTTGGACGGGGTTGCGGCCGGCTGGCAGGATGCACCCTGCCTGATCCCAGGAGGGCGCAAGATGTCAGTCACCGCCGAGCCGACCGACCGGCACCCCGCCTTTTCCGATGCTGTCCGCGCAGAACAGATCGCGCGCGGGTCCCGCGACAACTATGCCCGCATGGAGGCCCGCGGGCGGCGCGCCGATCTGAGCCCCGCGCTGCAGGCGGTGATTGCGGAGACACGGAGCTTCTATCTGGCGACGGCCAGCGCGGATGGGCAGCCCTATGTCCAGCATCGAGGTGGCCGGCCAGGGGTTTTGAAGGTCCTGGGGCCGCGACGCCTGGGCTTCGCGGATTACGCGGGCAACGCGCAGTACGTGTCGACCGGCAACCTGTCGGAAAACCCCAGGGTGCAGATCTTCCTAATGGATTACATGCGGCAGCGGCGGATCAAGCTGTGGGGCACGGCACAGATGGTCGAGGACGAGGCCATTCTGGCGCGCGTCATGGACGGGACGCAGGCCCAGGTGGAGCGGGCCTTCGTGATGGAGATCACGCAATGGGATATGAATTGCCCGCAGCACATCCCCCAGCGCTTCGAGGCCGAGGATGTGGCCGCGAAGCTGGCGGAGCGGGATGCACGGATCCAGGCCTTGGAGGCCCAGGTGCAGGTGCTGGAGCAGAAAGCCTGGCTGCGCGAGGGATGCGCCGGAGCGGGCGATTTCGACTGAACTTCAGGCGTCGGGGATCACCTTTCCGGGGTTCAGGCGGTTGTCCGGGTCAAGCGCCCGTTTGACGGCGCGCATGACATCCAGCGCCACCGGGTGTTTGCGGCGGCGCATGGTGGTGAGCTTGGAGAGGCCGATGCCGTGTTCGGCGCTGATGGAGCCGCCGAGATCGACAGTGACCTCTTCGATCATTTCGCGGATGGCCTCCAGATGGGCGGGGTCGTCGGCGGTGGGATAGACCGTCAGGTGGATGTTGCCGTCGCCCAAATGGGCGCAGATCAGGTGGTCGGCGCCGGAGTCGAGCGTGCGCAGTCGGTCGAGCATGGTCGAGATGAACGGGTCCACGTCGTCGAGCGGTAGGGCCACGTCGTTGTCGACGATGGGCAGGCGGGTGAACGTGATTTCGGCGGCGGCTTCGCGCATGTCCCAGATATGGGCGCGCTGGGCTTCGGATTGGGCGATGGTGGCGTCCAGGACATCGCCCGCGGCGACGGCATCGGCCAGGACGGTTTCCAGGACGTCGCCCAGGGGGCGGGACAGGCCGCCCATATCGATCATAACCGCGTGGTCGTGGGTGGCGAAGGGTTGGCGCAGATCGGGGCGGTAGGTGGCCAGTTCGGCCATGTAGCTGCGGGGCATGTATTCGAACGCCTCCACCGCGCCGTCGCTGGCGGTTTGCAGTTGGCGCAGAAGGGTCAGGGCGGCGGGCAGGTCGCGGACGGCCGCGAAGGCGGTGGCGTGGTGGCGGGGCTTGGGTACCAGGCGGAGGATGGCGGCGGTGATCAGGCCCAGCGTGCCCTCGGCCCCGATGAAGAGGTCGCGCAGGTCGTAGCCGGAATTGTCCTTGCGCAATTCGGACATCAGGTCGAGCACGCGGCCATCGGCCAGCACGACTTCGAGCCCCAGGACCAGGCCGCGCGTGGGCCCGTAGCGGACCACGTTGGAGCCGCCCGCATTGGTCGATAGAAAGCCGCCGACCCGGGCGGAGCCCCGGGCGCCGAAGGTGAGCGGGAAGATCAGGTCGTGTTCGGCCACGGCATCGTGGATGTCGGACAGGATCGCCCCGGCTTCGACGATGGCGAGACCGGCCTCGGGGCGGATGTCGCGGATGGCGGCCATGCGTTCGAACGACACCATCAGGGCGCCCTGGTTCGCCGTGCCGCCGACAAGGCCGGTATTGCCGCCCACGGGCACGATGGACAGGTCGTGCTTGGCGGCGAGCTTGACCACATCAGAGACCTGCGCGGTAGAGGCGGGTCGGACAACGGCAAGCGGGTCGGCGTGCCACTTGCCCGTCCAATCGGTGGCGAACCGGGCGGTGGCGTCGCCGGTCAGAACATGGTCGACTCCGAGCAGTGCTCGGAGGTCGGCCAGGGGATCGGATGGGTGATCTTTCATGCCCCGACGGTGGCATGGCGGCGCGGCAATGAAAAGCGCATGCCGGTGGCTTGACGGGCTTGGTGGCGCGCCGTATCTGGCCCGCCAGTGGCGGTATAGCTCAGTTGGTTAGAGCAGAGGAATCATAATCCTTGTGTCCGGGGTTCGAGTCCCTGTACCGCCACCAATCACCGATCAGAGCATCCCGTTTATGCCAACCCGATCACCTTGGGGAGGGCCTGTTACCGTGCGCGCGCCGATCCTGTCGACCTGGCTTGGCGGCGGAGAGCGGCTTGGATCATACTGCGCCATAAGGCGTCCGGGAGAAGGCGGTAAAGAGACACATAGGGGCCGGGCCGCGCGAGATATCGCAACCTTTCCGATGGGTCCGTCGCGGCACGGAAGATCACCTTGGCCACATCGGCTGGGTTGGCCAGGCTATCATTGAGCGCATCGGTCATCGCCTTCGCGGCCTGGATGTGATCGGCGTAATCGGGATGGTCGGTCCAATCGGAGGACCGGGCGATGAAGTCCGTCTTGATTCCACCCGGTTCGATCAATTTCACCCGTATGCCGAAGGGCTGCAGTTCCAACCGCATCGATTCCGTCAAACCCTCGACTGCATGTTTGGTCGCAATATAGAGTGGCGATATCGGCATCCCGATCAAGCCGCCGATCGACGAGACGTTCAGGATCAGACCATCCCTTCGGGCCCGCATCGCGGGGAGCACGGCCTTGGTGACATCGATCAACCCAAAGACATTCACATCGAACTGCCGGCGCATCTGGGCATTGCTTGCGCCCTCAAGGGGGCCGTTCAGCCCATAGCCCGCATTGTTCAGCAGCACATCGATCTGTCCGAACCGCTCGACGACCGCTGTCACGGCAACCTTGATGCTCTCCCGGTTCGTGACGTCCAGTTCTACAGGGAACATCTACCCATCGAACGCCATCCAGTCGGGGGCGCGTCCTGGATCGCGCATGGACGCCGCGACCTGCCATCCACGGTCCCGAAACAGGCGGGCAGCTGCTGCGCCGATACCAGAGGAGGCACCGGTGATGAGAATCGTCTTCCCATGGGGTGACATGGTGCGGGCTCCGGATTGCGCTTGTTCCGGATGGGAACCTACACTGTGCACTTAACCACACGGTCAAGCCCCATGATGACAATCAAGCAGTTCGAGGCAGCGACAGGCCTAAAACGCTCCACCATCCGGTTCTACGAAGATCGCGGCCTGTTAACGCCCGAAACGAAGGCCAACGGATATCGACTCTATGGGCCCCGGCACCTTGAGACCATCCAGTCCATCCGCCTCGGTCAGGCGCTGGGCTTTTCGATCCAGGAGATTGCGGCGTTGATGGCTGCCTGGAGCGGGGGACGGCTCGGCGGCACAGAAAGGCGCGTCGCTATCGTTGACAAGTTGGAGCAATGCTTGGCCAAACGGGACCAACTCGATCAACTGATATCGTATCTGCAGACGACACTCGCGTGGATCGATGCCGGGGAGCCGGGCGAGAAACCAAAACTCGGGCGGACTTAATCGTCCTCAGATGGCTTGCAGGTAGCTTTCCACCGACCGCGGCGCGGCCCGGAGGCGGTTCAGGAAGGTGCGCGTCCACCAGGCGATGTCCTTTTCGAACACCACTTCGCGCAGGGTCTGGTGCCGTTCGCGCCGTTCATCGAGCGGCATGGACAGGGCCGTGCCGATGGCATCGGCGAAGCTGTGGCGGTCGAACGGGTTGATCAGAACGGCGGCGTCCAATTGCTCGGCTGCGCCGGCGAAATGGGACAGGATCAGAACGCCGGGATCGTCCGGATCCTGGGCGGCGACGAATTCCTTGGCCACCAGGTTCATGCCGTCGGCGAGCGGCGTGGCCAGCCCCACATCGGCCCGGCGCATGAGCGCGGCGATGCGATCGCGGTCGATGTGGCGGCGCACGTAGCGGATCGGGGTCCAGTCCAGATCCGCATGGGCCCCGTTGATCGAGCCGGCGGCGCGTTCCAGTTCTTCGCGGATGTCGCGATAGGCGGCCACATCTTCGCGCGACGGTGGCGCGATCTGCAGGAAGGTCGGACGCGGATCGTCTGCGTCCAATCGGGACAGGTATTCACCGAAGGCCTCGAAGCGGTGGACCAGGCCTTTGGAATAATCCAGCCGGTCCGCGCCGATGAGAAGCGGTGCGCGCGCGGCCAGTTGCAATTCGGGTTCGGGCGAGGTGCGGGCGGTGGCTTCCAGGCCCGTCGCATCGATGCCGATGGGAAAGGCCAGGATCGAGAACACCCGGCCGTCCCGAATCCAGGAGCCATCGGACAGCACTTCGGATTTGGTATCGTGGCGCATAACTTCCAGGGCGGAGGACACGTCCCGGGCCGTCTGCAGACCGACCAGATCATGGGCGGCGAGCCAGGCCGGCAACATGGCCACTTGCGGCAGGGCCATGACGTCGTTGGCGGTCGGGAACGGAATGTGCAGGAACAGGCCGATCCGATTGCCGACACCCAAGGCGCGCAATTCGTGGGCGACCATCAGGAAGTGGTAATCCTGGATCCAGATCAGATCGTTTTCTTCGACGGTGTCTCGGATGGCCCGGGCCACCCGTTTGTTCACCTCGGTATAGGCGGCGAAATCGCCTTCGTTGACTTCCAGGAGGTCGGGCCGGTGATGGAAGAGCGGCCAGAGCACGGCGTTGGAATAACCCAGATAGAAGCCCGCTTGTTCGGCCTGGGTGATGGCGAAGGTGGCGCGGTCATAAGGGCCGGAGCCGATGGGCGTCAGCCCGTCGGGCGCCTCGCGGGTCGGGTCGGCCGACCCGATCCAGAGCCCGCCTTCGGAGCGGAGCGCTTCGTCCAGGGCATAGACCAAACCGCCCGCCGGGATCGTATCCCCCTTAGGCAGTCTGTTGGAGACGACGATCAGACGTCCCGGCGACGGCTCCTCATCCGGCAAGCCAACCCCCAAGGCACCGGGTCAAATCCGCCGGTGCCGCAAAGCGATGATGGGCGACCGTGTCGGCCTCCCCAACCTTGATGCCGACACCGCCCCGATCCAGGACCAGTTGCAGCGCGGGTTCGTCGGTCAGATCATCGCCCGCATAGATGGGCGTAAACTCTGCGAAATCGGGCCGGGCGAGCAGCGTCTCGAGCGCCACGTCCTTGCCGACGATTTCGGGTTTGATTTCATAGGCCATGAGCGCGGGTTGCAGGCGCATCCCGTCGGCGGCCGCGGCCACACTTTCCATGAAGCGAAGGGCGAGGGCCGATTGCGCCTCGGCCTGGCGAAAATGGAGCACGATGCCGGTGGGCTTGGCTTCGACGAAGAATTCCGGGCGCAGGGCGCCGAAATCCTGAACCAGGCGCTGGACCCGGCTGATGGTGGCTTGGTCGAATTCGGCCGTGGGCTGCCGCGTGCCGTCGAGGCGCATCTCGGCGCCGTGGGTACCGATCAGCGGACCGGGAAAATCGGGGAGGAAATGTTCCAGATCATCGAGAGTGCGACCGGACACGATGGCGACCCGGCCATCGAGCACATCCCAGGCCCGTGCCAGCAGGTCATGGACTTCCTGGGGGACCACAACATCCATGGGACGTTCGGCAATGTCCACCAAGGTGCCGTCGAAGTCGAGCAGAAGCGCGGTTTTGTCGGGGGAAGGAAGGTCCATTATACCACAGGCTTCGGTCGCGTCGTCCGACCGTCCCATGAAGCCTGTCATCTGGTAATACAACAAAATCCTGTGCTCCTCCCCTCATCGTCCTGGTCATTCGGCTGCGACCCTCAGATGGCCGCTCCGCCGCGCGTGCTGAACTGCGAGCGTCGCATCGACGATGCCGTCCTTGTCACCACAATCGTACCGAACCCCGGAAAAGCGGAAGGCGTGAATGCCGCCCCGTGCCGCGATGGCGTCCGTTAACTGAATTTCGCCACCCGCGCCCGGAACGGTCGTCCGGAGGGCGTCGAACACCTCGTGAGTGAGAATATAACGGCCGACCGCCGCAAGTGTAGAGGGCGTGTCAGATATTTCTGGCTTCTCGACGAAACTACGGGCCGGGATGGTCATGCTGGCCGATGTCTCGTCGCATTCGAAAATCCCGTAGGACGACACTTGTTGCAGGGGCACCTTTTGCGCCGCGACCAGGGCGCCCATGCGGGTGGGGTCGAAGGCGGTGACCATTTCCGGCAGGCAGGGCGTGCCGAGGATCAGATCGTCGGGCAGCACCACGCCCACGGGGCCGGGCAGCGCGTAATCCGCGGCGCAGAGCACCGCATGGCCCAGGCCCAACGGCGCATCCTGCATGGTGAAGACGATTTCCACATCGTCTGCGGGGACGGTTGCGCGGACGGCATCGAGCGCGCTTTGCTTGCCCTGAACGGCCAACGTCCGTTCGAGCGATCGCTTCGGCCGCAGGTAATTGCAGATGGCCGCCTTTTCGGGATGGGAAACGAAAATCAGGCGGCGGGCGCCCGCTGCCAGCGCCTCGTCGATGGCGAATTGCAAGAGCGGGGTATCGTAGACGGGCAAAAGCTCCTTGGGGAGAACCTTGGTAGCTGGCAACATCCGAGTTCCCAATCCGGCAACGGGGAAGATCACGGTGTCCAAATTTGGCATTTGAGACGACTCCTGTGGGGTTGTCCTAATGGGTTGCGACGCGGCCGACCTTCTCTGAACCGGCGCGCCGCTGACACGAGCTAAGCAGATCGAAGCCTGGAAGCAGGCACTTCCCGCGCAAAGGCGGCCGCTAGATGTGCGGATTTTTGCCTTTTGCGCAG
>JBCDCS010000104.1:0-8425 GCA_039181205.1 Pseudomonadota bacterium
CAGGGCCTGTTCTTGCGCGGTGCGTTTCATCGATCTCGGTCCTCAGGACATTCAGGCGCGGGTGCCCAGCGTATCCAACTCACCCGGGGCCAAGCGGCGGACCCCGATCATCTGCGAAAATAGGGCCACGAAGGGGTACAGAACAATGGTGGCCATGGCCTGCAGCACCAGCCCGGCCACCGGCGGCGTTTCTGCCAAGAGAACCACAAGCGCCAAGTAGTTCAAGATGAACGCCGCGCCGATCCAACCGGCCACCAGCGGAATTTCAGACGAAAACGGAAGAACCTCCGTGTGATCGACCCGGCGGCGCAAGACATCGGTGACCACGATGACCACAAGCGTCCAGAGGCCGAGCGGCCGCATCATCAGAACGTCGTCCAGCAATAGGATCGGCACGATGATCCAAAGCGGCACGTAATCAGGCCGGCGCAACACCCAGGCGCAAATCAAACACAGCGTCAATTCAGGCCCCGGAATGCCCGCGTTGCTGGGCCCGAACGGCAAGAGCGCCAAAAACAGGATCAGGATGGCCAATCCCACGAAAATCGCGCGGTAACTCCAGAGTGTCCGCCCGCCCATCTCAGCCGTCCTGCGCTGCGGTCTGGTCGTCAAGCAACCCGTCCGGCGGCGGCGGCCCCTGGACCGGCGCTATTTCCGGCAAGAGAAGATCGCCGACGCTCTCGATCTCCGACGGCTCCAGCGCCCGAAGCACCCGCAAGAATTCCAGCCGCCCGGTCTCCGCCGACAGGCTGACCCGCAGCTGCCCTTCCCGGTCGCGAACCACCTGGCCAACCAACAGATCGGGCGGAAAAACGGCGCCGTCGCCGGATGTGACGATCCGGTCGCCCGCGCGCACATCCTGCGGATTTTCGACGAAATCCAGCATCGGCGCCGATGTGGTATCGCCCGCCAGGATGGCCCGCTTGCCCGACGGCTGAATGGTCACGGGAATGCGGCTGTTCCCATCGGTCAGCAGGATGACCCGGCTGGTGCGTTCACCAACGCCCGATATCCGTCCCACCAAGCCCAGACCATCCATGGCCGGCCAGCCATCTTGGATCCCATCCCCCGACCCCAGGTTCAAAAGCACCGAGCGGCGAAACGGAGACCCGGAATCCGTCAACACGCGGCCAGTCACATAGGTCAGTTCCGGCGACAGCCGCACATTATTGAGATCAAGCAGTCGCGCATTTTCCTGCCGCAGCTGGATGGCCGCCTCCCGCCAAGCCTTCATCTGCTGAAGCTCGCGCCGAAGCTCCTGGTTTTGCTCGTAGACCCGGGCATAGCCCTCGAAATCTTCGATCAGACGGCCCGTCCAGGTGACCGGCGCCAGGGCCCATTCAAAGCTCGGAACCACACGGTCGACGATCGCCGCCCGGATATGTTCGGCCCGCGGGTTATCGATCCGCCACAGCAACACCAAAAGAACCAACACCACGCAAAGCAAGGTGAACATCAGGCGACGGAGCGGCCGACTGTAGATGTCTTCGGTGGTGCCAGATCGGGCCATGCGGCCAACGACCCCCTAACGCGCGGTGACTTCTAACTATCGTAATCAATAACGTGCGATAGCTGCCGTTCAAATTCCAGCGCCTTACCGGTGCCCAGCGCAACACAATTTAGCGACTCATCTGCCACAGAAATCGCCAGACCTGTCTGTTCGCGCAGCGCCAAGTCCAATTCGCCCAGCAGCGCGCCACCTCCGGTCAGCATCACGCCCCGGTCCACGATGTCGGCGGCCAGGTCGGGCGGCGTGGATTCCAGCGCCGTCATCACCGCCTCGCAAATCTGCTGCACCGGCTCGGCCAGCGCTTCGGCGACCTGCGCCTGGCTGACTTCGGTTTCCTTCGGCACGCCGTTCAACAGATCGCGGCCACGGATCTGCATGACCTCCCCGCGCCCGTCTTCGGGCATGCGCGCCGTGCCGATATCCTTCTTGATCCGCTCGGCCGTGGTCTCGCCGATCAGAAGGTTCTGGTGCCGCCGCAGGTAGGAAATCAGCGCCTCGTCCATGCGGTCGCCGCCGACCCGGACCGAGCGTGCATAAACGATATCGGCCAGCGACATCACCGCCACTTCGGTCGTCCCGCCGCCGATATCGACGACCATGGACCCCGTCGGATCGGTGATCGGCATCCCCGCCCCGATGGCCGCCGCGATGGGCTCCGCAATCAGCCCGGCCTTGCGCGCGCCCGCGCCCAGAACCGATTGCCGGATCGCACGCTTTTCCACCGGCGTGGCGCCATGGGGCACACAGACGATGATCTTCGGCTTGGTGAATGTGGACCGCCGGTGCACCTTCTTGATGAAGTGCTTGATCATCTCTTCGGCCGTGTCGAAATCGGCGATCACGCCTTCGCGCATCGGCCGGATCGCCTCGATGGAGCCCGGCGTGCGGCCCAGCATCAGCTTGGCATCCTCACCGACGGCCAGCACTTCCTTGCGGCCCGCCTTCATATGGTACGCCACCACGGACGGCTCGTTCAGGACAACCCCCTTGCCCTTCACATAAACCAACGTGTTCGCCGTACCGAGGTCGATGGCCATGTCGCTGCTGAATAGGCTACCAAAAATACCCATGAACTGCCCCTTGCTCCCCGACGGTCACGACCCGGCATTCGAGGCCGGGCGTTGGTTTCGCTCCGTGTAGCGGCGGAGACGCCCCGGGAAAAGAGCGCGAATATCGTTTTTCGGCCACCTTTTGCCAGCCTGCAACGAAGTGTAGCTACCCGCATCGTCCGCTGGCACTCGATTCATCGTTGCATAGCGCGTCGCCCACCGAAGCCAGGCGTCTATAATCGAGCCATAAACCCCGTCCTAAAAAGCACTTTCAGAGGATCTCGGCGGGCCGCAAGAAGAGCAGACGCTAGCGGGTCGAGAAGTCGCTTTTGCCCTCGGACAAGGTCCAGATCGCTTGGAGTTGGTCTGGCAACGTTACGCGATCGCCTTCGTCTGAAACCGATGATCGCGGCAGGTCTGGTGATAGGCGTCGCGAAGCGTCTGGATGTGATCGGTCAGGAGCGACGTGCCCCGCTGCGCCAGATTGACGGTGAAGAAGATCGTGGTACCGGCGATCTTGGGACAGATGTAATCGGACATGCCTCGACCATGCCGCCAAACCGTTGACCAAACGTGTAGGGTGCGTGGTCCCCACGCACCATCGGCCGGGCGATCGGATCGGGGAATTTCGGTGCGTGGAAACCACGCATCTACAGCTACCCATGTCGCCAAGAGATCTACGGCTGCGGGATCCCACGCATGCGTTCCAACCCCATAGCGGAGTGTTTGCGGCATTACTTTCCGATTCAATGCACCCAAGGTCGGGCGCGCCTTTGATGCGGAAGCGTAGGTCGCTAGCGCTCGGACGATGAAGACGACAGAAGCTTCGCGAGATGTCGCACCTGATCCCAATAACCGGGTCCCGTATACCAGGTGAGCGCCGGGGCGTTCAGGACCCAAACCATGCCACGCACATAATATGGATTGCTCGAATAGAAGTCGGGTTTAGCCAACAGCGCCGTTGCCTGCTCTCTGAAAGGGGCCGGAAGAAGAGACGGAATTTCAGCAGCCTCGGCGTCGGAAAGCTTAAGGCCGTAGAGCCTCTTATCCAGTGCCTCATATGTACCGTTGATCCTAGAAATCCGATCTTCGTTCGGAACGATGCCTTTCCAGCGCGTATCCTCCTCCAAAACCGCAACGAAATCCTCGATAATCTGCCTTAGATCAGAAAAGCCCAAAACATGACAGCCTCGGATTGCGTCCTGCACAATCGTGTCTGCAAGCTGGCCATTATTGTCTCGGAAGAGCGCATGGCCCTCGCCTTCAATACTCCCACAATAGCTTTCCAAAGCGGCAAGCGACCGGAAATCATGGGGTAACTTGTCCCGCGGCACGCCAAGGATCTGTAGTTGACCGACGAAGGCACCCAGATCATTCAACGGGCCATAGAGGCTAAACAGACGCCGACCGTCGCCAGGCAACAGAAGAGGAAGGTCTTCGGGTTCTCCAGAAAAATGGATAAGCGGCACAGGTTTACCCGGCCGCTCTCTTCGATCACCCCTCAACCATCGAAACATCAACCAACGTCCTTATAACTGATCTCTCGCGCGTCTTTCCCGGCCTTTTCCCGCCGCACCAAAAGCCGGTTCAGCGCGTTGACATAAGCCCGCACGCTCGACACCACCGTGTCGGTATCCGCCGATTGGCCCGACACCAGGCGCCCTTCTTCCTCCATGCGAACCGTCACCGTGGCCTGGGCATCCGTCCCCTCGGTCACCGCCGACACCTGATAAAGCTGCAGCCGCGCCTTGTGCGGCACCAACGCTTTCACCGCATTGAATGCCGCATCCACCGGTCCGTCACCCGTGGCTTCGGCCGAATGGGCCTTGCCGTCGATGGTCAGCGTGATCTCGGCCGTCTGCGGGCCTTCGGTGCCGCACACCACCCGCAGGCGCTCGACCTTGATCCGGTCCTCGCCCGTCCGCTCCTCGTCTTGCATCAGCGCGACCAGGTCGTCGTCGTAGATTTCCTTCTTCCGGTCGGCGAGCGCCTTGAACCGCACGAACACATCGGCCAGCTGATTGTCGGCCAGGTCATAGCCCAGCTCCTTCAGCTTGGACCGCAAAGCCGCCCGTCCGGAATGCTTCCCCATCACCAGCGAGGTTTCGGAAAGGCCCACATCCTCGGGCCGCATGATCTCGAAATTCTCTGGGTTCTTCAGCATCCCGTCCTGATGGATGCCGCTTTCATGGGCGAAGGCGTTCTTGCCGACGATGGCCTTGTTGAACTGTACCGGGAAACCGGACACGGCCGCCACGCGCCGCGAAATCGCGATCAGCTTGGTCGTCTCGATCCCGGTGGTGAAGGGCATGATGTCCCCCCGCACCTTCAGCGCCATGACGACCTCTTCCAGCGCGGTGTTCCCCGCCCGCTCTCCCAAGCCATTGATCGTGCACTCAATCTGCCGCGCACCGCCTTCCACAGCGGCCAGCGCATTGGCCGTCGCCATGCCAAGATCGTTGTGGCAATGGGTGGCGAAGACAACCTCGTCCGCGCCGGGCACTTCAGCGATCAGCCGGCGGATCAGATCCGCGCTCTCCACAGGCGCCGTATACCCCACCGTGTCGGGGATGTTGATCGTCGTCGCCCCGGCCTTGATCGCGATCTCCACGACACGGGCCAAGTAGTCCCACTCCGTGCGCGTCGCATCCATCGGCGACCATTGCACGTTGTCACACAGGTTCCGGGCATGGGTTACCGTCTCGTGGATGCGGTCTGCCATCTCGTCCATCGTCAGGTCCGGGATCGCCCGATGCAAAGGCGACGTGCCGATAAACGTGTGAATCCGCGGTGATTTCGCGTGTTTCACCGCCTCCCAACAGCGGTCGATATCCTTGAAATTCGCCCGCGCCAGCCCGCAAATCGTGGCCCGCTCCGCGTTCTTGGCGATCTCGGACACGGCCTCGAAATCCCCGTCCGACGCGATCGGAAAACCGGCTTCGATGATATCGACCCCCATCTCGTCGAGCATGGACGCGATCTCCAGCTTCTCGTCATGGGTCATGGTGGCGCCGGGCGATTGCTCCCCGTCGCGCAGCGTGGTGTCAAAAATGACGACTCTGTCCTTATCGGCCGGAGGCGTCGCGCGATCATTCTGGGTGGTCATGGGTCTTATCCTGTCTGGGTGTCTTCCTGGCGGCGCTGATCACTCCCGAGCGGTCGCGCCGAAAGGCACGCTCAGGAGCGGCTAAGAAGAAGGTCCAGGGCTTGGATCGTCATCATGGGGCAGCACGTTACACATCGCAGCCGCGATTGGAAGACAGATGTTCGCTTGGAGAATACCGCCGGATTCGTTAACTTATTCCCCTATGACGGAGACAGCGGTCCTGCCAGTCTTGCCGCCAGACCAGGTGGCCAGCGCGCTGATGAAGATCAGCGCAGCCCGTAACGTGCAGACCGCTTGGGATATTTTCGCCGATACGCTCGAAACCGTGGGCTTCAGCCGCAGCATGTATGCCTGCATCGGCGGCTGGCACGGCCAAGCAGATCATTCGGACGTCTTGCTTCTCTATCGCGGGCCGACCGACTACGCGGACATCTATCTGGACGAACAGCTTTATCTGGAAAACCCGATCTTCGATTGGTGCGAACAGAACGAAGGCTTCATGTCGTCCGAAGACCTGATCGCCCAGTACGAAAACACCGGGAAGATGACCCCGCAATTGGCCCGGCTTTCCGAGTTGCGGGCCCATTACGGCACCTGCCACGGCTATTTCGGCAGCCTGCGGGATGTGGTGCCCGGCGTCGGCGCCGTCGTCACCATGAGCCCGACCGTGGGCGTGATGAGCCGAACAACCCTGAAATCCATCTGGGCCGCCCATGGCGACGAGATCCAGGCCCTCGCCCGGGTCATGCACTTACGGGCCTGCACGCTTCCGCATCCCGTCCGCCGCCCGCTCTCCACCCGTCAGCGCGAAGTGCTGAGCTGGGCATCGCAAGGCAAAACCGTTCGGGACATCGCTTCCATCATGCAGATCAGCGTGCAGACCGTGGAAAAGCATCTCCGCCTGGCTCGAGAAGCTCTGGACGCCGCGAATACGGCCCATGCGGTGCGCAAAGCGCTGCAGATGCGGCTTTTGGACACCCAGACCGTCGAGTAGCGCTCCCCGGGTTGACCGCCTAGGCCCTGCGCCTAGCTGGCCCGCGATGACAAACGCCCTGATTATCGGCGCGTCCGGCGGCATCGGTGCCGCCCTCGCCAGCCATCTCTCCGCTCGCCACGCAGTCATCCGTCTCAGCCGCTCGACCGATGGGCTCGACATCACAGACGATGCCTCGGTCGCGGACGCCTTGGCCGATCTCCCTCAGATTGACCTGGCCTTCATCGCCACCGGTATCCTCGCGCCCAACGGGCACGAGCCGGAAAAAAGTCTCGACGCCATCGACCCCGCCGCCATGGCCCGGACCTTCGCCGTCGACGCCATGGGCCCCGCGCTCATCCTCAAGCACTTGGCCCCGCATCTCACCGACACCGCCCGCGTCGGCGTGCTCACCGCCCGCGTCGGCTCCATCGGCGATAACCGTATGGGTGGCTGGTACAGCTACCGCGCCGCCAAAGCCGCAGCCAATCAGATAACCCATGGCGCCGCCATCGAAATCGGCCGCAAGCGCAAGCAATCGGTCATCGTCGCTCTCCACCCCGGCACCGTCGAGACGGCCTTCACCGAAGGCTACAAGGCCCCCAAGGTCACCGCGTCCGAGGCCGCCGCCAACTTGGTGAACGTTCTCACCAGCCTCACACCGGCCCAATCCGGCGGCTTCTTCGACTATGCCGGCAAGGAAATCCCGTGGTGAGCCGCCTTATCCTCGTCCTAGGCGACCAACTTTCCGACGACCTCTCTGCACTCCGCGAAGGCGATAAGCAGACCGACATCGTCGTCATGGCCGAGGTGCAGGCCGAAACAGACTACGTGCCCCACCACCCCAAGAAAATCGCCTTTCTCTTCGCCGCCATGCGCAAACACGCCCAGCGCCTCCGCGACGATGGCTGGCAGGTCCGCTACACCACGCTCGACGACCCGGAAAACACCCATTCCATCCCCGGCGAACTCCTCCGCGCGGCCGAGGCCACCGGCGCCGAGGAGGTCATCGCCACCGAACCCGGGGAATTCCGCCTGATTTCGGCGCTAGAAGACGCCCCGCTGCCGGTTCACATGTTCCCCGACGACCGCTTCCTGGCCTCCCATGCCGATTTCGAAGCCTGGGCCGAAGGCCGCAAGGAACTCCGCATGGAGTGGTTCTACCGCGACATGCGCCGCAAGACCGGACTCCTGATGGACGGCGACAAGCCGGCCGGCGGCAAATGGAACTACGACCACGACAATCGCAAACCGCCCAAGGATGGCCTCGACGCGCCGGGCCCCATGCGCTTCACCCCCGATGAGACCGTGGAGGAGGTCCTAGACCTGGTCCGCGACCGCTTCGGCAACCGCTACGGATCGATCGACGAATTCTGGTTCGCCACCGACCAAACCCAGGCCCGCCGCGCGCTGACCCATTTCATCAAGAAAAGCCTGCCCACCTTTGGCGACTACCAGGATGCCATGGTCACCGGCGAACGCTTCATGTTCCACGCCATCCTATCACCTTACATTAACGCCGGTCTCCTGGGCTGGCGGGAGGTCTGCGAGGCGGCGGAGCAAGCGTGGAAGGACGGCGAGGCGCCGCTAAACGCCGTCGAAGGCTTCATCCGCCAGATCATCGGCTGGCGCGAATACATCCGTGGCATCTACTTCCTGGAAGGCCCGGACTATCCGCAAAGAAACGCGCTTGGGCATGACCGCCCCCTGCCCGAATTCTTCTGGACCGGCGACACGCATATGCACTGCGTCCAGGAATGCGTCACCGCCACCATGGACGAAGCCTA
>JBCDCS010000105.1:0-8373 GCA_039181205.1 Pseudomonadota bacterium
AGCGTCGTCAGCGCGTCGTATGTCCACGTGATCCGCAGCGCCTCCAACCGCCCCTCATCATCGAAGACGAAGCCGGACTGTGCGTCTACGAAGACATGGGGATGGGCCCCGGCGGGGGCGCCGAGACCAAGAGTTATGGCGGACAGCCAAACAGGAAGCGATCGTCGCATGTGCCCTCGTCTCACGCCTCACAGGCAGCCTGCAAGGGTGTCGGCGAGATTTCGCAGGAGTTGGGGGTAGAGGTCTGGGCCCGGTTCCAGATCCGAGCCGAGCGGGTCGAGGATACCCGTGCTGGCCTCGGTGCCATCGAGGACGGTTGCGACCATGGCGGGATTGAACTGCGGCTCCGACAAGACGCAGCCGACGCCTTCGCCCTGCACCCGGGCCTGAATTTCGGCAATCCGGGCAGGGCTCGGGTCCGATGCATCCGAGATCGAGATCGCACCGGAAGCCGGGAAATCAAAGGCGGCTTCGAAATACTGATAGGCGTCGTGGAAGACGATAAAGCTGCCGCCGCGCACGGGGTCGAGGGTCGCCGCGATCTCGGCCTTCAGGGCTTCGATCTCTGCCCGGCCCGCGGCGGCGTTGGCGAAGTAAGCGCCCGCATTGTCGGGATCAGCCGCAGACAACTGACCTGCGATGACGTTCAGCCAGTTCGCGGCATTGTCGGGCGAGAGCCAAGCGTGGGGATCATGGGCGCCGTGAGCATGGCCGTGGTCGTCGTGACCTGCGTGGTCCTCGTGATCGTGATCGTGATCATGGGCAGCGGCGTGCTCTTCGTGATCGTGGCCATGGTCGTCATGGCCATGCTCTTCACCTTCCGCATGATCGTGATCGTGAGCCGCTTCCTCCGCATGGTCGCCATGACCATGTTCATCGCCGTGGTCATGGGCTTCGAAAAGCGCGTTCTCGCGGAACTCCAGCTCGATTGTTCCCTCTGCTTCAAGCAAAGCGGTGGCTGTGGCGTCGCCTGCCAGTGTCTCGATGGGGTCTTCCAGCCATGGTGTCAGATCTTCGCCAATCCAGAAGACCAGCGTCGCGTCCTGAAGCGCCTGCGCCTCGGAAGGTCGCAGATTATATTCATGTGGGCTCGCGCCGGCGGGTATGATCAGGTCCGGCGTGCCGACCCCATCCATGACCCGCGCCACGAGCGAATGCACCGGCGCGATGTCGACCGCAACGCGCGGCGCCTCGGCCAGGGCCGTGCCGCTCAGCAAGGACGCGGCGAGCGAGAGGGGGAGGAGCTTTCTGGACATGGAACCTTCCGTGTGATCTTATAACATTCAATATCCCAGATATCTGATACGAAATAACATGACAAGCAACAGAGTCGGCCCGGCCTCGGATACGCCCTTGGGCTTTGCCAAACATGATCATGCCGGATGCGTGGCCGATGCCCTAGCGTCAGCGGAAAGGCATTGCGAGGTCGAAGGCCTTCGGTTCACGCCGGTCCGCCGCGCGACGCTAGAAATCCTGTTGCAGGAGCATCGGGCGCTGGGCGCTTACGCGGTCTTGGAAAAGCTGCGCGAGAGCGGCTTCGGTTCGCAACCGCCCGTCGCCTATCGGGCGCTCGATTTTCTGGTCGCCAATGGCTTCGCCCATAAGATCGAGCGGCTGAACGCCTTCATTGCGTGCGGACATCCTGGCGAGGCCCACGCCCCCGCCTTCATGATCTGTCGCATCTGCGAAGCCGTGGCAGAGGCGTCATCCGCCGCTACACAGGGCGCGCTCAGCCACGCGGCCAAAGCCACTGGCTTCACCATCGAACGAACGGTCGTCGAAGCAGAGGGCGTCTGTCCGGGGTGTTCCGAGAAGGCCGACGCATGAGCCTCGTATCCGTTGAAGGGCTCAGCATCCGCTATGGCGGCAAGACGGCCTTGCATAAAGTCGACCTGCATGTCGAACCGAGTGAGATCGTGACGATCGTGGGTCCGAACGGCTCGGGCAAGACCAGCCTGCTGCGCGCCGTGATTGGCGCGGTAAGGCCAATGGCCGGTCGGGTCATCACCAAGCCCGGCCTGCGGATCGGATACGTGCCGCAGCGGCTGCATATCGACCGGACGCTGCCGATCACGGTCGAACGATTCTTGCGACTACCGGGTGGCGCCACCAAGGCCGCCTGCCGGGCCGCGCTCGATCAGGCGGGCCTGCCGGATCACATGGGCAGCCAGATGTCCGAATTGTCCGGGGGTCAGTTCCAGCGTGTGCTGCTGGCCCGCGCGCTGATGACCGAGCCCGAACTCTTGCTGCTGGACGAGGCAACGCAGGGCTTGGATCAACCGGGATCGGCTGCGTTCTATCGCCGGATTGAAGACGTCCGAGCGGAGACCGGCTGCGCAATGCTGATGATCTCCCATGAATTGCACGTGGTCATGAGCGCCTCGGACCGGGTTGTCTGCCTCAACGGTCATGTCTGTTGCCAGGGCACGCCCGCCGTCGTCGCCTCCGCCCCGGAGTATCGGGCGCTCTTCGGCACGGGGACGGGGGGCGCACTGGCGCTCTACCGGCACGACCATGATCACGATCATGACCACGCAGCCGAGGCTGCTGAGTAATGCTGGACGATTTCATGACCCGCGCCACGCTGGCTGGCATCGGCGTGGCCCTCGCCGCCGCGCCCCTGGGCTCTTTCGTGGTCTGGCGACGGATGGCTTATTTCGGCGACGCCACCGCCCATGCCGCGATCCTGGGTGTTGCCCTGTCGTTGGCGTTCTCGCTGTCGATCTTCGCAGGCGTGACCTTGGTCGCCCTTGCCATGGCGCTGATGGTTACCGCGCTGGCTAGCCGTGGCTATGCAATGGACACGCTGCTCGGCGTGCTGGCCCATTCCGCACTCGCCTTCGGGCTGGTGGCCGTGTCCTTCATCTCGGGCGTACGCATCGATCTGATGGCCTATCTCTTCGGCGACATCCTGGCTGTATCGCGCGCGGACCTGGCCGTCATCTGGGCCGGTGCAGTCTTGGTCGCTGGCTTGATAGTCTGGCGTTGGTCGGCGCTGCTGACTGCAACCTTGAACGAAGACCTGGCCCATGCCAGCGGCATCGACCCGAAGCGCGAGCAGTTGATTCTGACCTTGACCTTGGCGATTACCGTGGCCGTGGCGATCAAAGTCGTGGGTGTGTTGCTCATAGCGGCGATGCTCATCATCCCGGCCGCCGCCGCCCGACCCCTGGTGCGGACGCCGGAGGCAATGGCGCTGGTCGCAGGCGGGATCGGTGCCGCCTCCGCCGTCATCGGTCTGCGGGGGGCTTATGTGCTCGATACGCCTGCCGGTCCGACAATCGTCTGCGCGGCGGCGATAGCCTTCCTGGTCACGTCACTTTTTCGGACAAGCAGACGGCCAAGCTAGGGTCGCTTGAGCGCAACGGCCTACTGCATTTCGCCATCGCCGTAATCATCGGCGGTGTAGTCCTCCTCCGGCCCGCCCGCGAGATCGATCGCGACCATACGGTCGAGTTCCATGACATAGGCACTTTCCGCCAAACCAGTGTCGAGACGCTCTATCCGAAGCGCGCCGACGGCGGTGAAGGGCTGCCACATGTCCAGGACCGGGACGGGATCCGCAGATTCCACGATGACAATTTGGTTCGGCGGCGGCGCGGGAACGTGGATACAGGCGCCCACATAGGGTACCAGCAAGAAAAGCCTTGTTTCACGTTCTTCGAAGGAGAGCGGGGTCATATAGCCGGACAGCGCGACGCGCACGCCATCGAGATCGGCACGCGTTTCCGCCGAAAAACTTGGCTGCGGCTGTTCGGCCCAGACGGAACCCGCTTCGGACAGGGTCATAAACGTGGTTGGGACACTGTTGCGGGCGGCTTCCTGTTCCAGCCACTCCGCCTCCGATGTGGGGCCGCGGCTTGTCACATCGCCCCAGATTTCGACCTGATCTTCTGGGAGAAGGTCGGTCCAGGTGATCGAGCGGGCATCGGTGATGGGGTTTTGTTCCGGGCGGCCGCCAACAATTATGGCCGCGGCGCCGAGGGCGCAGATTGCCAGAACGGCCAGCATCAGGCGGAGGCTCCGGTCTGTCAAAATACTATCCTTCGCGTCCGGTCACTAGGCCCCATCCAGGCGGTCGGCCAATCCGATCCGATATGCGCGCCAGGCTGGCAGCAATCCAGCCAGAAGCGCGGCCAAGATGATGCTGCCCAGAATTATCCCTTCACACAAGGACAAGCCCACGGGCAAATCGAGCCCGTAGGCGGATCGCAGCCAGCCGCCCAGGGCAGGGGCGGAGCCGAGAACCATTGCGAGGCCTAAGCCAACGCCAATCAACGCAATCGTTCCGGATTCCGCCACTAGAAGTCCAGCCACGACGCTCGGTCTCGCGCCGAGCGCTCGCAGGATTGCGATCTCCCTACGGCGCTGATCCAGGGTGGCTAGGATCGTGGCGACAAGCCCCACAATCGCGGTAAGCACGACCATGGCCGAAATCGCGGCCAGGGCGCGCTCGGCGGTGCCGATGACGGACCAAAGCTCCTGCAAGGCGATGCCTGGCAGAACGGCTAGGAGCGGTTCCTCGGGATAGTCGTTGATGGCGCGCGCGGTGCGGAAGACGGCGATCCGGCTGCTTGTGCCAACCAGCGCGGCGGTTACCGCGTCAGGGGCGAGAAGCCCGGCCTCCTCCATGGTGCGCAGCACATCGGCCGGCGTCGTCCGCGCCGCGCGCGCGCCAGATTGCCAATCCACATGGATCGCAGTCATGGCCTCGAGCGAGATATGGAGCGATCGGTCCACGGGCGTGCCGTTCCGCTGCAGGATACCCGACACGGTGAAGGGCAGGTCGTCGTGCCGGACCAGATCGGCCTCGCCCAGCCCGTGGGCGATGACGATCCGATCGCCCAGCTTGTAGCCCAGGGCCTCCGCCACCTCGGCCCCCAGAACGACGTCGAAGAGATCGTCGAAGATCGCGCCATTCTCAAAAGAGAGCCTGCGGTTCCGGCCGTAGCGGTAATGTTCAAAGTAGTCGCCATTGGTCGCCACGACGCGGTAGCCGCGATGGCTGTCGCCTAACGAAAGCGGCACGACCCAGGCGACGTCGTCCAGAGCGGCGACGTCTTGGAGGCTCTCCCAGGAGATGTTGTTGGTCGCATTGCCGATCCGGAAGACGGAATAAAGTATCAGCTGCACGCCGCCTGATCGCGCGCCGACAATCAGGTCGGTGCCGGAGATGGTTGCGGCGAAGCTGTCCCTGGCACCCGTTCGAAGGCGCTCGACCGACAGCAGCAATACCGTGGAGACCGCCACCGCCAACGCGACCATGGAAACCGCCAGACGTCGCGACCAGAGCGATGATGCGATCAAGCGGGCGATAAGCCGCGTCCTGCTCATCCCACCAGTCCAATCGCATCGCCTGTGCGCGCGATGTCGCGCAGATCGTGGACACGGGGAAACCGATGACTGATTGCGGCATCATGGCTGACCAAAAGAAGCGCGGCCCCGGCCGCCGCAACGGTGTCGAACAGGACCTCAAGGAAGGCATCGCGGCTGTCGGGGTCGAGCGCACTCGTTGGTTCGTCGGCGAGTATCAGAGGGGGCGCACCGATCAGGGCACGCGCGATGGCCACGCGCTGTTGCTGTCCGACGGAAAGGCGTCCGGCCGGTGCTGCATGCAACTGGGATGGGATACCCAACTGGTCGAGAAGATCGATCGCTGTCCCGGCTTCGACCCGTCGGCGTCCAAAAGCCGTGGGCAGCAGAACGTTGGACAGCGTGTCGAGGGAGGCCAGCAGATTGAACTGCTGATAAATGATACCGATGGTTTCGGCTCGCAGCCGGTCGCACGCCGCCAGTCGCGTTGGCATGGTCCGATCATCCACGCGGATCGTCCCACGATCCGCGGCCAGCAGCCCAGCTGCGAGCGCCAGGAGCGTCGTCTTGCCTGATCCGGACGGTCCGCGCAGAAGCACGCGCTCGCCCGCGCCGAGCGTGAAGGCAGGGACCGAGAGCGCGAAGCCGGTCGATGGGTACCGGAACTCCACATCGCGGAGTTCCAGCGCTACATGTCCGTTGTCGGTCGGTTGTGTCGCCATTCCCCGATCTCAACTGGATGGCAAACGGAGAGCGGAGCCCGGCACCAGATCGGCTGCGCCCTGACCTGCCGGTGTCACATATTCCACGTCGATCTGCTGCACGCTGGGATAGAGATCGAAGAGTCGCGTTTCCACCTCGGTGAGCGCCAGCGGGTCGGTACATCCGAAGCTGTAGACTGCTTCGAAGGTGCTGTGGGTACCCTCCTGGCGAAGCTCCACATCTGCCGATTGCCCGACGCATCCCGCGTTGTCAGGTAGAAGGAATAACGTCATCGGGTCTGACAACTCATCGAGCGCCGCGGCCACAGCCGCCTTTTGCGCGGCGGTTTTGGCCTCGTGCTCAAATCCCACGATGTCGGCGCCCGGCGCTTCCAGTGCGATCTCCAGAGCCGGGCCGTCCAGGGCGATCAAAAGGGTTAGGCGGCCATGTATGTGGGCTTGCAGGCTCCTGGTCTCCGCGGCGGCCAAGCCGATGATCGACGGAATGAGGATCAGCACGAGCACAGGGTACAGGGCACGGATCGGCATGGTATGCTCCTGCAAAGACTGGCAATCTTGCCAGAGCGTAGCAAGTAAAGCGTCATCATGTCGACGCTACGCAGACAGTTTTGGTGCGAACGTTGAGATAGTTTTAGTCGGTTGCCAGCTTCAAAAATGCCTCAGGAACCATAACCTTGCCAGCACGCTAGCTCCCGGCAACTGGCATGATCGCGCTTTCTATCGTCTGCAGAACGTCCCGCGTGAAAGCGTCAGGGAAGGTCCAGTCCTTAGTCAGGCGCGCGACCAACTTCCTGTCTGCGGATCGTTGAACGTCCAGTCCAATGACGTCCGCGCCGTCGCTGACGGCCCGCGCGACGGTCGCCATTGTGTTCTCCGGCGCCGCGATGGATGCCCTGCGATGGGCCGATGAGCGGCGTCGAGAGGGGCGCTGATGCCGAGAGCGTCAGGGCTCAGATCCCGACGGTTGACGGCATGGCGAGGGCTGCGAACTCCGCTCCGGTGGTGGTGATGCCGCGGCTGGCGGCCCGCGAGGCCGCGAGGTCGCGGATGTCGGCGTGAGCCATGCCACCTGTGATGCGGTGCGACGAACTTCTACCAGGAAGGCCATTTGGCCTCACCGACCAAGTTGGCCAAGGACAAGATCACGTCCATGACGGCCAATGCAGCACCGATTGCCGGCCACCCCTGGCGCAGCGCGGTCGGGTCCATCGGGCCAATCGGGTCACGTTGCTCGGCACTTGGCACCCTGCGAGGAGCATCGCTGGCCCTGTCATGGTCTTCTTATTCTGCCGGTACTGTCTCCGGTTCAGGCTGTTCGTCCCATCCGACCCGGAAGAAGATCGTGTAGAGCGTCGGCACGATGATCAGTGTCAGGACGGTCGCGAAGCTGAGCCCGCAGATGATCACGACCGCCAGAGACTTGAAGAACGGGTCCCAAAGCAGCGGAATCACCCCGAGCACCGTCGTCAGCATGCCGAGGCAAACCGGCCGCACGCGGCTGACGGCGCTGTCCATGATGGCCTGCATCCGCTCCTTGCCCGAGGCGATCTGAAGGTCGATCTCATCGACCAGCACGATGGCGTTCTTGACCAGCATGCCGGTCAGCGACAGGACCCCGAGGATCGCCATGAATTCGAGCGGCGTCTGACTGCCGGCCAGGCCGTAGATCACCCCGATCAGGGCCAGCGGCGCGGTCAGCCAGATGATCAACGGCTGCTTCCAAGCGTTAAACAGCAGGATCACCACCAGGATCATCGCCCCAAAGCCCAGCGGCATGGTCCCGGCCAGACCCTCATTTGCCTCGGCCGAGTCGCCGAATTCGCCCTGCCAGTCCAGGCCGTAGCCCGGGGGCAGGGGGATCGCCTCGACCGCGTCGCGCACATCTAGGAACAGGTCGCCCGACAGCACGCCCGGCGCGTTGTCCGCCTGGGCCGTGATGGCCAATTCCCGGTCGATGCGGCGCAGATTGCCCGCTTCGAACACGATGTCGAAGCGGTCGACCACCTGCCCGATGGGGATATAGCCGCCCGCGACCGAGCTATAGACCTGGATGTCGCGCAAGGCGCCGATGTCGTTTCGCGCGCCCTCCAACGGGCGCATGATCACGTCGCGCAGCTCGTCGCCCTCCCGGTAGACGCCCAACGTGGCGCCGGTCAGATGGGTGTGCAGCGCGAAGGTGATCTCGCCCTGGGTCAGGCCCAGACGCCGCGCATCCTCCTGATCGATGACCGGGCGGATCACCTGCACCTGCTCGCGCCAGTCGTCCTTGATGGCGACAGCGCCGGCCTCCGCGAAAATCGCCTTCGCCTGGTCCGCCAGATCGCGCAGCACCACCGGA
>JBCDCS010000106.1:0-8369 GCA_039181205.1 Pseudomonadota bacterium
AACGCTGTGCGCGATGGTCGCCTCGTCACCGGCCAAAACCCGGCATCGGCCCCCGCTGTTGGCCAGCTGCTGGTGGAAGCGCTGGCCGATCTGCCAGCGACACAGGCGGCCGAGTAATCGCCTTAAGGATCGCGGGCCTGCGCCAGGGCCCGCGATAAACCCCCGGGTTCCCCGGCCCCTTGGGGGCCTCCCCGTCAGACCGACCGGGCCGGAACCATCGCCTTGATCGCCGCGACATGATCGGGCTGCCCCACCACCATCTCCGACGCGGCCGCGCTAACGTCCGGCACCAGGCGATCCACCAGACCCATGGCCAAGGCTTCCTCGGCCTCCAGCCGCGCGCCCGCGCAGAGGATCATCTTGGCCCGGGCCGGCCCGATCAGCGCAGCCAGCCGAGCCGGGTCCGATGGTTGCGGCAGGAACCCGAGCTTCGCGACCGGGTAGAAAAACGACGCCTTGGGCGCCGCCAGCCGCAGGTCGCAGGCCAGCGCCATCCCGAACGCCCCGCCCGCAAGCGTGCCGTTAAGCGCAGCGATGCTGAGGCCAGGGAACGCCGCGATCGCCCCCGATGCGCGCTCCCAAACCGGCGACGTGGCGAGCCCGGTCTTCGCCTCCTCCAGATCCATGCCCGCGCTGAACACCTTTTCGCCCGCGCCGGTCAGGATCAGAAAACCGGCATCCGTTCCTTCCACCGCTTCCGCGATGTCCGCCAACATCTCCGCCGTCAGGGAATTCGCCTTGTCCGACCGGTCCAACGTCAGCGTCAGGACATCGCCCGACCGGTCCTGACGGATCATGTGAGGCCGATCCGGGCCCGCAGGCTTTCGTCTCGCAAGGAAAGCTCCGTGCCCAGCAGATCGTCCGCTTCGGACGTGCACATCCAAGCCAACGCCTTGGCAGGCCAATCGGCCGGAATGTGATCGGACCAGTCGAGCTGCGCCACGGGCCCGATGCCCGACGCCTTGATTTCCCGCTGCATCTGCGTGGCCACCGTCCCGGGTGACAGGCCCATCACGCGCAGCACATCCCCATATTCGGCATGCACCGCCTCGGTCAGCATCTTCGCCCCGGCTTTCGACGCGCAATAGGCCGACCATCCCGGCAACGCCCGATGGGCGGCCCCCGACGATATGGTCAACACCGTTCCGGCACCCTTTGACAGCATCACCGGCAACGCCGCGCGGACAACGTGATACACTCCGCTCAGGTTCACGTTGATCGCCGTGGCCCAGATGTCCGGATCGCCTTCGGCCAGCGGGGCAATCGGCTCGATCATGCCGGCATTGGCGACCACGACGTCAAGCGCCCCGAAGGTGTCCACGCAGGCATCGATGGCCACCGCCACTTCCTGCCAGCGGGCCACGTCGCAGGGGATGGCCAGCGCAGCATCCTCCCCCAATTCGCCCGCAAGATCGGCGATGGCGCCGGTGTCCCGGGCCAACAGCGCAACCTTCATGCCCTTCGCCACGAATTCCCTGGCGGTGGCCGCGCCAATCCCGCGTGACGCACCGGTAATCAGTGCTGTGCCCCCGTTCATCCCGTCCTCCGGTTGACCCCACCCATGGGGTGATAAATGGTGCCATAGCATTTGACCACGGGACCATTAGCCATGTCGACCAGAGCGTTCGCTGGGGCCGCCGCCCTTCTTCTCACCTCCGCGCCGTTGGCCTGGGCGGACCTGACCGCCGATCAGCTTTGGGCGGACTGGCAGGCGACCTACGGCGAATTCGGTATCCAGATTTCGGCGGGCGAGGAGAGTTCGGGCGACACGCTCACGCTCAACGATTTGACCGTCTCGATGACCAATTCAGGCGTGTCGAACGAAGCGGTCTACGGCACGATCCAACTGACGAACCAGGCCGATGGAACGGTACGAATCGATATTCCGGCGGAAATGAACGTCAGCAGCGTGGTCGAGTTTGAGGACGAACGCATCGAACAGAGCTTCGTTTTGACCAATGAAGGCTTGGAGATGATCGCCGCGCAGGACGGCGACATCCGCAGCTATGTGGTGGCGGCCGATAGCTTCGGCTATCGCTTCGATGACGTCACCAGCGGGGAAAGCCCCGACCCGATCCCGCTGATCGCTGTCATGAACGGGCTGAACACCACCTATTCGGTCGATCGCGGGGGAGAGACGCTGGGGCTTACCCAAGAATTCGCGGCGGACGAACTGATCATCGACGCCGATGGCGCCGCGACCGAGTCGCCGTTCACTGTCCGCTACTTGGCACAGGAACTCTTCGGTACGGGCGCGGGCAGTTTCGACGGCGCCACCATGAGCGCCCTGGCCGACGGGCCGGGCCTGGCCGATCTGGGCGTGGATTTCGAGGCCACGTTCACCCATTCCGGTTCCGACACAACCATGACGATCACAACGGCTGACGGGCCGGTCGATCTCAACTCCACATCGGCCGGGGGTGAAATCTTCCTGGAACTGACGCCCGATGGGCTGACCGAGACGTTTTCGTCCACCGACACCAACGCCACCGTCGTCGTTCCGCAATTCCCGGTGCCGCTGACGGCTGCAATGGACGCGTTTACGGCCGGGTTCACGGTTCCGGTCGGCGTCTCCGAAGATCCGAAATCCTTCGCGCTCGACCTAGTTCTCGAAAATCTGGCCATCGATGATGCCATCTGGTCCCTGTTCGATCCGACTGGCCAATTGCCCCGCGACCCGGCGACCGTGCGGCTCGACTTGGATGGCGAAGCGCTGATGACGGCCGATATCTTCGGGAACCCAGACGCGTTCGCCAGCGGCCCTCCGGGTGAACTTCAGTCGCTCACGTTAGGTGATCTGACCTTGTCTCTGGCCGGCGCCGATCTGAACGCAAGCGGCGATCTCGACTTCCCATCGCCAGATATCAGTCGGCCCGTGGGAACCATCCAACTGGCCGTGGATGGGGCATTCATGCTGATCGACCGCCTGGTCGCCCTTGGCTTCCTGCCGCCCGAACAGGCGGGCTTCGCCAAGGGCATGGCGACAGTCGTGGCGCAGCAGGTGGGTGAAGATAAGCTCGAATCGACCATTGAATTCACCGAGACCGGCGGCATCAGCGCAAACGGTCTTCCTCTGCGCTGACCCAACCGGTTGCGGCGCCCTGCCCCTTGAGGGCGGCGGAAACGGGGGCTACCTGCCAGGGCGGCCCCTTTTTCGTGAGACGCCCGATGACCGATTTGCCCGCCCTGACCGATGCGCTGCTGCAGGCCGCCAAGAAAGCCGGCGCCGACGCAGCCGATGCCATCGCCGTGGACGGAACGTCGGTCTCGATAGACGTGTTGAAAGGCGCGCTGGAACATGCCGAACGCTCCGAAGGGGTGGAAATCGGCCTGCGCGTTCTGACCGGGCGGCGGCAGGCCTGCGTGTCGGCGTCGGACGTCTCGCCAGGAACGATCGCTCAGATGGCGGAACGCGCCGTCGCCATGGCCAAGGAAGCGCCGGAAGACCCCAATGTAGGCCTGGCCGATCCGGAGCAACTGGCGCGCCATCCCGATGCAGGCGCCTTGGACCTGGTCGATGCGGAGGATCCTTTGTCCCCGGCCGATCTGCAGGATATGGCCACCCGCGCCGAAGCCGCCGCCTTGGCCGTCGAAGGGATCAGCCAGGTCTCGGCGGCCGGGGCAGGATATGGCGACCGACGCATCCACATCGCCGCCTCTAATGGCTTCGCAGGCGGCTATCGCCGGACTGGCACGTCGCTCAGCTGCATCGCCATCACCGGCGAAGGCACGGGGATGGAACGGGACTATTACGGCGACAGCCGCATCCACCGCGCCGATCTGGACAGCCCCGAAGATGTCGGCCGGATCGCGGCCGAACGCACTTTCGCCCGCAAGGGGGCGACCAAGCCCCCCACCGGCGCCTATCCGGTGGTCTATGACGAACGGGTCGCCTCCAGCCTGATCGGCCACCTGCTCAGCGCCATCAACGGCAATGCCGTGGCGCGTGGTGCGACATTCCTACGCGACGCAATGGGCGAGGCGGTCTTGCCCGAGACGCTCAGCCTGCGGGAAGACCCGCACCTGCCGCGCATCTCCGGCTCCAAGCCGTTCGACGCCGAAGGCCTGGCGACGTCCCCCCGCGACATCGTCCGCGACGGTATCCTGCAGGGCTGGGTCCTGGACCTCGCCACCGCGCGCAAGCTCGGCCTCCACAGTACCGGCAATGCTTCGCGCGGCACGTCGGCGCCACCCACGCCGTCGGTGACCAACGTGATCCTCACCGAAGGCGACCGCAGCCGGGATGATCTTCTGGCCGAGATGGGGACCGGCCTGCTCATCACCTCGATGATCGGCTCGTCCATCAATGCGACCACGGGGGATTATTCCCGGGGCGCGTCGGGCTTCTGGGTCGAAAACGGCCAGATCAGCCACCCGGTCAACGAATGCACGGTGGCAGGCAACCTCCGGGATATGCTGCGCAGCCTCATCCCCGCCAACGACGCCCGCAAACATGTGGGCCGCCAAGTTCCGTCGCTTCTGGTCGAGGGGCTGACGATTGCCGGAGACTGACCTCGCCCTGCTCGGGGATGCGGCCAAGGCAGCGGGCGAGATCGCGAAGCGGCACTTCGGCCAAGGCCCCGACACGTGGCACAAGCGGGATGGCCAAGGCCCGGTGACCGAAGCCGATCTCGAAATCGACCGCATGCTGAAAGCCGAGTTAACGGCCGCGCGGCCAGACTATGCCTGGCTGTCGGAAGAAACCCCCGACGCCCCCGCGCGCCTGGACCACGACCGCCTCTTCATCGTCGATCCCATCGATGGAACCCGCGCGTTCATCGACGGCGAAAAGAACTGGAGCCACTCGCTAGCCATCGTCGAAAACGGCGTTCCCATCGCGGCCGCCATCTACGTTCCGCTGCGCGATATCCTCTACCTGGCGTCCCGGGGCGAAGGCGCGACCAAGAACGGCGAGCCGATCCTGCATTCGGGCCGGGATGCACTGGACGGTGCCACGGTGCTGGGCGCGAAGGCGAATTTCAAGGATGACCGCTGGGCGGATGGCCGCCCGCCGGTCACCCAGCGCTTCGTCTCGTCCCTGGCCTATCGGCTCGCCCTGGCCGCCGAGGGCCGCTACGACGCCATGATCACGCTGCGCGCCGCCTGGGAATGGGACATCGCCGCCGGCGCGTTGATGGTCACCGAAGCGGGCGGCCTGGCCACCGACCGTCAGGCCATCGATCTGCGGTTCAATAACCCACATCCACAGGTTGACGGTGTCCTCGCCGGAACGCCCGCGATCACACGCGCGCTGCTGGAACGCTTGGCCCCGGCGCGCTAGACCGGCGGTCGACACGACCGCAAAGGAGTCCCCCATGGTCCAGCGCCTGCACCTCGTCTTCGGCGGTGAGTTGGTGAACCCCAGTTCCACGCAGTTCGCCGATGTCGACAAGATCGATATCGTCGGCATGTATCCCGATTATGCCAGCGCCTATAACGCCTGGAAGGGCGCCGCGCAGCGCACGGTGGATGACGCCCATGCGCGGTACTTCATCGCCCATATCCACCGGTTGCGCGACGAAGAACAGGAAGCCTCCCCCACCGAGGAGCTGGGCTGATCCCATGTCCCGTTCGGCCGTTCTCTCGGCCTATTTGGCGGCCTCCAATCGGGCGGCGGGCTTCGCCGAACGCACGCTGCGGCGGCGCCTGGCCGAAGGGAAGGAGGACCCGGATCGCTTGGATGAACGGCGGGGCATCGCGTCGCTGCCGCGACCCGAGGGCCCGCTGATCTGGCTGCATGCGGCATCGGTCGGGGAAAGTGTCTCCCTGCTCGAAATGCTGCGCCGCATGGGCGAAGAACGATCCGATCTGAGCTTCCTGATGACCACCGGGACGGTGACATCGGCCGACGTGCTGCGCGGCCGCCTGCCCCGCCGGGCCGTCCACCAATTCGTGCCCTTGGACGTGGTGCCGTGGATGCGGCGCTTCCTCGATCATTGGAAACCCAATCTCTGCGTGCTGGCCGAAAACGAAATCTGGCCCGCCTTGATCCAGGAAACCGCTGCCCGCGATATCCGGATCGCCCTGATCAATGCCCGCATGTCCGCCGAAACCCACCGCCGATGGCGTCGCGCGCCCGGTGTGGCACGCGCGCTTCTGACCCAAATTTCCAGTGTTCAGGCCCAGGATCAGAAGACAGCCAAACGGCTGATTTCACTCGGCCTGCCAAAGGAACGGTTGGAAATCACCGGCACTTTGAAGGAGGGGTCCGCGGCCCTGCCCCATGACGAAGACGAACGGCTGCGGCTGGCGGATGCTGTCAGCGGTCGCCCGTGTTGGCTGGCCGCATCGACCCATCCCGGCGAAGAACAGATGGCGGCAAACGCCCATCGGGAGGCCCTGAAATCCTGGCATCGGCTGATGATGGTGCTCGTGCCCCGCCACCCCGATCGGGGCGACGGCATCTACACCGAACTGCGCCAAGACGGTTGGAAAGTCGCCCGCCGCTCCATCGGGGAAGAGATCGGGCCGGACACGCAGATCTACCTGGCCGATACGATGGGGGAACTCGGGCTCTGGTATCGTCTCTGCCCGGTCAGTTTCGTGGGCGGCTCTCTGGTGGATATGGGCGGGCACAATCCGTTCGAACCCGCCGCCCTGGGAAGCGCCATTTTGCATGGCGGGTCCATCCGCAACTTCGCCGACATCTACAGCCGCCTGGCGGACGCCAAGGCGGCGCGGCTGGTTCGCGACCCGCGCGGCTTGGGCGCCGCCGTCACCAACGTGTTGGAACCGGACGTGGCAGCACGATTGGCCCACGCCGCGTGGGAGGTCTGTTCCACCGGCGCGGAGGTGACCGAAGGGGCCATGGACCTGCTCTTCGCGATGCTCGACGGGGTGGATTGAGATGCGCGCACCGGGCTTCTGGTCGCGGCCCGGATCCTTGGCCGCCAACCTGCTGAGCCCGCTGGGTGCGATCTATGCCCATGCCACGGCCCGCCGCATGGCCAGACCCGGGCTGCGGCTGGACGTGCCCGTGATCTGCGTCGGCAACCTGACGGCCGGCGGAACCGGCAAGACGCCCACCGTCATATGGCTGACCGGGCAGGTGCCGGGCGGACACGTGGTGACCCGTGGATATGGCGGAACCTTAGAGGGCCCGATCCGCGTGGACCCGAACGTCCACAGCGCCAGCGATGTGGGCGATGAACCGCTCCTGTTGTCGGCCTTTGCGCCGACCTGGGTCGCCAAGGATCGCGCGGCGGGCGCCCGGGCCGCGGTCGCGGCCGGGGCAACGGCGATCCTTCTGGACGATGGCTTCCAAAATCCGAGCCTGGAAAAGGACCTGTCCGTCGTTGTCGTTGATGCCGCCACCGGGTTTGGAAATGGCCGCGTCATTCCGGCCGGACCGCTGCGGGAGCCGGTCTGGGTGGGCCTCGCCCGGGCCGATCTGGTGCTGACCATCGGTCCGCCCGAGCAGCAGAGCCGCCTTTCGATCCCCGGTGATGTGCCGCGCATTCAGGGTGAACTCCGCCCCTTGCCCACTGGCATGCCCTGGAAAGACCTGCCCGTCTTCGCCTTCGCCGGGATCGGACGGCCCGAGAAATTCTTCGAGATACTGCGCTCCCTCGGCGCGGATGTGCGGGGCACCGAAGCCCTTTCGGATCATCAACCGCTCACACCCGCCTTGCTGAAACGGCTGACCGCGAAGGCCGCCAAACTCGCCGCCCAGCCGGTCACGACCGAAAAAGATGCCGTCCGTCTGCCGCCCAACCTGCGCGGGCGCGTCCTGATCCTGCCCGTGCGCCTGCAGATTGAAGACGACGATATCCTCGTCGACAAAGTAAAGGCGGCCATTTCCGATGGATAATGGCCGCCCTTTGGCATTCTGCATGGGTGTAGCGGGACGATCAGGCCTGCCCGCCCAACGCTCGAAACGGTGTCAGCTCGCCGCTTCGTCCACCAACTGGCCGATCTGCGCCAAGCTCATATTGCCCGAATGCATCTCGCCGTTGATCAGGAAGGACGGGGTCGATCGGACACCGTCACGGGCGGCGTTGGCTTCGTACCAGGCCACCAGCGACTGCGCGAGATCGGCGTCCTGCAGGCAGGAGTCCAACTCGGCCTGGCCTAGGCCCGCCTGGGCCCCGATGCGCTTCAGGCTTTCGGCCACCAGCGCCGGATCGGCCTGGCGCGCCCAATCGTTCTGCGTCTGATAGATCAGATCAGCCACGCCCATATAGCGTTCCGCACCGGCACAGCGGGCGATCATCGCCGCCCAGAGGCCGTAGCGGTCGAAGAACACTTCGCGATAGGTGAAGTGCACCCGTCCCGTATCGATATACTCCGCCTTGAAATCCTTGAAGGTGTCGGCGTGGAACGCCGCACAATGGGGGCAGGTGAAGCTCGCATATTCGATGACCTTCACC
>JBCDCS010000107.1:0-8328 GCA_039181205.1 Pseudomonadota bacterium
ACGCTCAACCGCGCCGAAGACGGCGTCGCCACCTGGCAACTGATCCCCAGCCAAGGCGCCCCGCTCCACATTCCCGAAGGCGCCCAAGGTGCGGACGCTTTGCTTGATGCTCTGGCGCCTTTGCCGAGCTTGGATGGCGGCGCCATGGTGCGGGCCGTGCAGTCGCGCACACCGGGTCTCACCACGGTTTGGCGACGCGATCCCCGGCTCGCCTTGACTTGATCCAAGGCCAGCGTCAGGCGTGGCGCTTGAGCAAGGCGAGAGGCCCCAGCATGTCCATTCCCCAGTCCGGCGGCGGCCCGATCACCGACATGTCCCAACTGGCGGGCTACATGGAAGCCGGTTGCAAGCCGAAGGACGATTGGCGCATCGGCACGGAGCACGAGAAGTTCGGCTATTGCAAAGACACGCTGAAGCCGCTGCCCTATGACGGCCCGCGGTCTATCCGCGCCGTTCTGGAAGGTTTGCGCGACCGGTTCGGTTGGATGCCGCTGGAAGAAGGCGGGCTGATCATCGGGTTGGAGAAGGATGGCGCCAATGTCAGCCTGGAGCCGGGCGGGGCGCTGGAGCTTTCGGGCGCGCAAACGGAGAACATCCACCAGACATGCGACGAGGTGAACGACCACTTGCGGGAGGTGAAATCCGTCTCCGATGAGATCGGAGTCGGGTTCATTGGCCTTGGCGCCGCGCCCATCTGGACCCACGATCATATGCCGCTGATGCCGAAGGGCCGGTACAAGCTGATGGATGCCTATATGGATAAAGTCGGCACCATGGGCAAAGTCATGATGCGCAGGACCTGTACGGTGCAGGTGAACTTGGATTTCGCATCCGAGGCCGACATGGTGAAGAAGCTTCGCGTTGCCTTGGCGTTGCAGCCTGTGGCGACGGCGCTCTTCGCCAACTCACCGTTCTTCGAAGGCAAGGTGAATGAGCACAAATCCTGGCGCGCCAGGGTCTGGCGCGACTTGGACGCGGACCGGACCGGCATCCCGGCCTTTGTTTTCGAGGACGGCATGGGCTTTGAACGGTGGGTGGACTACGCGCTCGATGTGCCGATGTATTTCGTCTATCGCGACGGTGCCTATATCGACGCGCTGGGCATGTCGTTTCGGGATTTTCTCAAGGGTGAACTGCCTGCCTTGCCTGGTGAAATTCCCACTTTGTCGGATTGGGCGGACCATCTGACGACACTGTTCCCCGAAGCGCGGATCAAGAAATACATGGAAATGAGGGGCGCCGATGGGGGGCCATGGCGACGGCTGTGTGCGCTGCCCGCGTTTTGGGTGGGATTGCTGTACGATGAGACCGCGCTCGAAGCGGCCTGGGATCTGGCCAAGGCCTGGACCCAGGAGACGCGCGAAGCCCTGCGCGTGGCCGCCAGCGTGGATGGATTGCAGGCCGAGGTCCCCGGCATTCGCATGATCGATTTGGCCCGATCCTGTCTGGAGATCGCCGAGCACGGGTTGAAGGCCAGGGCCCGGGAAGGGGCTGGTGGCTTGGTGCCGGACGAGACCCATTTTCTGAATGCATTGAAAGACAGTGTGGAGACCGGGCGCGCACCAGCCGATGAGTTGCTCGCCGACTATCACAACGGTTGGGGCGGCGACCTGACCCGGATTTACGCGGAACGGAGCTACTAGCCCGGGCCCTAATGCCCCCCGATGATCCCGGTTCGCACCCCGTAATTGGCGGCCACGGCGTAATCGGGGTCATCATCGCTGTCGATCATCAGGTGGCCGGCCTTGGTCAGTAGCCTGTGGCAATCGCGCGTCAGATGGCGGAGCTGGATCGTTTTGCCTTCACCTTCATATTTCTGCGCCACGGCTTCGATTGCCTGCAGCGCGGATTGGTCGGCGACCCGGCTTTCGGCAAAGTCGATGACCACGCGGGACGGGTCGGATTTCGGGTCGAAAAGTTCGATAAAGCCAGTGGCCGAGCCGAAGAAGAGCGGGCCTTTCACCTGGTAAACCCGTGCGCCTTCGGGGGTCTCATAGGTCGTCGCGGCGATCCGGCGGGCGTTTTCCCAGGCATAGGCCAGGGCCGAGACGATGACACCCACGACGACGGCAATGGCCAGGTCGGTGATGACCGTGACGATGGTCACCAGGATGATGACGACGGCATCGGTCCGGGGCACGCGGGCAAGGATGCGAAGCGAGTTCCAGGCGAAGGTGCCGATCACGACCATGAACATCACGCCCACAAGAGCCGCGAGCGGGATGCGCTCGATCAGCGGGGCGGCGACCAGGATGAAGGCCAAGAGGAATAGGGCAGCGGAGATGCCGGAGATGCGCGTTCGTCCGCCGGATTTCACGTTGATCATGGATTGCCCGATCATGGCACATCCGCCCATGCCGCCGAAGAAACCGGTCACCGTGTTCGCGGCGCCTTGGGCAATGCATTCCTGAGATGCCCCGCCACGCTGACCGGTGATCTCGCCCACCAAGTTGAGGGTCAACAAGCTTTCGATCAGGCCAATGGCGGCCAGGATCAGGGCATAGGGCAGGATGATCTGCAGTGTCTCCAGGTTGAGCGGGACCATCGGAATATGGAACGTGGGCAAGCCGCCCGCGATGGAGGCCATATCGCCCACCGTCGGTGTGTTGAGGCCCAGTCCGATCACCAGGATCGCGGTGACCGCAATGCCCGCTAGCGGCGCTGGGATCGCAGTCGTGAGCCTCGGCAGGCCCCAGATGACAGCCATGGTCAATCCGACGAGCCCCAGCATCAGGGCGATGTCACCGCCGGGAAGCCAAGCGCCGGATGTGTCGCGGAACTGCGTGAGCTGCGCCAGGAAGATCACGATGGCCAGGCCGTTAACAAAGCCGAGCATGACGGGATGCGGGACCAAGCGTATGAACTTCCCCCAGCGCATCACCCCCGCGACGATCTGCAGCAGACCCATGAGGACGACCGTCGCGAACAGATATTCCACACCGTGCTGCGCCACCAGCGAGACCATCACCACAGCCAGCGCCCCGGTCGCGCCTGAAATCATCCCTGGCCGCCCACCGATCAGGGCTGTGATCAGCCCCACCAAGAAGGCTGCATAGAGCCCGACAAGCGGGTTTACCCCGGCCACGAAGGCGAACGCCACGGCCTCGGGCACAAGGGCCAGGGCCACGGTCAGGCCCGCCAGCAGTTCCACCCGCAGGCGTCCAGGCGTCAACGTGTCGGTGGGCGCGACGCGGAGGTCGGGGCCCTCGAAGCGGTCAGCGAACCGCGCCAGGAGCGATGGGGACATGGGAGATCTTTCGGTGTGGGAGAATTGGCGGGGCCTTAGCAGGCTCAAACCGATTGCGACAGAGGGTAGGGCCAGCCGTTGCGATTTCGTAACCTCCGCGGCAGGGTCGCGGATGGGAAGGATGCGATATGGGTCCAGTTATTGGTATTATCGGCGGCTCTGGTCTCTATGACGCGCCTGCTTTGGCCGGTGGCGATTGGCGATCAGCTGACACATCTTGGGGGCCTCCATCGGACGCATTGCTACATGGTGCGATTGACGACGTGCCGGTGATCTTCTTGCCGCGCCATGGCCGTGGGCACGTCCATACGCCGACATCCGTGCCCTATCAGGCGAACATCGCCGCGATGAAGGCGGCTGGGGTCACGCATCTGGTCTCCGTATCGGCGGTCGGATCCTTTCAGGAGGCGATGGCGCCGGGTGATTTCGTACTGGTGGATCAGTTCATCGATCGTACCTTCGCGCGCGAAAAATCGTTTTTCGGGCCGGGCTGTGTTGCCCATGTGAGTGTGGCGCATCCGGTCTGTGCCAGCCTATCGAAGGTCTGTGCAGAGGCCGCACGAGTGGGCGGGGCGACGGTCCACGAGGGCGGCACCTATCTGGCGATGGAAGGACCGCAATTTTCTAGCCTGGCTGAATCGGAACTCTATCGAAGCTGGGGGTGCGACGTGATCGGGATGACGAACATGCCCGAAGCCAAGTTGGCCCGCGAAGCCGAGTTGCATTACGCAAGCGTGGCCATGGTCACCGATTACGACAGCTGGCACCCCGATCACGGGTCCGTCCAGATCTCGGACATCATCGCGACCTTGCGCGGAAACGTGGACAAAGCCGCCGCGATGGTGACCGCATTGCCCGCGGCGCTAGCGGCAGACTGCGCAGATGGCTGCGACCGGGCGCTGGACCATGCGATCATGACCGCACCGGACAGCCGCGATCCGGACTTGGTGGAGCGGCTGCGCGTGGTCGCGGGCCGGGTTCTGTGAGATCATTTCTGGCGTGGTTGCTCCTGTCCAGTGCCGCAATGGCGCAGGAATTCGTGAAGGTGTCGGGCCGTCTTAACGACGAGGCTTTCTATCGTCTGGTCGCTTGTGCCGCCCCACCTGGGGGGGCGTGTCAGAAGCCGATGCTTCGCTGGGATGAGACCACCCGGCAATCCATCGGGATAATGCTTGCCTCGGTGCCGCCGGATCTGCCGCCCTACAAGCGGAGGCTGTTCGACGCGGGCATCGACAACGCCGTTGCGCAGATCAACGGCCTGGACGCCGGTGTCCAGCTCGTGCGTGTCGTTGCTCAGGCTGAGATTACCATCGTCGTCGTTGATACCCGGCCGGGCGAGGTCGTGACGGGAACGGGTATTCCAGCTTTGGATGACGCCGTCCTGCCGCTCGGTCGCGTCGCCGTTTCCATTGAAGACGAACATATCCGTCAAGGTTTCATCGCCATCAGTGGATGGATCGATCATCGCGCGATCAGATCGGTTGTGCTCGAAGAAATGACCCAAGCACTTGGATTACTTACGGATATCAGAAGTCCGGCTTATCGCCTCTCGATCTTTTCGGAAGATGGAAACGCGGTCACGCGGTTGACCGGACAGGACGCCATGGCAATTCGCAGACACTATGCCGGGGACGGTGAAGGAGAGAGGGAATGAACCACAAAACCGTGCGCGACTATATCCGCACCATCCCGGATTTTCCCCATCCGGGGATCATGTTCCGGGATGTCACGACGCTTTTCTCCGACCCGCGCGGGTTGCGATTGGCCGTGGACCAATTGCTTGCTCCCTATGCCGGCACCCAGATCGACGCCGTCGCGGGGCTGGAGGCGCGGGGGTTCATATTGGGCGGCGCGATCGCCCATCAGCTTGGGAAGGGTTTCGTTCCGTTGCGCAAGAAAGGAAAGCTGCCGGGGGCAACCTTCGCGCAGGACTACGACTTGGAGTATGGGAGCGCGACCTTGGAGGTGCATCAGGATGCGCTGCCGGCGGGCGGACGGGTGCTGATGGTGGACGACCTGCTGGCGACGGGCGGCACGGCCAAGGCTGGAATTGCTTTATTGGAACGGCTCGGATGCGACGTTGTCGGCTCCGCTTTCGTAATCGATCTGCCGGAATTGGGTGGCCGAGCGCTTCTGGAGGAGATGGGTATGGAGATCCATGCGCTCTGCGAATTTGAGGGCGCGTGACGGCTCTGCGGAAATTATTCCATCATAGTAACACTTTGGTAACGACTTCGCTGATATGACAACGGCGTGGAGGCTGAGAATACAGCTCACATCCCCCAAGCGCCCCGCCGTTCCCCCCTAGGGCGGGGCGCACCTCCCCTCCAAATCCGATTCACCGGTCTTTAGTCTTTTGAACGTGTAAGACCGATTTTGCGGCCGTCTGACGCCTTCGATCAGGACCCATTGACCCCTTCCACACGTCCTGGTCCGAACCCTCGGACCAGGCCATTCGGGGTGAGGCTGGGATGTCAGCGCGCGCGCAGCACCGCCCCCGGATTCATGATGCCTTTGGGATCAAGTGCTGTCTTGATCGCCCGCATGGCCGCAAGCTTCGCGGGGTCCACATACTTTTCCAGGTCTTCGACTTTCAGACGCCCGACCCCATGTTCGGCACTGACCGACCCGCCGAACGAATGGACCAGGTCGTGGATCGCGGCCTTAATGGCGGCGCGATCTGCCTGGTGATCCGCGCGCGTTCGACCGGGCATGGGAAAGACGTTGTAGTGCAGGTTGCCGTCACCCAAATGGCCAAAGCAATTGATCCGAAAATCGCCGATTTCCGCGATACGGCTCGGCGCTTCGTCGATGAAAGCCGGGATAGACGCCGTCGGGACGGAAATATCATGGCTGCTGACTGAACCGATGCGACGGTTCGCTTCGGGGATACTTTCGCGCAGCGTCCAGAAGTCGGCGCGCTGCCGTTCGGATTGTGCGACGGTTCCGTCAGTCACCAGGCCTGCACTATGCGCCGTTTCAAACAGTCCTTCCAGGGCAGCGACCGGATCGCCCGCCTCGCCAAGTCCGAGATCGATCAGCACCGACCAATCGGGGTTTCCCAGGGGGCGACGCACCTCGGGCATTGTTTCAGTAAGAAAATCCAGACCGGTCCGACCGATCAGCTCAAAGGCGGATATGCCACCGCCGATCCGGTCGCGGGCCAGGTTCAACAGGTCCAGGGCCGCACGCGGATCGGTCACCTCCATCAAGGCAGCGCCCATTTGGGCTGGGCGGGGCAACAGTTTCAGCGTTGCGGCGGTGATCACGCCCAACGTGCCTTCGGCCCCGATGAGAAGGTGGCGTAGATCGTAGCCCGTATTGTTCTTCCGCAATGGCGACAGACCGTGCAGGATGGAGCCATCGGGCAGGACGGCCTCGATCCCCAGGCAAAGATCGCGCGCATTGCCGTAGCGAAGCACATTCACTCCGCCGGCATTGGTCGACAGAATACCCCCGATCCGCGCGCTGCCCTGGGACGCGATCGTCAGGGGAAACAGGCGATCATGGGCATCGGCCGTCTCTTGCACGGTCTGCAAAATGACACCCGCTTCGACGGTGATCGCGTTTTCGACAGGGTCCACCTTGCGGATCTTCGTCATCCGCTCCAGCGAGAGGATGACCGGCACAAGATCCTCGGCGACTTGACCCCCGACCAGGCCCGTGCCCCCGCCATAGGGGATCACCGCAACGCCTGCCGCGGCGGCGGCGCGAATGATGACGGACACCTCCTCCGTGGATGACGGCGCCAGGAGAAGGCCGCCCTGGCCAGCCCATCGGCCGCGAGGCTCTTCGACATAGCGGGGCTCGAGCGGTCGGAATGCCGTATCAGGCAGGCGGTCGCGCAGCGTGTCGGCGAAGGTGCCAGTGGCGGCGGGCATCGGAAACCTCTCGATCGGTTAAGTGGCCTCTAGCGGATCGGTGCCCGGGCCGGAAGCGGACGCACCGACGCGGCGGTGGGTTCGGAGCGAAGAGAGAGGCCCCAAAAAGACTGCTTACTAATCGGAGCACCGGAGATGTCAGCTTCGGGATATGAGCCGTGTCTAAGATGAACGTCCCGAGTTGTCGCCCTCCAGAAGGAGGTCTGGTAGGTCCCGAAGCGGCTGGGCGTCGTCCCTGGCGCGCGCCAGAGTCCAGCAACCGATCAGAGTGATCCAGACGCGGGTGGCTGCAAGGTCGGGCTTGGGGTGGCCCAGGCGAGTGGCCTGGGCTGCTGTGGTGTCGATCCAGGCCTGCAGGAGTGGCGCGGTTTCCGTCGCCAGAGGGCCGTCCAGGAGGAGGGTCTGAACGGGGCAGGCGCGCCAGTGGGGATGGCGTTCGAAGAGGCGAGCGAATTTTTCCGCCAGACGTTGGGTGCCATGGGCGAAGTCGTCTGCGGGACCATAGGCGGCGGCGGTGATGTCGAGCATGACCTGGGACGCCATGGCCGCCGCAGCGCTCGCCAGGTCGGCCTTTCCGTTCGGGAAGTGGTGATAGAGCGAGCCTTTCGGCGCCTGTGCCAGGGCCAAGACATCGGCAACGGACGTGCCGCTATAGCCGGCCTCCTGGAACAGGCGAGCGGCGGCCATGGTCAGGCGGTCGCGTGTGGAGAGTTGGGTTTCGGCCATGGGTCGAAATCGCATGGGTTGACTGAGTGGTCCATAGTCGTTCAATAGACCATATGGTCTAGACCAATTAGTCTAAGAGGATCTCATGGAGGTTGAAATACCGACCGAGGGCGCGCTGCTCCGGGGCCAGCTTATCCGTCCTGATGGACCCATCCGCGCCGTCGCAGTGCTCCATGGGGCGACCGGCGTGCCGGCCCGGTTCTATGGCGCATTCGCCCGGTGGCTCGCGGAAATTGGCGTCGCATGCCTGACCTACGACTACCGCGACTTCGGGTGGTCCGGGTCGCCGCGCGGAAGCCCAGCGACGATGACCGATTGGGGTGTGCGGGATCAGCAGGCCGCCCGCGACTACGCAACCGAAGCAATGCCCGGCACGCCAGTCTGGGTGATCGGGCATTCTCTAGGCGGCATGATGCTGTCGTATCAAACGGGCCTGGATCGGATCGATCGGGTCATTTGTGTCGCTGCCGGAGC
>JBCDCS010000108.1:0-8236 GCA_039181205.1 Pseudomonadota bacterium
GTCAATTCCTGCGCGGAGGCCTCTGAGGCCGTCACCAACCGCTCGACGCAGGCGAGCAAGTCGCGTTCCAAGGCTGTCAGTTGGGTCATCTAATCCTCCTCGATCCGAATGCAGGTGACGTGCCTCTCGCCCATCGTGCAGGTGCGCAGGCGTGTCTTCGATGGGTCCAGGATCAGCCAGGTCCCCTCGGGTCGCTCGATCCGTGTCAGGCCCATCTCTGTCAGTTCCGCGCGTGTCAGATGCACCGTCCAGAAGAAGCTCGCGGCCATCATCGAGACGATCCCCGTCAGCACCATCGCCACGATCAGCCAAGGCGAGATCGTCAGCCAGAGGCGGATCGATCTCAGCCGCGTCTCGAACAGGCTCGCTGTCTCGGTCTGAAAGCGGCGCGTATCGCTCGCGATGGTATGCTGCGCGGCGCCCACAATGTTCTTCAAATCGATCCTGAAGCTCTTGAGCTGGGACGAGATCGAGGCGACGTGCTCGGCCCTGATCGTGTCGAGCTCCGCGTTCAGCTTCTCGCTCAGCCGGGTCGGCTTGCCAGTCTTCATGGAAAATCTCTCCTTTTAACCGCCAGCGCTCGCCAGTCTCAGGATCGCGGGCGGTGATGTAGGCCTTGCCCGTGCGCGGCAGATCAAAGCCTGCGTCGGTGAGTGCGTCGATCATGGTTGCCCGGTCGGTGATCAGGCCCATGTCGATCTGGTCCTGTATCCAGGCGTGCAGCTCGTCGCGGCCCTGGGCGCGGGTCGGGGCCTCGATGGTGTCGCGGACCTCCTGGGCACGCTCCACGTCCATCGGATCAGCCCAGCCGTGGCGCTGGTTCATGACGTCCCGCAGGCTGTCATAAGCATCCTGATAGCCCGGCGGCGCGATGTTGAGGCTCTTGCCAGTGGTCAGCCCCAGGCGCGGCGTGCAGAAGTGAAGCTCGACCCGGCCTTCGTGGCGATGGCGGACCCAGAGCACCTCATATTGCTCGGGGTCCAGCCCCGCGAAGGCCAGCCGCTCGAACCCGTCCATAACCTCGGCCTGCTGGTCCTCGGTCGGGTCGTCGCTGTCGGCAAAGCTGATCACGCCCGCGCGGTAGGTCCACTGGTGGCGGCTGGCGTCGATCAGGGCCTCGGTGCGCTCGGGGTTGCCGCGCAGGACCTCGGGCAAAGGATCGCGCGTGACGGTCCTCGGCTGGCCGTCGGCATCGCGGATCATGTCGCGGTTGCCGTCATAGGCCAGCACGTGCTCGGCCACGAGGTAGCCAACCGGCCCCGCGCCCACGCCTTTGCCATTGGGGAAAAACTTGATCAGCACTGCCGCGCCTCATCGAGGAGCGTGGCGAGCTGGCGTTCGATGACGACAAGGCGTCGCGCGACGGTGAGCGTGTCGAGGTCGGTGCGCCCGACCTTCATGGCGTGGTTCAGCCAGCGCGCAATCTGGTTGAGGTTCCCGCCGATGCGCCCGACGGCCAGCACCAGCGCCGGATCGACACGGGGGATGGGCTTGCGACGACGAGCTTCGGTGATGCCAAGTGCCTCGCGCAGGAGGGTCGACGCAGGCAGGCCAGCGGCCTCGGCCTTGGCGCGCAGCTCGGCCTTCTCGAACGCGGTGCAACGGAAGACGAAGGTCTCGGTCAAAGGCTCTTTGGCGGGGGCTTTGCCCACGCTGGTGGGGTTCGAAGGGGAGGCGTGCCGCCCCTCGCAAGGTCCCGTGTCATCGGCGCAGCCGTATGACATGGGTCGCCTTGCTGTTTGCGCTTCGGTTGGTCTGGTGGTGCTCATGATCTGAGGCCCGCCGCCTGAATTTGTGCCTGTGTCACCAGCTTTGCGGCCAGCAAAGCGTCGATCTGGCCGGGCGTGATGTGGCGGCAAAGAGGATGGCGGTCCGTGACCCAGATTGCCAAACCTGCCAGCATCTCGGCTTCTTTGGCCTTCGTCGCTTCTCGGTTCTTGGCGATGTCCGCGACATAGGCGCGCCAGCGCCCCGACTTGAACCAGTTGTCCGAGAAACAAACCTTCGACCGAGTGAAGCCCGCGCTCTCGGTTGCGTAGGCCTTCACGGCCTGTGACAGGTCCTCGACCTCTGTTCCAGCGTCCACGGCTTCCCTGATCCGCCCGAGACACTCGGCTTTCCTGCGCACTCGGTCGGGCGGATAAGCGGCTAATACCTTCTCAGCCTCTTCATCCTCCGCCGCCTCGCGCTCGCGCGTAGGTGGTTTATGGATGGTTTTAGGATGGTTTGGGGGCCGTGGTGGCCCCGGTACCCCGGCCACTGTGGCCCCCGTTCCGGGTCCAGTCTCGACGGGGTCCACTGTGGCCCCCGTCTCGATATCGGGCTCGGCAGTCAATTCCAGCGCCTCGATCCGCGCCAGATCGATCCGGTAGACCACCGTGAATCCGTTCTTGCACCCGCGCACGCCGGTCTCGACCAGGATGCCTTCCCGCAGGAAGTCCCGGATTGTTCGTTTGACGGTCGTCTCGCCCAGCTCGGTATGTCGCTGGATCGTCCCTTTAGAACACCAGATGCCCGAGCCATCGTCAGACGCCTTGTCCGCCAGAAACATGATGATCTGCTTGCGCGTCGCACTCCCAAACTTCCGCTCGGCACACGCATTCGCCACCCGCCAGCTCATTGGATGGCCCCAAAAGCCGCACGGACGTGCGAATTTTGTACAGGTTTTGTACGAGATTTCGGTCGTTTTCGGAGAAATCGGCGGAAATCGAAACGGGCGTTTCTGCACACTTCTGCACAACAGGCTGAAAATAAGCCATATTTTTCAAGTGGTTTTGGCGACCCCGGCAGGATTCGAACCTGCAACCTGCCCCTTAGGAGGGGGCTGCTCTATCCAGTTGAGCCACGGGACCGCGCGCCCTTCCGATACCGTTCGCACCCGCCGCTTGTCCACCGCTGCGCCGACGCGTTACCCTGGGTTCGAAAAGCCGAAAGGGCCGCCTTTGACGCGCCGAAATTCCCGTCACCAGCACCTGACCCTTAGGGATGTGTCAGAGGCGTCGGGCGTCAGCGAGATGACCGTCAGTCGCGTTCTTCGCAATCGGGGTGATGTCAGCGACAAGACCCGGGCGAAGGTGATCGAAGCGGCTAAACGCCTGGGCTATGTTCCCAACAAGATCGCCGGTGCGTTGGCGTCGAACCGCGTGAATCTCGTGGCTGTCGTCGTACCCAGCCTGTCGAATTTGGTCTTCCCGGAAATGCTGGCGGGCGTCGATGAAGTGTTGACCGATACCGACCTGCAGCCCGTTGTCGGAACGACCGGATATGACCCGCTCAAAGAGGAGCGCGTCCTGTTCGAAATGCTGTCCTGGCGGCCTTCCGGCATGATCATCGCGGGCCTAGAACACACCGATGCCAGCCGGGCCATGCTCGGCAATGCCGGTATCCCGGTGGTCGAAGTGATGGATGTGGACGGCACCCCCGTCGATGCCGCCGTCGGCATCAGCCATTGGCGCGCCGGTTATCAGGTCGGTACGGAAATCGTGGCCCGGGGCTATCGGCGCGTTGGGGTTTTGGGCACCAAGATGGATGGCGATCACCGCGCCCGAAAGCGGATCGAGGGGTTGGAGCGGGCGCTGGCCGAAGCAGGGGTAGAGGTTGCGGATCAGATGGCCTATTCCGGCTGGTCCAGCTTCGCGAAAGGCCGAGAGATGACCATGGCCATGCTGGACCGCACGCCTGACCTGGATTTTCTGTTCTATACGAACGATCTGACGGGTGCCGGTGGCCTTCTCTACGCCTGGGAAAAGAACCTCGATATCGGCGGTAAGCTGGGCTTGGCGGGGTTCAACGCGTTCACTCTCCTGGAAGGCCTGCCCCGAAAACTCGCCACGGTGGACAGCCGCCGGCGGGAAGCAGGCCAAGTCGCGGCTCGGATCATCGCCGGAACTCACGACTGGGAGGGAGAGGACCGACGCGTCGAACTGGCGCCGACCTTTCTGCCGGGCAACACGATGCGCGAGATCGAATAGCTGTCGTTTCGCGATTAGTCAGATCGCGGATTTGCACAGGCCACAGGACCGAACCGCTCACATCAAATCGCGAACATCCGTCAGCCGCCCGGTCACCGCCGCCGCCGCTGCCATGGCAGGGGACATCAGGTGCGTGCGGCCGCCGCGGCCTTGGCGGCCTTCGAAGTTTCGGTTCGACGTGGCGGCACAGCGTTCCCCCGGCTGGAGCTGGTCCGGATTCATGGCCAAACACATGGAGCAGCCCGCCAAGCGCCATTCGAAGCCGGCTTCTTTGAAGATGTCGGCGATGCCCTCTTCCTCTGCCTGCGCCCGCACTAGGCCTGACCCAGGCACGACCATGGCGCGCAGGCCGTCTTTGATCTTCTTGCCTTTCAGGATCTGAGCCGCGGCCCGCAGATCTTCGATCCGGCCGTTGGTGCAAGATCCGATGAACACCGTGTCGATGGCGACTTCTGACAGCGGTGTGCCAGGCTGAAGACCCATGTAGTCGAGCGACCGCTTGGCGGCATCCACCTTTCCGCCCTCGAACTGGTCCGGGGTTGGCACGGCGGCGGTGATGGGCAGAACGTCTTCGGGTGACGTGCCCCAGGTCACGACGGGGGCGATGTCCTCGCCTCGGATGGTGACCACCTTGTCCCAACGGGCGTCATCATCGGAATGCAGCGTCTTCCACCACGCGATGGCCGCTTCCCATTGCGCGCCTTTCGGTGCGTGGGGACGGCCTTTGCAATATTCGAAGGTCTTCTCGTCGGGCGCGATCAGACCAGCGCGGGCACCGCCTTCGATGGCCATGTTGCAGACCGTCATGCGGCCCTCCATGGACAGGTCGCGGATCGCCTCGCCCATATATTCGATCACATAGCCGGTGCCGCCGGCCGTCCCGGTCTCGCCGATGACCGACAGCGTGATATCCTTGGCCGTCACACCGGGGCGCAGCTTGCCGGTGATCTCGACCTTCATGTTCTTGGATTTCTTCTGGATCAGGGTTTGGGTCGCCAGCACATGCTCCACCTCGGATGTGCCGATGCCATGGGCCAGCGCCCCGAAGGCGCCATGGGTCGCGGTGTGGCTGTCACCGCAAACCACAGTCATGCCGGGCAGGGTCCAGCCCTGCTCGGGCCCGACGATATGGACGATGCCTTGGCGCACATCCGACACTGGGTAGTAATGGATGCCGAACTCTTTTGCGTTCTTGTCCAACGCCGCGACCTGGATGCGGCTGTCTTCCGTCATCTGGTCCGGGTTCTCGCGACCCGAGGTCGTCGGCACGTTGTGATCCGGCACGGCGATGGTCTTGTCGGGCGCGCGGACGGTGCGACCGGCCATCCGCAAGCCTTCGAACGCCTGGGGTGAGGTGACTTCATGGACCAGATGGCGGTCGATATATAGCAGGGACGTGCCATCCTCGGCCTCGTGGGCCAGGTGGGCATCCCAGATTTTATCGTAGAGCGTCTTGCCGGTCATGTCGGTCGATCTCGTCTAGCATGTGGTCGGATAAGCGTGCGGAGCAAGCCTCGCGGCCCGTCAGATAAGGCGCGCGAGTACGGTCCACGCGACACCGTGGAACCGTTCGGTCAAACGCCGCCTGTCACTCATATCCAGAAGACATGTCATTCGTTGTAAGTATATCCGACCCTGCCGACCGGCAAGAGCGTAGAATGATCCGGTCAGTTGGCTGGAATTACCTGAATGTTCTGAGGAAAGGCGCAGCCGCGCGTGTTTGTGCAACATGGCGATGGCCTGTGCGAAGAGGGCTGTATCTAAACTGCGGATCTTAGGATGTTTCACAAATGAAGGACTGAAGGGTCGATATGGGCGGTAAGTCCGTCTTACTTCACGCTTCGCCGCACTTCTACGGAAGCACCAGTCATTGCTTCGCGGTCATTTGCCGGGTCATAGAGAGGCGATGGAAGAAACGCTCTTCGACACCATTACAATGCAGGAAGAGTTCGTGCGCATCGCGTCACGGATGGAAACCTTCCTGCAGACGCTGATGCGGCCCGGCTGGACGCTGTATCAGATGCTCATCATCCTGGGCCTGATTGCTGTCACCTGGCTGGTGCGTCGCTGGCTGGCCGACCGGATGACGGCTTGGATGCGGACCAAGACCGGGTTGCCGAAATGGCAGCTCCGGTCACTGGTCGTGATCCGCAACCGCCTCGGATTGATCACTTTCACGCTGCTCGCTTGGGCAACGTATTTCGCCATGCAGAGCGGCCTGCGCTTCCCATCCTGGAGCTATTACGTCGGTTTGGCGGCATCGATCGGCAGCGCCTGGATGGCTGTCAGTTTTATCGTCCGCCTTGTCCGGAATGCGTTCCTCAGGACCATCGTGACCTGGGGTCTTTGGATCTGGGTAACGCTTTATCTGCTGGGAATCTGGGACGAAACCGAGGCCACGCTCGACGCCTTGGCGATCGACCTGGGGGAGTTCCGGCTCTCGCTTCTGGACCTGCTCTCGGCCCTTGTCGTTATCGGCGTGCTGTTTACCGGCGCGCGTTTCCTAACCGCGACCACGTCGGCTCGCATTCACAGCAACGAAGACATCAGCCCGTCCATGCGGGTGCTGGTCGTAAAGATGTTGCAGATCGTCCTCTATGCCGGGGCGTTCTTCATTGGATTGAAGGCGGTGGGCGTGGATCTGACGGGCCTCGCCGTCCTGTCCGGCGCCATCGGTGTCGGACTTGGCTTCGGCCTGCAAAAAGTCGTGTCGAACCTAGTGTCTGGCTTCATCATCCTGCTCGACAAGTCGATAAAACCGGGTGACGTGATCTCCCTCGGCGAAACATTTGGCTGGGTGACCACGCTGACGGCGCGCTACGTTTCGATCACCACGCGAGACGGCCGCGAATATCTGATCCCCAACGAAGATCTGATCACCGGCCAGGTTGTGAACTGGTCCCATTCCGACAGTTTCGTACGCTTGGATATTCATTTTGGTACGGCCTACCACGACGATCCCCACCTGGTTCGAAAGGTCGCCATCGAGGCGGCGGCCGGCACCAAGCGGGTCTTGGCGTCGAAACCGCCGGTTTGCCATATCGTCGGCTTTGGGGATTCGTCTGTCGACTACATCCTGCGGTTCTGGATCACCGACCCGACAGGCGGCCTCACGAATATCCGTGGCAACGTCTATCTCGCCCTTTGGGATGCCTTTCAGGACCAGGGTATCAGCATTCCGTTCCCGCAACGTGAAGTTCGGATGTTGTCGGACGCCAAGGACTAGTTGCGCCTCGGGTTTATCAAGAGGCTGATCGACACGCCCATCTTCCTTGAACTCCGCCGCTGGGATGACGATCTACTACTCACATTTATTGCCGGGCACGTCGAAGCGCGTTACCGTGCAATCAAGGGTCCGAAATGGCCCGTCACATCCAGGAGGAACGATCCCTGTCTGTTGACACCATCGCGGCCGGAACGGCCGCCACCACCGCTCCTCAGGGCGATATGGCTGGCAGCGACGCCATGCTGGCCCTCATCCTACAAGCCTTAGACGACGACAAAGCCGAGGACATCGTGCAGATCGACTTGCGCGGTAAGTCCACGGTTGCCGATCACATGGTCGTCTGCTCCGGTCGCTCGACCCGGCAGGTTACGGCTTTGGCCGAGAAGTTAGGGGACCGGTTGAAGCCGGTTCTGGGACAGATGCCGAAGATGGAAGGCAAATCCCAGGGCGACTGGGTTTTGGTCGATGCGGGCGACGTGATCGTCCATGTCTTCCGGCCCGAAGTGCGGGAATTCTATCAGATCGAGAAGATGTGGCAGGACCCGTCCGAGCCCCGCGCCAACTAGGGTGAAGCTTCAATTGCTGGCCGTCGGGCGCCTGCGCAGGGGGCCCGAGAAAGCGCTGGTGGATGAGTATCTGGACCGCTTTGCCAAGACCGGGCGGGCCACAGGCCTGCCGTCCATCATCGTCACCGAAGTCGATGTGAAGGGCGGGATGCAAGCGGAAGCCGAGGCGCTATCGCGGGCCGTGCTGTCTGGATCGGCACTTGTCGTGTTGGACGAACGTGGCCGCGCGCTGACCTCACCGGACCTCGCCCGAAAACTGAGTGCCTGGCGTGACGAGGCACGGGACGTCAGCTTGGTGATCGGGGGTGCCGATGGCCTAGCCCCATCGCTCAGGGACCGCGCCGATCTGGCCATTAGCTTCGGTGCGATGGTTTGGCCCCACATGCTCGTCCGTGTGATGCTGGCGGAACAACTCTACCGCGCCGCATCGATCTTGGCCGGCACCCCCTACCATCGGGCATGAGCGCGGCCTA
>JBCDCS010000109.1:0-8161 GCA_039181205.1 Pseudomonadota bacterium
CAAAAAGGGGCCGAGCATGCGCATTCTGATCACCAACGATGACGGCATCACCGCGCCGGGGCTCGTGACATTGGAAGCCATCGCCCACGACATCGCCGGACCGCACGGGGAAGTCTGGATCGTCGCACCGGCCTTCGAGCAATCGGGTGTCGCCCATTGCATCAACTACGTGAAACCGTCGATGATCCAGAAAATGGGGCCCCGCCGTTATGCCATCGAAGGCAGCCCGGCCGATTGCGTGCTCGCCGGGCTCGGCGAATTGGTCGATGGGCCCGTGGACCTGGTGCTGTCGGGGGTGAACCGGGGGAACAATGCGGCCGAAAACACGCTCTATTCCGGCACGATCGGCGGTGCCATGGAGGGGGCGTTGCAGGGTGTGAATGCCGTGGCACTTTCGCAATTCTACGGGCCTGCCAATGTGGAATTGGAGAACCCCTTCGAAGCGGCCGCAACCCATGGGGTCGACTGCCTGCGCCGCCTGCTCGACCAGGCGCCCTGGGGCGGAGACGCCTATAAACTATTCTACAACATCAACTTTCCGCCCGTTCCCGCGGCTCAGGTGAAGGGCATGGCCGCCACCGCTCAGGGCTATCGCGGGGATGGCCGGATGGGCGTGCATCCCCAGACCTCGCCGTCGGGGCGGCGCTATCTGTGGATCACCGGCTCCGCCCAGGGGGAGCCCACGGCCCCCGGCACGGATGTGGCCGCCAATGTAGACGGTTGGATTTCCGTCACGCCCATGCGCGCCGACCTGACTTGCCATTCGGCCCTCGACGACCTGCGCGGTGCCATCGGGTCCGGGGCCTGAGCCGGTGACACCCGAAGACAAGATGCGCCTGCTGGTCGCGCTCCGCGCAAAGGGCGTCACCGACAAACGCGTCTTGGAGGCATTGGAGGAGATCGACCGGGCGTCTTTCGTCTCGGAAACCTTTGCAACACGGGCCTATGAGGACGTGCCGCTGCCCATCGCCAGCGGTCAAACCGTCAGCCAGCCGTCCATTGTGGGCCTGATGACCCAGGCGCTGAACGTGCAATCCCGGGACAAGGTGCTCGAAGTTGGCACGGGCACCGGATACCAGGCCGCGATTCTGTCTCGGTTGGCGCGTCGGGTTTACACCGTGGAACGCCACCGCGCGCTGGCCCGCATCGCCCGCGAGAACCATGATGCGCTCGGCCTGACTAACGTCACCCAGATTACCGGCGACGGCAGCTTCGGCCTGCCTGAACAGGCCCCATTCGACGGCATTCTGGTCACGGCGGCCGCCGAAGATCCGCCCGGCCCCCTGTTGGCACAGCTTCGGATCGGCGGTAGCATGGTTCTGCCAGTGGGTGTGTCTGATCACGTGCAGACGCTGATCAAAGTCACGCGCACCTCGGCGGGGTATGACTATGATGAACTTTTGCCGGTGCGCTTCGTGCCGCTGGTGGAGGGGGTGGAACACGACTGAAGCGCGTGACACCCCGAGGGCAGGAAAGGGACGGGAATGTCCATGACAGGCAGGCGCGCCCGATGGGCTGCGATTTTGGTGGGCAGCACGGCCTTGGCCGCATGCGATGTGCCCGATGGCCCACAACTGGATTTCGATTTGCGCGGGGCGGCGGGTACGGTCGATACGACCGATGCGGTAGATCGGGCGTCGGCCCAGCGGCCGGAACCCGATGCGCTCGGGCTGATTACCTATCCCAATTACCAGGTCGCCGTGGCCCGGCGCGGCGATACGGTCGCCAGCGTGGCCCAGCGGATCGGATTTCCGGCCGCGGAACTGGCGGAATTCAACGGTTTGACCTTGGACGCGCCGCTCAACCAGAATGCCGTCCTGGCTCTGCCGCGCCGCGTGACGCCGGGCGCACAGGCCGGGGATCGCCCGGACATCACCCAGATCGCCGGCGCCGCCATCGACCGGGCCTCCACCTTGCCGCAAACCACGCCCATCGCCGTGCAGGGCGGGCAGGAACCGGTGCGCCACCAGGTGGCCCGGGGAGAGACGGCGTTTTCGATAGCGCGGCTCTATGGCGTCAGCCCGCGCAGTCTGGCCGATTGGAACGGCCTGGGCAGCGATTTGGCCGTGCGGGAGGGTCAGTTCCTGATCATTCCGCTGGTCATCGGGGAAAACGGCGCCCGGGAAATCGCCGACCCCGGCCCGGGGTCGGCCCTTCCGCCGCCGCCATCGGCCAGTTCCGCTCTGCCGGAAACGGTGGAATCCGTGCCGCTGCCGGCGAGTCCGAACTTCGACCAATTCCGCACCGAGGCCAGCGCAGAGCCAGTGCCCGAGCCCGTGGCCGGGCAGACCGCGCCCCAGCAGGATGTGGCCCCGTCGAGTTTGCGCCGCCCGGTGCAGGGCCAGGTGATCCGCGAATTCTCCGCCCGGAACGAAGGTCTGGATTTCGCCGCCCCGGAAGGCTCGCCCGTGGTTTCGGCCGCCGATGGCACCGTCGCGGCGATCACGCGGGACACCGATCAGGTGCCGATCCTGGTGGTGCGCCACGCCGATGGCCTGCTGACGGTTTATGCCAACATCAAGGACATCCAGGTCGCCAAGGATGACCGGGTCAGCGCGGGTCAGCAATTGGCGTCTGTCGGCCCAGGCGATCCGTCTTTTCTGCATTTTGAGGTCCGGCGCGGGTTCGAAGCGGTCGATCCGACGCCCTTGCTGCGGTAGGCGCGGCTGTGCAAATTTGCGTGCCAACGCTTTCCACGGCCCCGATCACGACATAGGTATGTGGAAATCCGTGATCGCCGCCCTGCGGCCCCCCGAGGGAGACAGACATGCTCAATAATATCGGCCTTCCCGGCCTTCTGCTTATCGCCGTCGTCGTGCTCGTGCTCTTCGGCCGCGGCAAGATTTCGTCACTGATGGGTGAAGTCGGCAAGGGCATCACCGCCTTCAAGAAGGGCGTCAAGGACGGCTCTGAGGAGGACAAGGAAGACGAGGCCATCGCCGATGGGACGGCCGCCCGCGACGTGACGCCCGAGGCCGACAAGGAAAAGGTCTGACCCTGTAGGGAGGGCGCCGCCATGCTGGATATCGGCTGGAGCGAGCTGCTCGTCATCGGCGTCGTCGCCCTGATCGTGGTGGGCCCCAAGGACCTGCCGAAGATGTTTCGTGCCTTGGGTGAGTTCACCGGCAAGGCCCGTCGTATGGCCCGGGAATTCCAGACCGCGATGAACAACGCCGCCGATGATAGCGGCGTTGGCGATATCGCGGGGGATCTCAAGAAAATCGCCAACCCCAAGAAATTCGGCATGGATACGCTGAAAGAGGCGGCCGACGAGTTAAAGCCCTGGTCGCCGGATGACGAAACCGGTCCGCATACGAAAGACTTGGCCGAGAAGCGCGCCGCGGCGAAGGAGAAGATCGCCGCCAACGCCGCGAAGATGGCTGAGGAGCGGAAGGCCCGCGAAGCGACCGAAGCCGCAGCCGCGGCAACTGACGCGCCGAAGGAGCCGGCAGAGACCGAGGCCAAGCCGTGACCGATGCGCGCGACGAGATCGAAGACAGCTCCGCCCCGCTGATCGAGCATCTGGCGGAACTTCGCACCCGGCTGATCCGGTCGGTCATCGCGTTCCTGATCGGCATGGTGGCGTGCTTCACCATTGCCGAACCGATCCTGAACTTCTTGGCCGAGCCCATCGCCGACGTGCTGCGCGCAAGGGGCGAAAACCCGCAGCTGATCTTCACGGCGCCGCAGGAAAAGTTCTTTGTTTTGATCCGGATATCCGTGATTTTCGGCCTGGGCCTATCGTTTCCCGTGATCGCCCACCAGCTTTGGCGGTTCGTGGCGCCGGGGCTGTACAAAACCGAAAAGAACGCCTTCCTGCCGTTCATTTTCGCGTCGCCCATTCTGTTTTTGATGGGTGCGTCCTTTGCCCATTACGTGGTCACGCCGCTGGCCATGAACTTCTTCATCGGCTTCTCGGATGCGATCCCGGCCCTGGTGAACATCATCAGCGGGGCGGAGCCGGCGGCGGCCATCGAAGACCCGGATATTCGGACGATCTTCCTCGGCTCGGTGCGTGAATCCCTCGATCTGTCGCTCAAGTTCATCTTCGCCTTTGGGCTATGCTTCCAACTTCCTGTCCTGCTCACCCTCATGGGCATGGCGGGTTTGGTGTCGGCCGAGGGTCTGGGCAATGTGCGCAAATATGCGGTCGTCGGCATTCTGGTGCTGGCCGCGTTGGTCACGCCGCCGGATGTCATCACCCAGGTGATCCTGTTCGTGGTCGTCTACGGCTTGTACGAAGTGTCGATCCAGCTTGTCCGCATCGTGGAGAAACGCAGGGTCAAGCGACTGCGCGAAGAGGGCGTGCTGGACGAGGACGAAGTTCTTTGAGCGACCCGCTCGACCGTATTGCCGCCGCTCTCGACCGACTTGCCCCCGCCCCGCATCCGGCGCCTGATTGGACAGCATCGGCTTATCTGTGGGAGACTGAGCCGGATCGGATGATACCGGTGGAACAGGTCAATCGGATTCCGCTGGACCTGCTGGTCGGGATCGACCGGGCGCGGGATACGTTGCTCGACAACACGAGGCGCTTCGCGGATGGCTTGCCGGCCAATAACGCCCTGCTTTGGGGCGCGCGAGGCATGGGAAAGTCAAGCCTTGTCAAAGCAATACATGGAGAACTTGAGAATACAGGCCTGAAGCTGGTGGAGCTTCAACGGGAAGACATCCACACTGTCGGGCGGCTTCTGTCGGTGCTTCGGGACGGGCCTCATCGCTTCGTGCTTTATTGCGATGACCTGAGCTTCAGCCATGACGATGCGGCGTACAAATCGCTGAAAGCCGTGCTCGATGGCGGGATCGAGGGGCGGCCGGACAATGTGGTGTTCTATGCCACGTCCAACCGGCGCCATCTGATGCCCCGGGATATGATCGAGAACGAGCGGTCGTCGGCCATCAATCCGGCCGAAGCGGTGGAGGAAAAAGTCTCGCTCTCCGACCGGTTCGGGCTCTGGCTTGGGTTCCATCCCTGCGACCAGGATAGCTTCCTGGCTATGATCCGCGGCTATTGCGATGCCTATGGCGTCAGCATCGATGCGGAAACCTTACGCGCCGAGGCCATAGAATGGCAGGCGACCCGCGGCAGCCGGTCGGGCCGCGTGGCCTGGCAGTACTTTGTCGACCTGGCCGGACGTCAGGGCGTTCGCTTGTCCTAAGCCAAATCAGAAGCGGCCTTTTCAACGTCGCACCGCCGCAGTAGGTTCCGCGTCGGAAATTCGCCGACACAGGCGGATACCTACAGGGAGACTATTATGAAAAAGTTACTGCTCGCCTCTGCCGCGACGCTGGCCGCGTCGGCCGCCTTCGCGGACGGCCATAGCCCGGTCAAGCTGGGCATCATCCTGGGCTTCACCGGCCCCATTGAATCGCTGACGCCGTCCATGGCCGATGGCGCCGAACTGGCCATGGCCGAAGTCACGGAAAGCGGCCTGCTGCTCGATGGCGTGGCTGTGGAGCCGATCCGGGCGGACAGCACCTGCATCGACGCCGCTGCTGCGACCGCCGCGGCCGAGCGTCTGATCACCTCGGACGGCGTCGCGGGCATCGTGGGCGCCGATTGTTCGGGTGTCACCGGCGCGATCCTGGCCAATGTGGCCTTGGCCAATGGGATCGTGATGGTCTCGCCATCGGCCACGTCGCCCGGTCTGTCGACCGCCGAGGACAATGGTCTGTTCTTCCGCACCGCGCCGTCGGATGCCCGCCAAGGCGTCGTGATGACGGAAATCCTGCTGGAGAAGGGAATCGACAGCGTCGCGCTGACCTACACCAACAACGACTACGGCAAGGGCTTGGCCGATAGCTTCCAGGCGGCGTTCGAGGAAGCCGGCGGCACGGTCACGATTTCGGCGGCCCACGAGGACGGCAAGGCCGATTATTCGGCCGAAGTCGGTGCTCTGGCGGCGGCGGGCGGCGACCGGCTGGTCGTGGCGGGATATGTGGACCAGGGCGGTTCGGGCATCGTGCGCTCGGCCTTGGATACTGGCGCGTTCGATACGTTCCATTTCCCCGATGGCATGATCTCCGAGGCGCTGAGCGCCAATTTCGGGGACGAGATCGAAGGCTCCACCGGCCAGCATCCGGGCACGGACAGCGCCGGTGTGGCGGCGTTCAGCGAGATCGTGGGCGATGCGTTCGACAGCACCTCGCCGTTTACGCCGGAAAGCTATGACGCGGCGGCGTTGATCCTGCTGGCCATGCAGGCTGCGGGATCCACCGATCCGGCGGATTACAAGGACCATGTGATGGACGTGGCCAATGCGCCGGGTGAGCAGATCTTCCCGGGTGACTTGGCCAAGGCTCTGCAGATCATCGCCGATGGCGGTGACGTGGATTATGTGGGCGCATCGGCGGTGGAGCTGATCGGGCCCGGTGAGTCGGCAGGCAATTACCGCGAGATCGTCATCGAAGGCGGTGAGATCACGACGGCGACCTTCCGCTGAGCTTTGATCTGTAACCCATTGGACGGCCCCGGATTTCCGGGGCCGTTCCGCTAGGAGATCGTGCCGATGATCGAGGTTCACGACCTGCATCGTCATTTCGGGGGCTTCCACGCCGTGGACGGCGCGACCCTGTCGATTGCCGGAGGGTCGATCACCGGATTGATCGGGCCGAACGGCGCTGGAAAAACAACGCTTTTCAACGTAATAGCGGGCGTTCTTCCACCAACGTCCGGGTGGGTGACCATGGCGGGCGAGGACATCACCGGGCTGCCACCCCATGATCTGTTTGCCAAGGGGCTGCTCAGGACTTTTCAGATCGCCCATGAATTCAAGTCGATGACGGTGCGCGAAAACCTGATGATGGTGCCGGGTGCGCAGATGGGCGAGTCGATCTGGAACGCCTGGTTCAAGCGCGGCGCGATCGCGCGAGAAGAGGTCGCACTGCAGGCGAAAGCCGACGAAGTCCTTGAATTCCTGACGATTTCGCACCTGGCCGAGGAGAAGGCGGGGAATCTGTCGGGGGGGCAGAAGAAATTGCTCGAACTGGGGCGCACGATGATGGTCGAGGCGAAGATCGTGTTCCTGGACGAGGTGGGGGCCGGCGTGAACCGGACGCTTCTGAACACGATCGCGGATGCCATCCTACGGCTGAACAAGGAGCGGAACTACACCTTTGTCGTCATCGAGCATGATATGGATTTTATTGGAAAAATCTGCGATCCGGTGATCGTGATGGCGGAAGGCCGCGTGCTGGCGGAGGGTTCGCTGGCCGAGATCAAGGCCGATGAGCGGGTGATCGAGGCCTATCTGGGCACGGGGCTGAAGAACAAGGAACAGGTCGCGTGATGGGGGGCACCCGTCGTACACCCCCTGTACACCCCCCGTGCGAACGCGCGTTCGCATGGGTTTGGTGACGGTTTCTTCATTGTTCGATGCGGGGGGCGCGTGGTGACGGACGCCTATCAGGACAGCCGCGGGAACAAGGATCGCTCGATCACGCGACCGGGCGGCGGGACGATGTCGGCCGGGACGGCGTCGGGAGAGCGGCCGGATACGGCGCATGCCTTCCTGGTTGGGGACACGATGTCGGGCGGGTACGGGACTGGGCCCGACATCCTGCACGATTGCACCATCGCTGTTGATCCCGGCGAGATCGCCGTGATCGTCGGGCCGAACGGGGCGGGGAAGTCCACCGCCATGAAGGCCGTGTTCGGGATGCTGAATCTGCGCAAGGGGGCGGTGCGGCTGGACGGGCAGGACATCACGGCGCTGAGCCCCCAGGATCGGGTGATCGCGGGGATGGGGTTCGTGCCGCAGACGTCGAACATCTTCCCGAGCCTGACGGTGGAGGAGAACCTGGAGATGGGCGCCTTCATCCGGACGGACGATATCGCCGGGACGATGGCGCAAGTGTTCGAGCTGTTCCCGATCCTGCGGGACAAGCGGCGGCAGGCGGCCGGTGAGTTGTCCGGTGGGCAGCGCCAGCAGGTGGCGGTGGGGCGCGCACTGATGACGAAGCCCAAGGTTCTGATGCTGGACGAGCCGACGGCGGGCGTGTCGCCCATCGTGATGGATGAGCTGTTTGACCGTATCATCGAGGTGTCGCGGACGGGCATCCCGATCCTGATGGTGGAGCAGAATGCGAGGCAGGCGCTGGAGATCGCCGACAAGGGCTATGTGCTGGTCCAGGGGCGGAACGCGCATACCGGGACCGGGAA
>JBCDCS010000110.1:0-8154 GCA_039181205.1 Pseudomonadota bacterium
CCCACATAATCCAGCGCATTGAGGATACGCCCGGCGAGCAGGACGGCATCGGTGCGCTGGGCCCCGCTGAGCGTCGCCGGAAGCGTCGTGGTGCGGAGAATGCCGCCCCGGTGCACGTTCTCGCCCGGATCATAGCAGACGACTTCACCCGAAAGACCACGGCCCGCAATGACGGAGATTTCACGCTCGAACGGAACCACGCCCTCCAGGATCGCATCCGCACCGGCCATGGCCTCGAACGCACCGGCCGCGTTGGCCGGGTCATCGATCCGGACTTGGCCCTTGCCGTCATAGCCGAGACGCCTTGTCTTGAGGATGGCCGGCGTCCCGATCTCCGCAAGCGCCGCGGCCAAGGCATCCACGTCTGGGATATCGCGAAACGGAGCCGTGCGAAGACCGAGGCTCTGCAGAAAGGTCTTCTCGGTCAGGCGATCCTGGCTGACGGCCAAGGCATCGCGACCGGGGCGAATGGGGCGGGTTGCCTCCAGAAGATCAAGCGCCGAGGCCGGGACGTTCTCGAATTCGAAGGTGATGACATCAACGGCAGCCACGAAGGTCGCAAGCGCCGACCCATCGGTGTAATCCGCCTGCGTCCATTCATTGGCCACCTGGGCGGCCGGGGCGGCGCCCGGCTCGAAGATGTGGGTCCGATAGCCCAGGCGCGCCGCCGCCATGGCGAGCATCCGGCCGAGTTGACCGCCGCCGAGGATGCCGATGGTGGCGCCGGGGGGAAGTGGGTCGGACATGGGCGGCTCCGCTGCGAACGGCCTCGCCTGTGCCATGGGCGGGCGCGAGGGTGAAGCGGAAATGCCGCATACCAAGCGGACATCCGGGTCGTCGAACGCCCCCCGCCGGTCACGCCAAGGCGCGGGGTTTTGCGCCCCTGGACTACACCGGCGTGTCGGGGATCGAGGCCGAAAGCTCCGCCCGCCACGCGTCGAGACGCGCGGCGAGCGCCTTATCGGACAGGGCCAAGATCGACGCGGCCATGAGCCCCGCATTGGCCGCCCCCGCCGCGCCGATGGCCATGGTGGCCACCGGGTAGCCGCGGGGCATCTGGACGATGGAATAGAGGCTATCGACACCCGAAAGCGCCTTGGTTTCCACCGGAACACCGATCACCGGCAAACGGGTCTTGGACGCCATCATGCCGGGCAGGTGCGCGGCACCGCCCGCACCGGCGATGATGACCTTGAGACCACGGCCGACGGCCTCTTGGCCATAATCCCAAAGGCGGTCTGGGGTGCGGTGGGCCGAAACGATGCGGACCTCGTTGGCCACGCCCAACGCATCGAGCAAATCCGCCGCCTCTTTCATGGTCGGCCAGTCGGATTTGGACCCCATGATGATACCCACAGGAACTGTCATGAAGGCCCCTTTCAGGCGATGATGTCGGGGGTAAGCTGGTCTTCGATCCGTGCGATCCGGTCCTTCAGTTCCAGCTTTTTCTTCTTCAGCCGCTTGATCGCCAGCACGTCAGGGCGCGATCGCTCCTCCATGGCGGTGATCGCGGCGTCTAGGTCGCGATGCTCTTGCCGCAGGACCTCCAATTTAACGCGGAGGACCTCCTCCTGGGTCATCTCTTCGGGCGGGGCAGTCACGGGTCTGGCTAAGCTCCGGGGTCTCGACCTGCGATCTTTAGCACCGGAGCCTGCGCTTTGCCCAGCATCTTGCGCATCTGCGCACTGCTTCCCACATTGTCTATGGGATCGACGCCGCGAACGGGTCGGTTCCATCCGGATCGCTGACATTAGGACCCGAAGGACATGACCAAACTTGGCTTTGCCACTCACCCCTATCTGCTGGGCTTCGACCAGTTGGAACGGCTTGTCGAACGCACCGCCCGCACGGGGAATGATGGCTACCCGCCTTATAATATTGAACAAACCGGGCCCAATGGCTTCCGCATCACGCTGGCGGTCGCGGGCTTCGGGGAAGACGACCTGTCGATCACCCTGGAAGACCGGCAATTGGTGGTCCGGGGCCAAGCCAAAGATGACAGCGAGCGGACATATCTGCACCGTGGGATCGCCGCGCGGCAATTCCAACGTGCCTATGTTTTGGCCGACGGTGTCGATGTGGCAGGCGCCGGATTGGAAAACGGCCTGCTTCACGTGGATTTACGGCGATCCGAACCCGAGAACGTCGTGCAGCAGATCAAGATCGATACGAAAGGCAAGAAAGGTGCGTAATCCGCGCCACTAAAAAGGAGACCGAGGCATGTCGATACAAGCAACATCCGACGCGACCAACGAGTCTTTGGTTTACGTTCGGAAAGTACAGGTCGAGGACCTACCCCAAGCTGTCCAGGACGAAGCCCGCGATGGCGGCTTGGATGAACTCTATGCCCTGCACCGGGCCGATGGCGAGCGTGTCGCTCTGGTCGGCGACCGTGGCTTGGCCTTTACGCTGGCGCGGCAGAACGACCTGAATCCCGTTAGCGTTCACTAACAGTTTTTACTGAAGTAAGCCCGGCCGTCACGTCGACCGGGCCTATGTCAGGAATCGTCGCGGCTCAGTAAGCGCCGGCGATCAAGCCCATCGCTTCCAGCTTCAAAAGCACCTGTTGGGCACAGTTATCCACCTCGGCGCCTTCGGTATCGACCACCAATTCGGCGTTGGTCGGGGCCTCATAGGGGTCCGAAATACCCGTGAATTCGGGGATCTTACCCTCCCGCGCCAGCTTATAGAGACCCTTGCGGTCGCGCCGCTCGCATTCCTCCAACGATGTGGCCACGTGGACTTCCACGAAGGCACCATAGGCTTCGATCATCTCGCGCGCAGCCCGGCGGGTCGCCGTGTAGGGCGCGATGGGGGCACAGATGGCGATGCCACCATTCTTGGTGATTTCGCTGGCGACATACCCAATGCGACGGATGTTGATGTCGCGGTGTTCTTTGGAGAACGTGAGCTCCGATGACAGGTGCTTACGCACCACATCGCCGTCCAGCAACGTGACTGGCCGACCGCCCATTTCCATCAGTTTTACCATGATCGCGTTGGCGATGGTCGACTTGCCCGAGCCCGACAGACCCGTGAAGAACACCGTGAACCCCTGTTGCGAACGCGGCGGTGACGTGCGGCGAAGCTCCTTGACCACTTCCGGGAAGGAGAACCATTCCGGGATCTCCAGCCCCTCCCGCAGACGACGGCGAAGTTCCGTGCCCGAGATGTTCAGGATCGTGACAGCGTCACGGTCCGCAATCTCGTCATTGGGTTCGTATTGAGCCCGCTCCTGCACGTAGACCATGTGTTTGAAATCGACCATCTCGATGCCGAGTTCCGCCTGGTGTTCCCGGAAGAGGTCCTGGGCATCGTAGGGCCCGTAGAAATCCTCCCCCTGGCTGTTGGAGCCGGGGCCCGCATGGTCGCGGCCGACGATCATATGGGTGCAACCGTGATTGCGGCGGATGATGCCGTGCCAAACTGCCTCGCGCGGGCCCGCCATGCGCATGGCCAGGTTGAGAAGTGACATGGTCGTGGTCGAGGGCTGATACTTGTCGAGCACGGCCTCATAGCAACGCACGCGCGTGAAATGATCCACATCGCCCGGCTTCGTCATGCCGACCACTGGATGAATCAGCAGGTTGGCCTGGGCCTCCCGCGCGGCCCGGAAGGTCAGCTCCTGATGCGCGCGGTGCAGCGGATTGCGGGTCTGAAAAGCCACGATGCGTCGCCAGCCCAGCTTGCGGAAATAGGCGCGCAACTCGTTGGGCGTGTCGCGGCGGGCGCGGAAATCGTAATGGATCGGCTGCTGGATGCCGGTGATCGGTCCGCCCAGGTAAACGTCGCCCGCCGTGTTGTGCAGGTAGTTGACGGCCGGGTGGGCCAGATCGTCGGCGCCGAAGACCTTTTCGGCCTCGCGTTTCTTGTCGGGGGTCCATTTGTCGGACACCGACAGGATCGCCAGGATGACGCCCTCCTGATCGCGAAGGGCGATATCCTGCCCTTCCTCGATCGTGTCAGCCACCTTCTTGGACACGTCGAGCGTGATCGGCATCGGCCAAAGCGTGCCGTCGGCAAGGCGCATCTTCTCGACGACGCTGTCGTAATCCGCCTGGCCCAGGAAGCCCTTGAGCGGGTTGAAGCCGCCATTCATCAGGAGTTCCAGGTCACAAATCTGGCGCGGTGTCAGATCGATAGACGGCAGGTCCGCCGCTTCGGTCTTCAGTTTTTGAGCGCTGTCATAGCTGACATAGAGTTCGGGGATGGGGGCAAGGTTCGCCGGAGTCATCAAAGGTTCTTTCGTCGAAAATAGGCTGGATGGCCGCGCGGTGCGGGATTAGGCGCGCCCTTAGCCCTTCGGCTGCAATGGATCAACTGGCGCCGTGACGCCTTTGGAAGAACGGCGCGTTTCCTGGCCAAACTGCGACAGACCGAGGCGGTGGCTCAGACGAAGTAGGGCGCAAAGCAGGCCGCTTCGTCCTGATCCAATGCACCCTGGCCCGAAATCAGCACCAGCGCCGCGCGGGCCCGCGAATCGTCGGGGGCCTGCGCCAAGCGCGCTTCGACTGACGCGGCATCGTCCCGGCGGATGGCATCGACCAACGGCCCGTCGCGCACCGGATCGGGCGACGGGCAAGCCCCGCTAGCCAAAGCTGCGCGGGTGGCCGAAGGGGGACCGTCAGGCGGCGGCGTCGCAACGCAAGCGGCGAGGCCTGAAGCAATTGCAAAAAGGGCGACGCGACGCATTGGTTTTCCGATGTTCTGCAGTTCGCGCCAGCCTGCCCCGGCCGTCCAACAAGCTCAAGTCGTCAGACGGACGGGTAACGATGGGCCCGACCCTCTGGCGCACTGGCCGGACGCAGAAGATCGGCGTCGGAGGCCGTGAAGATCATCAGCCAGAACCGACCCGAAATCATGCGGGCCGGCATGGCATCTATTCGGCGGGTTCGTCGACCGGCGTGCTTTCAGCCTGGGACGGGACCGAATCCGATCCAACCTCGCTGTCGAGACCATGTTCGGCCAGGAACCGTTCGGCCTCCAAAGCGGCCATGCACCCCATACCGGCCGACGTCACGGCCTGACGATAGATATGATCGGTCAGGTCACCGGCCGCGAACACGCCCGGGATCGACGTCGCCGTGGAATCGGGCTTGGTGACGACATAGCCGCCATTGTGCAGGTCGAGCCAATCCGCGACCAATTCCGATGCGGGCGCATGGCCAATGGCCACGAAGAAGCCGTGGACCGCGATCTCTTGCGTCTCGCCCGTCTGGGCGTGCTCGAGGCGCAGCGCTTCGACACCGCGGGGCTGATCGGCGCCCAGTACTTCATCCACCTCATGATCCCAGATGATCTCGACCTTCGGGTTCTTGAACAGACGGTCCTGCAGGATCTTGTCGGCCCGAAGGCTGTCGCGCCGGTGGATCAACGTGACCTTCGACGCAAAATTGGTCAGGAACAGCGCCTCTTCGACGGCCGTGTTGCCGCCGCCCACAACCGCCACGTCCTTGCCGCGATAGAAGAAGCCATCGCAGGTCGCACAGGCCGAGACACCGAAGCCCTTGAAGTGCTCTTCAGATGGCAGACCCAGCCACTTCGCCTGGGCGCCCGTGGCCAGGATCAGGGCATCGGCCGTATAGGTCGTGCCGCTCTCCCCCTTCGCGGTGAAAGGCCGCTTACCCAAGTCCAGTGACGCGATGTGATCCGACACGATATCGGTGCCCACGGCCTTGGCATGGGCTTCCATCCGAACCATCAGATCGGGCCCCTGCACCTCGGTGTCACCGGGCCAGTTCTCGACTTCGGTGGTAATAGTCAGCTGGCCGCCCGGCTGGATGCCCTGGACAAGCACCGGTTCCAGCATGGCACGGCTGGCATAGACGGCCGCGGTATATCCAGCCGGACCGGAGCCGATGATCAGAACCTTGGAATGGCGGGTGTCGGGCATGGCGCAACCTTCGGGCAGAATGCTTAGTCGTGCCAAAATAGGCGCCCGCCGGCATAGATGGAAGGCCGCGTCATCGGCCTATCAAAAAAGCCCGCCCCAGGTTGGGGCGGGCTAAACCTTATAGGATGCCAGTAGGGCTTAGGCCGGCCGACGCCGACGCATCGCCACCAATCCGCCGAGACCCGCGAGAAGCATCCAACCAGCCGCAGGAAGCGGAACGGGGGTCGGACCACCATTCGTCGGCGGCTGCGAAATGATCTCGCTCACCTTGATATCGATGAAGGCGTTAGCGAAGGAATCCGCCGTCGTACCACCGGCGCGCAACAAGTTCAGATCCCAAACGGCACCACCGGTGTCCAACGCGAGCTGCGAATAGTCGGCACGCGTACTGCCAAAGTCAGCGTCTGTCAGAGCGCCGTTCGTGCCCGTGTTGAAGCCACCACTTCCATCGGCAGTGTAGGAATTGCCGTCAGAATCGACACCGAGCGCACGCTGCGTACCAGGCGTAGTCGAGTCAGCATCCAACTCATTGTCAACAACCGCGTTTAGCAAGATGTTGCTGTTCGAAAGTGACGACAGGATCGAAGCCGTGGTCAGCGCACCGTTGCCATTGTCTCGATCTTCGTCCGTTACGAGAATGAAGTTAACCGCAGCGCCCGGCGTGAACGAGATGTTGTTCAGCGCGAAGTCAATAGCTGAATAGCCGTCCTCGAAACTACCAGAAGTGTTCAGGTTATTCAGGGCCGCTTTCGTCGCTGTCGTGTCTGATGTGAGGGGCCCGACCAAATCACCAAGGTTACCCGTGCCGCCGCCGCCGAAGCCGACAACGGCGTAGCTGCGGTTGGTCACACCTGCAGCAGCGAGCCCGGCATCGAGTCCATCGACGACCGTATTTTCCAAGAAGGCCTGTTCGCCCGCCATCGATCCGGACTCGTCAACAATAAACACCACATTGGAGATTGTATTTACTGTTGTGGCGGACGCGCTGGTGGTGCCCAACGCGACCACTCCTGCAAGCAAAGCCATTGCAATCTTTGGCATATTCATAAAGATGTCCTTTCAAAAAATTGCCGGAAATGAACAATGAATCGGCGATTATGTGCCGATTTTGCGGCCACATGACCCTCACGTCAACGTTTTGTTAAGGAATCGACATGGTGTCGGCTAGATTTCGGACGCTCCGGCGACCAAAAATCGAGCGGCGCGGGGCACCTACGGCGATTTTCCGGATCCCATGCGGGACGAGCAAAATTCTCGCATCCTCCCAGGCCTTGCAAATCATTCGCAACCGGCAGTTGTGAAACTATATTGCGCACGCCGCGCCGGCATGGGACATGAACGCAAATACGTCCCGGAGACCTCATGCCCGCCACCAAGCTCGACTCCATCGACCGCCAGATCCTCGCGGAACTGCAGGCGGATGGCCGGATGACCAATGTGGAATTGGCCCGTCGGGTGGGGATCAGCGCACCGCCCTGTTTGCGCCGGGTGCGCGCGCTGGAGGAGTCCGGCCTGATCCAGGGCTATCATGCCGATGTGGATGCCCGAACGCTCGGCTTCGAAGTACAAGTATTTGCCATGGTCTCGCTGCTGCGACAGGCTGAATCCGACCTGTCGGCTTTCGAAGCACTGGCCCGCCAATGGCCGCTGGTCCGGGAATGCCACATGCTGAACGGCGAGATCGACTTCATCCTCAAATGTGTCGCGCCGGACCTGTCGACCTTCCAATCGTTTCTGACCGGGCAACTTACGGCCGCCGAAAACGTGGCTTCGGTGAAGACGTCGCTGGTGATCCGCGGCGCAAAAGACGTGCCAGGCGTGCCGTTTGAGGTGCTGGAAGACCGGCTGGCCCAAGACGCCTAACGTATCCGTTTCGGAAACTCGCCTGCCTAAAATTTGCCTCAATTTGGTGGGAATCTCTCCACTATTGGGATCAGGGGATTTTAGGGGATCGGCCTATGAGGTTGTGTATCAACGATTGGAACGGCGTACCGTATTGCGTCGGCAGCCTGATGGATCAGATGCACGGGTCCACGCCCGGCGGCTTCGAGGCCGGCGTCGCGATCCTGCTCCTTCTCGCCGTCACCATCACCGTCTTCGTTTTCCGCGATCCCGCCTGACCGGCGTCGCGCGGTCTCAACGGGACGTTCGCGCAGCTATCACGTTGTCTATACCCGAGACGCCCGGCGCTCAGACCTTGAGGGCCGGGATGATCTGTTTCTTGCGGCTCATGATGCCCGGCAAGACCACCGCATCCCCGG
>JBCDCS010000111.1:0-8125 GCA_039181205.1 Pseudomonadota bacterium
CCAAAGGCGGCCAGGTTCAGTTCAAGGCCGAAAAGAACGGCGTCGTCCATGCCGGCGTCGGCAAGGCGTCGTTCGACGAAGCCAAGCTGAAGGAAAACGTGTTGGCCTTTGTCGACGCGGTCTCCAAAGCCAAGCCGTCGGGCGCCAAGGGGTCGTACCTTCAGAAGATCTCGCTCAGCTCCACCATGGGGCCGGGCGTGTCGGTCAGCGTCGAAAGCGCGACCGGCAACGAGACGACGGCCTGAGGCCGTTCACGAAGTTTCCCGCCCTCGGGCGGGGATCAGCAGGGCGGCAACGCCCTGTTCTGTCCGAGACGGAGGGTCGGGCCGAAGAGACCTGAAAAGGTCGATGAGGCGCAGTAATTCCTTCCCGAGATGGGACCCGAGACTGATTTCCGAACACCCGTTCGGGCGATCTGGCAAGGGCCCTTCATTGGACCCGTCGGCGGGGGAAACCCTGCCTGAATGAGCCGGAGGGGAAACCCTCCATAATTGGAGTGAAACTGTGGATAGAGCGCAGAAAGAGAAAGTGGTCGAGGAACTCGGCCAGATCTTCGAAAGCTCTGGCGTCGTGGTGGTCAGCCACTACGAGGGTATGACAGTTGCCGAAATGCAGGACCTGCGCGCACGCATGCGCGAAGCGGGCGGGTCCGTGCGCGTTGCCAAGAACAAGCTCGCCAAGATCGCCCTGGAAGGGAAGCCCGCGGCCTCGATCGCGGATTACCTGAGGGGCATGACCGTTCTCGCCTATTCCGAAGATCCCGTGGCCGCGGCCAAGGTGATCGACGACTACGCCAAGGATAATTCCAAGTTGGAAATCCTGGGCGGAGCCATGGGAGAGAACGCATTGGACGTCGCCGGTGTCAAAGCCGTCGCCAAGATGCCCAGCCGCGAGGAGCTTATCGCTTCCATCGTGGGCTGCATCGGGGCGCCCGCTTCGAACATCGCCGGGGCCATTGGCGCGCCTGCTTCCAACATCGCGAGCATTCTCTCGTCCATCGAAGAGAAGGCGGCATAAGGACCAACTGTCATCCCTCGTCGTGGACTTGTATTCGCGACATCGGAACACATCTTAACGAACTGGAAATCAAACAATGGCTGATCTGAAAGCTCTCGCTGAACAAATCGTGGGCCTGACCCTTCTGGAAGCCCAGGAACTGAAAACCATCCTCAAGGACGAATACGGCATCGAGCCCGCCGCCGGCGGCGCGGTGATGATGGCCGGTCCGGCCGGTGACGCTGGCGGTGCCGGCGGCGGTGAGGAACAGACCGAATTCGACGTCATCCTGAAGTCGGCCGGTGCCTCCAAGATCAACGTGATCAAGGAAGTGCGCGGCATCACCGGTCTGGGCCTCAAGGAAGCCAAGGACCTGGTCGAAGCTGGCGGCAAGGCCGTCAAGGAAGGCGTCGATAAGGCCGAAGCCGAGGAGATCAAAGGCAAGCTCGAAGCCGCCGGCGCGGAAGTCGAGCTCAAGTAATCGGTGGGCTGTCGCCCGCCCGGCCCAATCGGCCAGGGCGGGTGCCGGTCGAGTGGGTGAAAACCCACCGAGCCGACCAAAAACAAAGGGGGTGGGTCCGGGAAACCGGTCCCGCCCGCTCCTGTCTCGAAAAGCCGCGGACCGCGCGGTTTTTCCGGTCAGGAGGATGGAACGAAGGCACGCCCGTGGGACGGCGGGCCAGATGGTTCCCCTCCAGCGACCCTTCGCAGGCCATGCGTCCGGTGCCCCGACGGACGACATGGCGCGAAACCGAAAGAAAGAGACCATCACATGGCTCAGACGCAAGCGTCCTCCAAGCGTATTCGTCGTTATTATGGCAAGCTGGAGGAAGTCCTTCAGATGCCGAACCTCATCGAGGTTCAGAAATCCTCTTACGATCTGTTCCTGAAGTCCGGTGACCAGCCGGACCCCATGGATGGCGAAGGCCTCATGGGCACATTCCAGTCCGTCTTCCCGATCAAGGACTTCAACGAAACCGCCGTCCTGGAATTCGTGAAGTACGATCTTGAGGAACCCAAATACGACGTCGAAGAATGCCAGCAACGCGACATGACCTACAGCGCCCCGCTGAAGGTGACCCTGCGCCTCATCGTTTTCGATGTGGACGAAGAAACCGGCGCCAAATCCGTCAAAGATATCAAAGAACAAGACGTTTTCATGGGTGACATGCCCCTGATGACCAAGAACGGCACGTTCATCGTGAACGGGACCGAGCGGGTGATCGTCTCCCAGATGCATCGCTCGCCCGGCGTGTTCTTCGATCACGACAAGGGCAAGACCCACAGCTCCGGCAAGCTGCTCTTCGCCTGCCGCATCATCCCCTATCGCGGCTCGTGGCTGGACTTCGAATTCGACGCCAAGGATTTGGTCTTCTGCCGCATCGACCGCCGCCGCAAGCTGCCGGTGACCACCCTGCTTTATGCCCTGGGCATGGATCAGGAAGGCATCATGAGCACTTACTACGACACGGTGAATTACACCCATCGGAAGGGCGAAGGCTGGGCTACCAAGTTCTTCCCCGAGCGCTATTCCGGCTCCCGCCCCGCGATGGACGTGATTGACGCGGCCACCGGTGAAGTCGTGCTGGAAGCTGGCAAGAAGGTCACTCCGCGCCAAGTCAAGAAACTGCGCGAAGACGGCAAGGTCGAACAGATCCTTGTCCCGTTTGACGCGGTGGTCGGCAAATTCGCCGCCCAGGATATCATCGATGAATCCAACGGCGCGATCTTCGTTGAGGCGGGTGACGAACTAACCTGGGAAGTCGACAAGAACGGCGAAGTGACCGGCGGCACTCTGAAGGATCTGCTGGATGCGGGGATCGAGGATCTGCCGATCCTCGACATCGATAACGTCAATGTCGGCCCCTACATGCGCAACACCATGGCGTCGGACAAAAACATGGGCCGCGACACCGCGCTCATGGACATCTACCGCGTCATGCGCCCGGGTGAGCCGCCCACCGTGGAGGCCGCGCAGACCCTGTTCGACCAACTTTTCCGCGACAGCGAGCGCTATGACCTCAGCGCCGTTGGCCGCGTGAAGATGAACATGCGCCTCGCCCTCGATGCCGAGGACACTGTCCGCACGCTCCGCGATGAGGACATCGTCGCTTGCGTGAAGGCCCTGGTGGAGTTGCGCGACGGCAAGGGTGAGATCGACGATATCGACCACCTTGGCAACCGCCGGGTTCGGTCCGTCGGCGAGCTGATGGAGAACCAGTACCGCGTCGGCCTTCTGCGGATGGAGCGGGCGATCAAAGAGCGGATGTCGAGCGTCGAAATCGACACGGTCATGCCGCAGGATTTGATCAATGCGAAGCCTGCTGCTGCTGCGGTGCGCGAATTCTTCGGGTCGTCCCAGCTCAGCCAGTTCATGGACCAGACGAACCCGCTCTCCGAAGTGACCCACAAGCGCCGCCTCTCGGCGCTGGGGCCGGGCGGTCTGACGCGCGAACGCGCCGGCTTCGAGGTGCGCGACGTGCACCCGACCCATTACGGCCGGATGTGCCCCATCGAGACGCCGGAAGGCCCGAATATCGGCCTCATCAACTCGCTCGCCACCTTCGCGCGAGTGAACAAATACGGCTTCATCGAAACGCCCTATCGCAAGGTCGAGGACGGCAAGGTGACCGACGAGGTCCACTACATGTCCGCGACCGAGGAGATGCGGCACACCGTGGCCCAGGCCAACGCCCAATTGACCGAGGACGGTGCGTTCAAGAACGAACTCGTCTCCACCCGGCAATCGGGCGACTACATGCTGCAATCCCGCGAAAACGTCGATCTGATCGACGTGTCGCCGAAGCAGCTTGTCTCCGTGGCTGCTGCCCTCATCCCGTTCCTGGAAAACGACGACGCCAACCGCGCGCTCATGGGTTCGAACATGCAGCGCCAGGCCGTACCGCTCCTTCGGGCTGACGCGCCCTTCGTCGGCACCGGTATGGAAGGTGTCGTGGCCCGCGATTCCGGCGCCGCCATCATGGCGACCCGTGGCGGTGTGATCGACCAGGTCGATGCCCAGCGGATCGTTGTGCGTGCGACCGAGGATCTGGCGCTTGGCGATGCCGGCGTGGACATCTATCGCCTGCGCAAGTTCCAGCGATCGAACCAGAACACCTGCATCAACCAGCGTCCGCTGGTGAAGGTGGGTGACACGGTGGCCAAGGGTCAGGTGATCGCCGACGGCCCGTCCACCGATATGGGGGAACTGGCGCTCGGCAAGAACGTCATCGTCGCCTTCATGCCGTGGAATGGCTACAACTATGAGGACTCGATCCTGATCTCCGAGCGGGTCGCCCGCGACGACGTTTTCACTTCGATCCATATCGAGGAATTTGAAGTCGCCGCCCGCGATACAAAGCTGGGGCCGGAAGAGATCACCCGCGACATCCCCAATGTCGGCGAGGAAGCCCTGCGCAACCTCGACGAAGCGGGCATTGTCTACATCGGCGCCGATGTGGAGCCGGGCGACATCCTCGTGGGTAAGATCACGCCGAAGGGCGAAAGCCCGATGACGCCGGAGGAAAAGCTGCTCCGCGCCATCTTCGGGGAGAAGGCGTCCGACGTTCGCGACACGTCGCTTCGGGTTAAGCCGGGCGATTACGGTACCGTCGTGGAAGTCCGCGTCTTTAACCGCCACGGCGTCGAAAAGGACGAGCGCGCATTGCAGATCGAGCGCGAGCAGGTCGAACGCCTGGCCCGCGACCGCGATGACGAGCGCGAAATCCTGGACCGCAACATCTATGCCCGCCTGCGCAGCATGATCGAAGGCCAGAAGGCCGTCAAAGGTCCCAAGGGCTTCCGGTCCGGCAGCATCGTCGACGAGGCGGCCCTGTCCGAACTCAGCTTCGGCCAGTGGTGGCAGATCGCATTGGAGGACGAGGAGGCGGCCCAGCAGGTCGAAGCCTTGAACGAGCAATACGAGATCCAGAAGCGCGCCCTGGAAGCCCGTTTCGAAGACAAGGTCGAGAAGGTTCGCCGCGGCGACGACCTGCCACCCGGTGTGATGAAGATGGTCAAGGTCTTCATCGCCGTGAAGCGCAAGCTCCAGCCCGGCGACAAGATGGCCGGCCGCCACGGCAACAAAGGCGTCATCTCGAAGGTCGTGCCCATGGAGGATATGCCCTTCCTGGCCGACGGGACCCCGGTCGACTTCGTCTTGAACCCGCTCGGCGTGCCGAGCCGGATGAATGTGGGCCAGATCCTGGAAACCCATATGGGCTGGGCCGCGCGCGGTCTGGGCATTCAGATCGACGATGCGCTGGACGAATACAGGCGCTCCGGCGACCTGACGCCGGTGCGCGACGCGATGAAGATTGCCTATGGCGAGGAAGCCTATGAAGAGATGCTCGCGTCCATGGGCGAAGAGGATCTGCTGGAAGCCGCCGGCAACGTCACCCACGGCGTTCCCATCGCGACCCCCGTCTTCGACGGCGCGAAGGAAGGCGACGTGAACGACGCGCTGACCCGCGCGGGCTTCGACACCTCCGGTCAATCGGACCTGTTCGACGGCCGCACGGGTGAGAAATTCTCTCGCCCGGTGACCGTCGGCGTGAAGTATCTGCTGAAGCTGCACCACCTGGTGGATGACAAGATCCACGCACGCTCCACCGGGCCCTACTCCCTAGTCACCCAGCAGCCGCTGGGTGGTAAGGCCCAGTTCGGCGGTCAGCGCTTCGGCGAGATGGAGGTCTGGGCGCTGGAAGCCTACGGCGCGGCCTACACCTTGCAGGAGATGCTGACGGTGAAGTCCGACGACGTGGCCGGCCGGACCAAGGTCTACGAGTCGATCGTCAAGGGCGAGGACAACTTCGAGGCGGGCGTGCCTGAGAGCTTCAACGTGCTCGTCAAGGAAGTCCGCGGCCTCGGCCTGAACATGGAACTCCTGGATGCGGAGGAAGAGTCGGAGTGAGGCAAGGGGGACTGCCCCGCCCTCGCTTGTCGCCCTCCGCAATCACCTTTTTTGTAAGGACCTGACATGAACCAGGAACTCACCAACAACCCGTTTAACCCCGTCGCGCCACAAAAGGTGTTCGACGAAATCAAGGTCTCTTTGGCGAGCCCGGAGCGAATCCTTTCGTGGTCCTATGGCGAGATCAAGAAGCCCGAGACCATCAACTACCGGACCTTCAAGCCCGAGCGTGATGGCCTGTTCTGCGCCCGCATCTTCGGGCCGATCAAGGACTACGAGTGCCTCTGCGGCAAGTATAAGCGCATGAAGTATCGCGGCGTCGTCTGCGAGAAATGCGGCGTCGAGGTCACGCTCCAGAAGGTCCGGCGCGAGCGCATGGGCCATATCGAGCTGGCCTCGCCCGTCGCCCATATCTGGTTCCTCAAGTCGCTGCCATCGCGCATCGGCCTGATGCTGGACATGACGCTGCGCGACTTGGAGCGGATCCTCTATTTCGAGAACTATGTGGTGATCGAGCCGGGCCTGACCGACCTCACCTACGGACAGCTCATGTCCGAAGAGGAATATATGGACGCCCAGGACGCGTATGGCGTGGACGCGTTCCAGGCCAATATCGGTGCCGAAGCCATCCGCGAGATGCTGAGCCAGATCGACCTCGAAGCTGAGGCCGCTCAACTGCGCGAGGATCTCAAGGAAGCCACGGGTGAGCTGAAGCCGAAAAAGATCATCAAGCGCTTGAAGATCGTCGAGAACTTCATTGAATCCGGCAACCGCCCGGAATGGATGATCCTGACGGTGATCCCGGTCATCCCGCCGGAACTGCGCCCGCTGGTGCCGCTGGATGGCGGCCGCTTCGCCACGTCGGACCTGAACGATCTCTATCGCCGGGTGATCAACCGCAACAACCGCCTCAAGCGGCTCATCGAGTTGCGCGCGCCCGACATCATCGTGCGCAACGAAAAGCGGATGCTGCAGGAATCCGTCGATGCGCTCTTCGACAACGGCCGCCGCGGCCGCGTCATAACGGGCGCCAATAAGCGGCCGCTCAAGTCGCTGTCGGATATGCTCAAGGGCAAGCAGGGCCGGTTCCGGCAGAACCTGCTCGGCAAGCGCGTGGACTTCTCGGGCCGCTCGGTCATTGTGACCGGCCCGGAATTGAAGCTCCACCAATGCGGGTTGCCGAAGAAGATGGCGCTCGAGCTCTTCAAGCCGTTCATCTATTCGCGGCTCGAAGCCAAGGGACTCTCCAGCACGGTCAAGCAAGCCAAGAAGCTGGTCGAGAAGGAGCGCCCGGAGGTCTGGGACATCCTGGATGAAGTCATCCGCGAACACCCGATCCTCCTCAACCGCGCGCCCACCCTACACCGCCTGGGCATCCAGGCCTTCGAGCCGGTCCTCATCGAGGGCAAGGCGATCCAGCTGCACCCGCTCGTCTGCTCGGCCTTCAACGCTGACTTCGACGGCGATCAGATGGCCGTCCACGTGCCGCTGAGCCTCGAAGCCCAGCTCGAAGCGCGTGTGCTGATGATGTCCACCAACAACGTGCTGTCGCCCGCCAACGGCGCACCGATCATCGTGCCGTCCCAAGACATGATCCTCGGCCTCTACTACGTGTCGATGGAGCGTGAAGGCATGAAGGGCGAGGGCATGACCTTCGCCTCGGTGGACGAGGTCACCCATGCGCTGGAAGCGGGCGAAGTGCACCTGCACGCCAAGATCAAGGCACGCGTCACCCAGATCGACGAGATGGGCCAGGAAGTGGGCGTCGTCTTCGACACCACGCCGGGCCGCGTCCGCCTGGGCGCCATGTTGCCCTTGAACGCGAAGGCGCCGTTCGACCTGGTCAACCGCCTCCTGCGCAAGAAGGAAGTCCAGCAGGTCATCGACACCGTCTACCGCTATTGCGGCCAGAAGGAATCGGTCATCTTCTGCGATCAGATCATGACCCTTGGCTTCCGCGAGGCCTTCAAGGCCGGCATCTCGTTCGGCAAGGACGACATGGTCGTGCCTGAGGCCAAGTGGCCCGAAGTCGAAGCCACGCGCGAGCAGGTCAAGGACTTCGAGCAGCAATACATGGACGGCCTCATCACCCAGGGTGAGAAGTACAACAAGGTCGTGGACGCCTGGTCGAAGTGTAACGACAAGGTCACCGAGGCCATGTTGTCCACAATCTCGGTGGCGGGCAAGGACGCGGACGGCGCCGAGATGGAGACGAAC
>JBCDCS010000112.1:0-8093 GCA_039181205.1 Pseudomonadota bacterium
CGAGCGGATGAGCGGGATGCCGGCGGCATAGGCGGGTATGTAGGCGATGCGGGCCCAGAACCAGATGGCCGCGCCCAGGGCTGTGCCTTCGGTGCCGAGCCCCGTGACGTGCAGCATCAGCGCCAAGGCGATGAAGGCGGGCAGGTTGTAGACGTAGTTGCGCAGCGCCCGATCCACGCGGCCCGCGACGGCGTTCTGGTCGCGGCTTTCGTCCTGGGGGCCCAGTGCCCAGCCGATCCCCTTGGACAGGTCCGACAGCGTGGCCTGCACGACCATATGGGCGATCAGCAGGAGCACGGCATAGGTGAGATAGGTGAGTTCGGGGGTCATGGCGTGCCTCCGGGGTCAGGTTGATAGGAGCGGCAAAGGGATTTGGCACATCGCCGCCCCGCCCGTCCATGGCGTGCGCTCGGGCGTGCCTTCGATAATGACGATATCGCTGTCGGAATTGGTCCGGCGGATGGCGGCGGCCCGCTGGTAGTTCGCGTATTCGCCGGGGTTGGTGACGGCCCCGTGGACGACCCAGGCGCCGCTGGGCATGGGGTGGGGCTTTCGGAGGGGGTGCCGGTAGGGTGGGTGAAAACCCACCGCTTTAGAGACCGTCCAACGCGCTGTGGGTTGTCACCCACCCTACCGTGCTAGCCCAACCCTGCCATGGATTTCGTCGCGGCGCCGATGATTTGGCCAACGATCTCGCCGATGGCGGCCTTGCCCGCCTCCCCGCCGCCGGCCCGTGCGGCATCGCTCAGGCGATTGGCGTAGCTCTGTCCCAATCCGGGCATGGGCCGGTTCAGAATCTCAAGCGTACGGGCTGACAATGTGTGCTCAGTCAGGGATTGAATGCCATCGCGGCCAATGGGGGTATTTCGCCCAAGCAGAAAGCCTTCGGCGACCAGCCAATCGACGCTTTCCTTGATGTACATGTCAGGTGGGACGTTGGAGCGAAGCATGTAGTTGTCCTTGGCCTGTCGGATGCGCCCTGTCGGCAAGACCTCCTCGGCTTCGGCGAAATCCACCAGCGTCTCAAAGCTCTTGCCGAGATAGCCGGGCGTGAGCCGGCGCCACATCGGAAATTCCCTGACGAGGGAATCGAAGATCAGACCGACCACCACGTTGAAGAGTTCAAGAGGCAGGTCGTCCTGATCGGTCTCTTCCAGGGTCTCTCGAAGTGTGTCCGGCATTAGGTCCAATTCCGCGGCCATCCATTACAAATCCATCAACAACCGCCTTGGATCCTCCAGCGCCTCTTTCACCCGCACCAGGAAAGTCACGGCGCCTTTGCCGTCGACGATCCGGTGGTCGTAGCTCAGCGCCAGATACATCATCGGGCGGATCTTAATTTCGCCGCCGATCACCATTGGGCGGTCTTGGATTTTGTGCATGCCCAGAATGCCCGATTGGGGGGGGTTGAGGATCGGTGAGGACATGAGCGAGCCGTAGACACCGCCGTTGGAGATGGTGAAGGTGCCGCCCTGCATGTCCTCCATCTTCAGTTTGCCGTCGCGGGCGGCGCGGCCCTTCTCGGCGATGGCCTTCTCGATGGCGGCGAAGCTCATCTGGTCCACGTCGCGGATGACGGGGACGACGAGGCCCTGCGGCGTGCCCGCGGCGATCCCCATGTTGACATAGTGGTGGTAGACCACGTCGGTGCCGTCGATTTCGGCATTGACCTCAGGCACTTCCTGCAGGGCGTGGATGCAGGCCTTGGTGAAGAAGGACATGAAGCCGAGGCGGACGCCGTGCTTCTTTTCGAACAGGTCTTTGTATTCGGAGCGCAGCGCCATGACCTCGGTCATGTCCACCTCGTTATAGGTGGTGAGCATGGCGGCCGTGTTCTGGGCGTCCTTCAGGCGCTTGGCGATGGTCTGGCGCAGGCGGGTCATCTTGACCCGTTCCTCGCGGTCGGCCTGGTCCGCTGGGACGGGCGCACGGGCCGCAGGCGCGGGGGCCGTGATCGTGGCGGCGGCCTTGAGAACGTCTTCCTTCATCACGCGGCCATCGCGGCCGGTGCCATGGACATCCGCTTGAGTGAGGCCCTGTTCCGCCATCATCTTCTTGGCCGATGGCGCATCTTCCACATCACCCTTGGCGGCGGCGGCCACGTTGGCTTGGGCGGCCGCCAACTGCTCTGGCCCCGCATCGGGATTGGGGCGCGGATCCATGGCGTGGGGGGCGGAAACATGGGCACCGGCCCCGGCGGTCAGGGTGGCGAGTTGGCCGCCCGCGGCGACGGTGTCGCCTTCCTTGGCGAGGATATCGCCCAAGGTGCCGGCGGCGGGCGCCGGGACTTCGACGGAGACCTTGTCGGTTTCCAACTCGCAGAGCATTTCGTCGGCGGCGACCGCGTCACCCGATTGCTTGAACCAGGTGGAGACGGTGGCTTCGGTCACGGATTCGCCCAGGGCGGGCACCATGACGGGGACGGTCTGGGTGTCTTCGCCACTGGGTTCGGCCGGGGCGGCTTCGGCGGCCGTGGGGGCCGGCTGGGCCGCGCCATTGGTCGCGGGGGCCGCGGCTTCGGGGGCCGGGGCCGCGCCATCGCCTTCGGAAATCGTGGCCAGCAGGGCGTCCACGCCGACGGTTTCGCCTTCGGGGGCGACGATCTCGCCCAGGGTGCCCGCGCTGGGGGCGGGAACCTCGACGGTGACCTTGTCGGTTTCCAACTCGCAGAGCATCTCATCGGCGGCGACCGCGTCGCCCGGCTGCTTGAACCAGGTGGCGACCGTCGCCTCCGTAACGCTCTCGCCCAGGGTCGGGACTTTCACTTCGATGGACATGGGACTTACTCCGTGCCGAGCGCCTCGGAGACGAGCGCTTCTTGTTGGGATTTGTGTTGGCTGGCCAGGCCGGTGGCGGGTGAGGCCGAGGCGGGGCGACCGGCATAGACGGGCCGGGTGTGCGATGCCCCGATGCGGGTCAGGACCCATTCGATATTGGGTTCCACGAAGGTCCAGGCGCCCTGGTTCTTGGGCTCTTCCTGGCACCAGACGATTTCGGCCTGCTTGAACCGCTGGAGTTCGTTGACCATGGACAGCGCGGGGAAGGGATAGAACTGCTCCAGCCGAAGGATGTAGGTGTCGGTCTTCCCGGCTTCGTCCCGCGCCTCCAGCAGATCGTAGTAGACCTTGCCCGAGCAGATGACGACGCGCTTGATCTTGTCGTCCGCCAGCAGATCCAAGTCGGAATTGCCCTGTTCGGCATCGTCCCACAGAACCCGGTGGAAGCTGGACCCGGTGATGAAGTCCTCTTTCCGGCTGACCGCCATCTTGTGGCGCAGCAGGCTTTTCGGCGTCATCAGGATCAGCGGCTTGCGGAAGTCGCGGTGCAATTGGCGGCGGAGGATGTGGAAGTAGTTCGACGGGGTCGAGCAATTGGCCACGATCCAGTTGTCGGAGCCGCACATCTGCAGGAAGCGTTCCAGCCGGGCGGAGGAGTGTTCCGGGCCCTGGCCTTCGAAGCCATGGGGCAGCAGACAGACCAAGCCGGACATGCGCAACCATTTGCTTTCGCCGGACGAAATGAACTGGTCGAACATGATCTGGGCGCCGTTGGCGAAATCGCCGAACTGCGCCTCCCACATGGCGAGCGCATTGGGTTCGGCGAGCGAGTAGCCGTATTCGAAGCCGAGCACGGCATATTCGCTGAGCGCGCTGTCGATCACCTCGTAATGGGCTTGGCCTTCGCGGATGTGGTTGAGCGGGTAATACCGGTCCTCGTTTTCCTGGTTCACCAGGCCGGAATGGCGCTGAGAAAAGGTGCCGCGGGTGGAGTCCTGCCCGGCCAGGCGGACGCGGTAGCCTTCGGTCAAGAGTGAGCCGAAGGCCAAGGCTTCGGCCGTGGCCCAATCGAAGCCCTCGCCCGCGTCGAACATCTTGCGGCGGGCCTCCAGCAGGCGCGTGACCGTCTTGTGCAGGGGCAGGTCGTCCGGGACGTTGCCTAGCGCATGGCCGACCTCGTTGAAGGTTTCGGCCGGGATCGCGGTTTCGCCGCGAATATATTCCTCTTCGTTGCGCTTATCGATGTGGGACCAGCGCCCGTCGAGCCAGTCGGCCTTGTTGGGCCTGTAATCCTTTCCGGCCTCGAACTCGTCGGCAAGCTGGGCCTGGAACGCGGCCTTCATATCCTCGATTTCGCCTTCCGGGATCAGCCCGTCCTTCACCAGCCGTTCCGTATAAAGCGACAGGGTCGTCTTATGACCCTTGATCCGCTTGTACATGATCGGGTTGGTGAACATCGGTTCATCACCCTCGTTGTGGCCGAAGCGGCGGTAACAGAAGATGTCGATGACGACGTCCTTGCCGAATTTCTGGCGGAACTCGGTGGCGACCCGGGCCGCGTGGACGACGGCCTCCGGATCGTCGCCGTTGACGTGGAAGATCGGGGCTTCCACGACCAGCGCATTATCGGTCGGGTAGGGCGAGGAGCGGGAGAAGTGCGGCGCCGTGGTGAAGCCGATCTGGTTGTTGACCACGATATGGATCGTGCCGCCGGTGCGGTGCCCGCGGACACCAGAGAGCGCGAAGCATTCGGCCACGACGCCCTGTCCCGCGAAGGCCGCGTCGCCGTGGAGCAGGATGCCGCAGACCTGTTTGCGGTCGGTGTCGCCCAGATGGTCCTGCTTGGCGCGGACCTTACCCAGGACCACGGGGTTCACGGCTTCCAGGTGCGAGGGGTTCGCGGTCAGTGAGATATGGACCTTGTTGCCGTCGAATTCCCGATCTGACGACGCGCCCAAATGGTATTTAACATCGCCCGAGCCATCGACCTCGTCAGGCTTGAAGCTGCCGCCCTGGAATTCGTTGAAGATGGCGCGGTAGGGTTTCGACATGACGTTGGCCAGGACCGACAGGCGGCCGCGGTGCGGCATGCCGATCACGATTTCCTGCAGGCCCAGCTGACCGCCGCGCTTGATGATCTGCTCCATCGCAGGGATCAGCGCTTCGCCGCCATCCAGGCCGAAGCGCTTGGTGCCCATGTATTTGACGTGGAGGTATTTTTCGAAGCCCTCGGCCTCGACCAGCTTGTTCAGGATGGCGCGGCGGCCGGTGCGGGTGAACTGGATTTCCTTGCCGAAGCCTTCGATCCGTTCCTTCAGCCAGCCGGCTTGTTCGGGATCGGAGATGTGCATGTATTGCAGCGCGAAGGTGTTGCAGTAGGTGCGCTTGAGGATGGCGACGATGTCGCGGATCGTTGCGATTTCCAGCCCGAGCACCTGGTCGATGAAGATCGGACGGTCCAGGTCGGCCTCGGTGAAGCCGTAAGACTTCGGGTCCAGTTCCGGATGCGGCGTCTGATCGCGCATTCCCAGCGGGTCGAGATCGGCCACCAGGTGGCCCCGGATCCGGTAGGCGCGGATCAGCATCAGCGCGCGGATGGAATCGAGCACGGCGCGGCGGACCTGATCTTCGGTGATCTGGGCGCCGGTATCCTGGGCCTTGGCCATGATCTTGTCGCCCGCCGCCTTGGTCTCCGCCGGATCGGGCGTGGCCCAGTCTCCGGTGAGCGCGGCGGTCAGGTCATCGGCGGGTTCCGGCGGCCAATCGGTGCGCGCCCAGGACGGGCCCTGGGCTTCGGCCTGGACGGCGCCGTTGTCATCGGCCAGGGCTTCGAAGAACTGCTTCCAGGTGTCGTCCACGGCCGCCGGGTCGGCGGCGTAGCGGGCATACATCTGTTCCAGGTATTCCGCGTTGTGCCCCTGCATGAAGGACGTGGAATGGAAGACGTCGTTGGGGGACTGTTCGGTCATGTGGCTTCCTCCGGGGTCGTGCGGTGCGGGGCTATTGGCAGTTGAATTTCAGGTTGCGGCCGGTCGCGCCGCCGCCGGCGATGCGGTGGCGGGCGGCTTGGCGGTTGAACTGGGCGCAGAATTGGGTCGTCCAGGCCGTGGCGGTGTCCATCGCCATGCTGGTTTCATCCAGGCGCAGGCCGTAGCGGAACCGTTCGCGCTTGGCGCGCAGTACGCTGAGGCCGGGGGGCAGGGTGATCGTCATTGGCCCCATGGCGGTATCGACGCGGTAGGTTTCCCCGTCGAGCGGGTCCACATCCCCGATCTCGGCCGCAGCGGGGGCGGTAGACAACGCCAGGCAGAGTGCCGTCAGTGCGCCAAGTGTCGGATTGGGGGAACGTGGTGTCATCACTCTGCCTCCGGCAGGACGGTGATCCACTCGGCCAGGGTGGTGGGAGCACCGTCGAACCCGGTCGCGTCGAGCGGTTCGATGCCCGCGGCGGGCTCTGCCGTGCTGGCGAGGCGGCACGCCCGTTCGACCCGGCCGGGAATGGTCCGTGTCTGCGTGACCGTGAGCGCGTCATCGCCGTCGAGCAAGACACGAGCGCGTGTTGTGTCAGTGTCGAAACGGAGCAGCAGCCCGGGCGCGGCCTGGCGCTGGAGGTCGAGCAAGGTCTCGGTGTCCTGCCCGCCGGTATCGCCGCCGCCCACATAGCGGGTCACCATCAGGGTCCAGGCGACGGCGTCGACCTGTGTCTCGGTCAGCTGGGCGTCGCGGTCCTGGACCTGCCAGCCATCGGCTTCCAATTGGGCGATGGCGTCGTCGAACCCGGGCGTTTCGGTGCAGGCGGTGGGGATGTCGGCGAGGGCGGGGGTAGCGAGGGCCAAAATGGGGTAGAACCCCATCCTACGAAGTGTTTTTGTAAACGGCATCGTCACCTCCTGTAGGATGGGGTTACGCCCCACCCATCGCCCGTCATCCTGCGTCGATTGCCGCTTTCACCGCTTCGCCCAACGTCGCCGGGCTGTCGGCGACGACGATGCCGGCGGACTTCATGGCTTCGATCTTCGATTCCGCGTCGCCCTTGCCGCCCGCGACGATGGCGCCGGCATGGCCCATCCGGCGGCCGGGGGGCGCGGTACGCCCGGCGATGAAACCGGCGGTGGGCTTCCAGCGGCCCTTCTTTCTCTGTTCGGTCAGGAACTCGGCAGCCTCCTCCTCGGCGGTGCCGCCGATCTCACCGATCATGATCATCGACTGGGTCTCGTCGTCGTCCAGGAACATGTCGAGCACGTCGATATGTTCGGTCCCCTTGATCGGGTCGCCGCCGATACCGACAGCCGTGGATTGGCCGAGCCCCATATCGGCGGTCTGCTTGACGGCCTCATAGGTCAGCGTGCCCGAGCGGGAGACCACGCCCACTGAGCCACGCTTGTGAATGTGACCCGGCATGATGCCGATCTTGCAGGCATCTGGCGTGATGACGCCGGGGCAGTTGGGCCCCACGAGCCGGGTTTTCGAGCCATCGAGCGCGCGCTTCACCTTCATCATGTCGAGCACCGGGATGCCTTCGGTGATGCAGACGACCAGGGGGATTTCGGCGTCGATGGCCTCCAGGATCGAGTCGGCGGCGAAGGGGGGCGGAACATAGATCACGCTTGCATTGGCACCGGTCTTGGCGACGGCTTCGTGGCAGCTGTCGAAGACGGGCAGGTCCAGGTGGGTCATGCCGCCTTTGCCGGGCGTGACGCCACCCACCATCTGGGTGCCATAGGCGATGGCCTGTTCGCTGTGGAACGTTCCCTGGGAGCCAGTGAAGCCCTGGCAGATCACTTTGGTGGTTTCGTCGATAAGGATGGCCATGGGGTCGTCTCCAGGGGTCGTTAATCAGTTGTGCACGATCAGGATCACCGGGTGTTCGAAGGCGATGCCTTCGCCGGTATTAGGATCGGTGAAGGTGGTGACGGCGGGCGGGAGCGTGACGCTCAACCCCTCGAAGAAAAAGCCGAGGCCACCTTCGGAATTGCGGCCCGCGGCGATGGGGGCGCGCAGCGTGTCGCTGCCATCGACGAAGCGCGGGGCCAGGATTTCACCGGCCAGCCGTTGGGCCAGCGCCTGGCCAACGGCGGGGGAGCCGACAGAGCAGCCACTGCCGGTGATCACGGTACGGCCCTGTTCCGTCGTGATGGCCTGTTCGGGGGCGGGCCCGATGCGCAGGAATGTCAACGTGCCGGGATTGGCATAGACGATGGAATTCCCTTCCCGTTCGCGGATCGGAAAACTCAGAGTGCGCGCGGCGCGGTCCTGGGCGCGGCGCGTGACGTTGTTGAGGCAGACCGCCTCGACCGCGAAGCGCATGCGCTGGGC
>JBCDCS010000113.1:0-8078 GCA_039181205.1 Pseudomonadota bacterium
GCCCAGAACGGGCTGGTCCCCCGCCGCGCCCTCCGCTACACGCCGCGCCTGACCGAACCGGAGCGGACCAATGCAAGGCAGCGCCAACCTCAACATCATGATCAAGGCCGCCCGCAAAGCAGGGCGCGGTCTTTTGAAAGATTTCAATGAGGTCGAGAACCTGCAGGTTTCCACCAAGGGCCCGGGCGATTTCGTGTCCCGCGCCGATCACCGGGCCGAAGAAACCATCCGCCAAGACCTGACCGAAGCGCGCCCGAATTACGGTTGGCTGGGGGAAGAATCCACACCCGTCGAAGGCAAGGACCCCACCCGGCGCTGGATTGTCGACCCCCTGGACGGCACCACGAACTTCCTGCACGGCATGCCCCATTGGGCCATCTCCATCGCTTTGGAACATAAAGGAGAAATTGTCTCTGCCGTGGTCTACGACCCGGTGAAGGACGAAACCTTCTGGGCCGAAAAGGGGGCCGGGGCCTGGCTCGATAGCCGCGCCCGCCTGAGGGTCTCGGGCCGCACGGAGATGATGGAAACGGTCTATGCCACGGGCCTGCCCTTCGGCGGCGGCAAGTACCTGCCCGCCGCGTTGCAGGACCTTGGTCGCCTTCTCCCGGTTTGCGCGGGCGTGCGCCGTTGGGGCGTGGCCTCTCTGGATTTGGCCTATGTCGCCGCGGGCCGCTGGGATGGCTTCTGGGAACGGGGCCTACACGCCTGGGACATCGCCGCTGGCATGCTCATCGTCCGCGAAGCCGGCGGTCTGGTCGAACCGATCCGCGCAGACCAAAACCTCCTGGAAGACGGCCATATCATCGCCGCGTCCCCCGCCATCTTCGACAAATTCGCCACCGTCCTTCGCACCCGCGACTGACTCAGATTGGCCCGCTTGCACAGGGGCCCTGGCCCGTGCGACCGTTCCTTCCACCGACACAAACCGGACCTGCCCCGTGACCGCTTCCGACCTTGCGCGCAATGCTGGCCTGCCCTTCGACCCGGCGGTGGTCCAAGCGGTGCGGGTGAACACGCCCGCCACGATGCGCCGGGCCGCAGCCCTGCCAGGGCGGAGGTCGGTCAAGAAAGACTGGCAGGCCGCCTGGTTGGCTCGGGCGATCAGTATGATCGACCTGACGACCCTGTCCGGCGACGACACGCCCGGCCGGGTGCGGCGGCTCTGTGCCAAGGCGCTGCAACCCGCGCGGGCCGATCTTTTGGAAGCGATCGGGCTGCCGGACCTGACTGTTGGTGCCGTCTGCGTCTACCACGAGATGGTTCCGGTGGCCGTCGAGGCGCTGGACGGGAAACTTCCAGTCGCTGCCGTATCCACAGGGTTTCCGGCGGGATTGTCGCCATTCAAGTTGCGCCTGGCCGAAATCGAAGAGAGCGTCGCGGCGGGCGCGACGGAGATCGATATCGTGATTTCCCGGCGGCATGTTCTGACCGGGGATTGGGCGGCGCTCTACGACGAAACGGCCCAGATGCGGGCGGCCTGTGGCGACGCGCATATGAAGGCGATCCTGGCGACGGGGGAGTTGGGGACGCTGAAGAACGTGATGAAAGCCAGCATGGTCTGCATGATGGCAGGCGCGGATTTCATCAAGACGTCGACCGGGAAGGAAGCGGTGAACGCCACCATCCCGGTATCGCTGGTGATGATGCGGGCGATCCGGGCCTATGGGGCGATGTCGGGCTTCAAGGTCGGGTATAAGCCCGCCGGTGGCGTATCGAAGGCGAAAGATGCGCTGGTCTATCTGGCGCTTCTGAAAGAGGAGTTGGGGGATCGCTGGATGCGGCCGGATCTGTTCCGGTTCGGGGCCTCGTCGCTTTTGGGGGATATCGAGCGGCAATTGGAGCATTTCGTGACCGGACGGTATTCGACGGCCCACCGGCATCCGGTTGGGTGAGGTGGGAGCGAGGGGCCAGCCCCTCGCGCTCCCCGCTTGAGGGGGCTGTCTGCCCCTTTAGAAACCCCGAAGGTGTTTGGGGCCGAAGGAAGAAGGCAGATTATGAGCGTGGCCGAGATTTTCGAGAGCATGGCGTGGGGGGCCGCACCGGAGAGCCGGGCAGAGGCAGATGCTTGGCTGGACGGGCATGACCGGGTGTTCGGGCACTTCATCGGCGGGAAGCGGGGCAAGCCTGGCGAGACATTCGTCGCCATGAACCCGGCCACAGGGGAGGAGCTTGCCCGGGTCACGCAAGGCACCGAGTCCGATGTGGCGGCAGCGGTAAAGGCGGCGCGCAAGGCCCAGGGGGATTGGGCGAAGACGTCGGATCACGATCGAGCCCGGGTGCTCTACGGGATCGCACGCGGATTGCAGAAGCACACGCGGCTCTTCGCCGTGCTCGAGACCCTCGACAGCGGCAAGCCCATCCGGGAAAGTCGGGATATCGACGTGGCCCTGGCCGCGCGGCATTTCTACCACCATGCGGGCCATGCAGAGTTGCGGTCGGAGATGATGCCCGGCGCGGAACCCTGGGGTGTGTGCGGACAGATCGTGCCGTGGAACTTCCCGCTCTTAATGCTGGCCTGGAAAGTGGCGCCAGCTTTGGCCATGGGGAATTCGGTGGTGCTGAAGCCGGCGGAATGGACGCCACTTACGGCGCTGGCCTTCGCCGATATCTGCGCCGAGGCGGGGGTGCCGCCGGGCGTCGTGAACATCGTCACCGGGGATGGAACGACCGGCGCCGCGCTGGCGGCGGCCCAGATCGACAAGCTCGCCTTCACCGGCTCGACGGAGGTCGGACGCATTCTCCGACGAGAGACGGCCGGACGCGGGATCGGGCTGACCTTGGAGTTGGGCGGCAAATCGCCCTACGTGGTCTTCGAAGATGCCGATGTCGACGGCGCCGTCGAGGGGCTGGTGGATGCCATCTGGTTCAATGGCGGGCAGGTCTGCTGCGCTGGCGCTCGGCTGCTTGTTCAGGAGGGGATTTCCGATGACTTCACCACCCGGCTGAAGGCGCGGATGTCCAAGCTGCGCGTCGGCGACCCGCTGGACAAGGCCGTGGACATGGGCGCGCTGGTCCATCCCGAGCAGAAGCGGCGGATTGAGGCGATGTTGGCTCGGACCTCCGGGACGGTCCATCAGGGGAATGCGCCCGAGGGCTGTTACCTGCCGCCCACGCTCGTGACCGATCTCGCCCCCGCCGACCCGCTGATGCAGGAGGAGGTGTTTGGGCCGGTTCTGGCCGCGACAACCTTCCGGACACCGGCCGAGGCCGTGCAACTCGCCAACGACACGACCTATGGGCTGGCGGGCAGCGTCTGGTCACAGGATATCGACGTGGCCTTGGACACGGCGCCCAAGATCAAGGCGGGCGTGGTCTGGGTGAACGGCGCCAATATGCTGGACGCCGCCGCGCCGTTTGGCGGCATGAAAGAAAGCGGGTTCGGCCGCGAAGGCGGGATCGCGGGGCTTGCGGCGTATGTGCGGCCCGCGCAGGGGCCGAAGCTGAAGCCGGTGAAGGCCTTCACTGGTGACGCGAGCGCGCCCGATGCCGTGGACCGGACGGCGAAGATGTATGTGGGCGGCAAGCAGGCGCGGCCCGATGGGGGCTACACCCGAGCCGTTTTTGGCCCAAAGGGCCAGGTTGGACAGGTGGGGATCGCCAATCGGAAGGACGTTCGGAATGCGGTCGAGGCGGCGCAGAGCGCCAAGGCCTGGGCGGCGTCAACGGGGCATCTGCGAGCGCAGATCCTGTACTACTTGGCGGAGAACCTCTCGGCCCGGGCCGAGGAATTCGCCGCCCGGATCACCGCCCAGACCGGCGCCAAAGGTATGCCGGAGATGGACGCGGCCATCGGCAATCTGTTCCGGTGGGCGGCCTGGGCGGACAAACATGACGGCCGGGTGGTCGGCGTGCCCACGCCAGGGCTGGCGCTAGCGTTGAACCGGCCGGTGGGTGTTATTGCGGCCTTCGCGCCGGAGGAGGCGCCGCTGGCCGGGGTCACCCAGATCGTGGGCGCGGCTTTGGCACTGGGCAACCGCTTGGTCTTGATGGCACCCGAGACGGCGCCGTTGACGGCAACGGATCTTTACCAGGTGCTCGACACGTCGGACGTGCCCGGCGGCGTCGTGAATATCTTGACCGGCGACCACGGCGAATTGGCCCCGCAGGTGGCCGGCCATAACGGCGTGGATGCGGTGTGGTCGTTTTCTTCGGCGGACATCTCTGGCGTCATCGAGACCGAATGCGCGGCCGATCTGAAGCGATCCTGGGTGAATTACGGGCGCGGTCGGGACTGGGTGGCGCCATCATCGAAGCCCTGGCTAGAGGCGGCAACCGAAGTGCAGACGGTCTGGGTTCCGTTCGGGTTGTGACCGCGCGGGCCCGCTCAGTCGATCACCCGCACCTCAGGCGCGTCCCGGCGCAAGACCTCCCGGATCGCTGCGGCAAGTTCCCCATAGGCCGCTCCTTGGGCGGCCGTCCGGCGCCACACCAAGCCGATATCGCGCTCGGGTCTGGGATCGGAGAGCGGGCGGGCGACAACCAATTGCTCGCGTGCAACTTCGGAGCGGACATAGAGGGCCGGGAGGATCGATAGGCCGAGGCCCGTTGCCACCATCTGCCGAAGGGTGTCGAGGGACGTGCCCTCGTAGTCGAGGGACAGAACGGCACCAGTTTCTTCGCAAAGATCGGCCACGGTGTCGTGAAGACGATGACCGGCTTCCAGGGCCATGACCGTCTCGCCCGACAGAGCGGCGCGGTCGATGACCTCCTCCCCGGCAAGGGCATGGTCGGCAGGCAGAACGACGAGGAGTGGTTCATGGAAGAGAGGCTCGACCTGCAGCGCCGGTTCATCCAATGGCACCGGGAAGAACAACACATCCAGGTTTCCGTCCCGCAGACGACCCAACAGATCGGCCGCTACACCTTCGCGGACGTAGAATTTGAGCGCCGGGTAGCGGGCGTGCAACGTCGGGATCACCAGGGGCAGAAAGTACCCGCCGAGCGATCCGACGATGCCCACGCGCACCGTCCCCGCCAGCGGGTCGGCCCCGCTGCGGGCCAGGGCGGCGATGTCGGACACGTCCCGGAGCACACCACGCGCCCGGGACGCGACAGCATGACCAACGGGTGTCAGCGTCACGCCCGAGCGCGAGCGTTCCACCAGTTGGACGCCGAGCCGGGTTTCGAGCTCTTTCAACTGCGTTGATAGGGTCGGTTGGGTGACATTCACGCTCTCGGCCGCGCGGCGGAAATGCAGCGTGTCGGCGACGGCGACCAGATAGCGGAACTGTTGCAACGTGGGCATGGTGGCTCGATAGGCATTGTCTATGCAACCAGACGTAACGCGCGGGGTTGAACAATCAAACCTGTCCGCTATGTCGCATTTGGAGTCGAGCGGGACATCCATGGCAGAATACGAGACACACAAGGTGCCCAACGGCGCGGCGGCCTGGATTTCGATCCTGCTCCCGGCGGCTTTGTTTGCTTGGTTCGCCCAGCATATCCCCGCCGTTGCCGCGGGCGAGGTGTTGCTCTGGCGCTATAACTGGGTGCCGAGCCTGGATGTGACGATCGGGATGCTGCTCGATGGGCTATCGCTGACCTTCGCCCTGCTGATCACCGGGATCGGGACGCTGGTGACGCTCTACTCTGCCAGTTACCTTGGCGGGCACCCCCGATACACGCGGTTCGTTTGCTACCTGCTGGCCTTCATGATCGGCATGCTGGGTCTTGTCCTGTCGGATAACCTGCTGGCGCTCTTCGTCTTTTGGGAAATCACGACGATCTCATCCTACCTGCTTATCGGTTTCAACGCGGATGAGGCGAAATCGCGCCGCAACGCGCTCCAGGCGCTTCTGGTGACCGGCACGGGCGGTCTGGCCTTCCTAGCAGGCGTGGTATTGATCGGAACGGCTACGGGCACGTTCGAGATCAGCGAGATCGAGGGCACGCTGACCGACCACCCTCTGTATCTTCCGATCTTTTTACTCGTGGTGGCGGGGGCTTTCACCAAATCGGCGCAGGTGCCGTTCCATTTCTGGCTGCCCAATGCCATGGCCGCCCCCACGCCGGTCTCGGCCTACCTGCACTCGGCCACCATGGTGAAGGGCGGGGTGTATTTGTTGGCGCGGTTCCAGCCGACGCTGGGCGGCTCGGATCTCTGGGTCTGGACGCTGGTCCTCTTCGGCGGCTTCACGGCTGTCTTCGCGTCGGTGGTGGCGATCCGGCAAACCGACATCAAACAGGTGCTCGCCTACACCACGCTGATGGCGTTGGGCACGCTCACCATGTTCATCGGCGTGGGCACCGAGGCGGCGCTGCTCGGCGCGATGACCTTCCTGATCGTGCATTCCTTCTACAAAGCCTCACTGTTTCTGATGATCGGCGTGGTCGACCACGGCACCGGCACGCGCGAGGCGACGGTCTTGCGCGGGCTCTGGCGGAAGATGCCGGTGACGATGGTGGCCGCGATGCTCGCCGCGCTCAGCATGGCTGGTATCCCGCCGCTCTTCGGATTCATCGGCAAAGAGTTCCTCTATAAGGGCGCTCTGGAGGCCCCCGTCGCCATGGAATGGGTCGTCGCGTGCGCCTTCGCGGCGTCCGCTCTGATGTTCGCGGCGGCAGGGATCGCTGCGTTCAAGCCGTTCGTCGGCAAGCTGGCCCCGACCCCGGTCGCACCGCATGAAGGGCCGGCCATGATGCTGGCCGGGCCGCTTTTGCTGGCGGGCCTGGGTCTCTGGCTCGGGCTGCAGCCGGACTACGCCGAAGCACTGGTCCGACCCGCGACCGCGGCAGTTCTCGGCGCGCCGGCCGAGGCCGATCTCTACCTATTCCGAGAGGTGAACACGGCCTTCATCCTGTCGCTCGCCACCTTCGCCGTGGGCCTGGTGCTTTACCTGGCGCACGTCCCCTTGCGGAATGCCCTGGCCAAGGTACCGGAGCGATTCGATCCGGGCTGGGACAGGCTGATGGACATGGTCGCGGCGGGCTGCAAAGGGCTGACCGACGTGATCCAGACTGGGCAGCTGCGCCGCTACATCTTCGTCACCTTCGGCGTGTTGGCCGTATTCGTCGCCTATGCCGTCTGGCGCGGCGGGATCACGCCTGAAATCCCACCACTCGAGGACCTTCGCGCCAAACACTGGTCGGTGCTGATCTTCATCACGGTGGGCGCCTTGCTGACAGCCGTCAGCAATTCCCGCATGGCCGCCGTCGCCGCCTTGGGGACGGTGGGTATCGGCGTCGCGCTGATTTTCATCATGTTCGGGGCGCCCGACGTGGCGATCACCCAATTGCTGGTCGAGGTGCTGCAAGTGGTGCTCGTCGCCGTCGCCATGCTGAAGCTGCCGGCGCTCAACCGCGAATATGTCAGCCAATTGCGCGTCTGGGACCTGGCGCTTGCGCTCGTGATTGGCGGTCTGGTCACGTTGACCCTGCTGGCCGTGATGCAGGCACCGCTCGATCTGCGGATCACCGATTACTTCGAAGCCACGTCCTCGCCGGAAGCCTTCGGCCGCAACATCGTCAACGTGATCCTGGTCGACTTCCGGGCGCTCGACACGTTCGGTGAAATCGCCGTGGTCGTGATCGCCGCCCTGGGCGCCTTCGCGCTGCTGCGCGGCACCAAGGGGGCGCGAACATGACGACCTCCCTCATTGTCCGCGCCGCCACCCGGATCCTGGTGGGCCTTCTGCTGCTCTTTAGCTTCTACATGCTGCTACGCGGCCATAACGAGCCCGGCGGCGGCTTCATCGGCGGGCTGATCGGCGCGACTGGCTTCATCCTCTACGCCATCGCCCATGGCTGCCGCGCCGCGCGCGAGGCTTTGCGGATCGAGCCGCAGACGATTGCCATGGCCGGCCTCGGCATCGCGCTGGCGGCGGGACTGTTGGCCTGGCTGGTGGGCGACGGGCTCTTCACCGGGCAATGGCTGTTCCTGTGGCCCGACCCGGAAGACCCCGCCGATTACGGCGTGCCGCTGTCGAACATCCTGATCTTCGACATCGGGGTTTACCTGGTGGTCCTGGGCTCGGTCCTGACCATCGTGCTCGCGCTCGAGGAGGAAGTCTGATGGAGCTCTTCGTGCCCATCATGGTCGGCGTGATGGTCGCCGCCGCGGTCTATCTCATGCTCGC
>JBCDCS010000114.1:0-8074 GCA_039181205.1 Pseudomonadota bacterium
ACCATCGCGGCGAGCCAGCCGGGCGAGCTTGAGACGGTGAAAAACAACTTCCTGATCAAGAAGTTGGGCCTGAGCGACGGGCCGAAATTGGATGAGGCGATCGATGCTTGTATCGAGCGCTACGGCAAGTCGGACCGCAACAAGTATCGCGCCGTGATCTACTACATGCTGACCAAGCATTTCGGGAAGGAAAGCGTCTACGGCTGACGTTTTCTTCAAGGTTTTGGCGGGCGCCGGTCGGGACGGATCGGTGCCCGTTTTGCGTGTTCGGGACCGAGATTGACGTCGGGGCGCGGAGCCGATGCGCGTTGGGTCGGGAGGGGGCGCCCGCCGTACACCCCCTGTACACCCCCCGTGCGAACGTGCGTTCGCATTGTTTTGGCGACGGTTTCTTAATCGTTCTATAGCACTGGGCTTCCCCGGTGGCCTTCTCTCGAGCCCTTGGAGAATTCACCGCGCGAAGAAGCGGGAGCGCGTTCCCGCTGATTTCGATTGAGCCGGAACAGGATGCAGTCGAGGTGTTTGTCCGTCTCGCGTCGCCTCGTGATCGCATTTTCGCATGTCGTGCCTCCCTTTGGATCGCCCTTGAGCGGCTTGTAGATCGCCGCCTGCCCCCCCATCTCGTTTTCGTGAGGCCCGATCCGGCGCCGTGCCCAGATGGGGCGGATCCAACCCCGGGTGCTTGATGAGGAGAGACGATATGAACTTGGAGAAGTTCACCGAGCGCGCGCGGGGATTCCTACAGGCTGCGCAGACGATCGCCATGCGCGAGGGCAACCAGCAGCTCGTGCCGGAGCATCTGCTCAAGGCGATCATGGATGACGAACAGGGCATGGCCGCGAACCTGATCGCCGCCGCGGGTGGCGCGCCGGATCGGGTGCGCGAGGCTGTGGATGCCGCCGTCGATAAGCTGCCGAAAGTGTCGGGTGATGCCGGGCAGGTCTATGTGGGCCGCGAGTTGACTCGCGTCCTGGATGAGGCCGAGAAGGTCGCGACCAAGGCCGGTGACAGCTTCGTGCCGGTGGAACGGGTTTTGATGGCCCTGGCCATGGTGAAATCCAAGGCCAAGGACGCGCTGGATGCTGGCGCCGTGAATGCCCAGGCCTTGAATGCCGCCATCAACGATGTGCGCAAGGGGCGGACGGCGGACAGCGCCTCGGCCGAGGACAGCTATGAGGCGTTGAAGAAATATGCCCGCGACCTGACCGAGGCGGCGCGCGAGGGGAAGATCGACCCGATCATCGGGCGGGATGAGGAAATCCGGCGGGCGATGCAGGTGCTGAGCCGTCGGACCAAGAACAATCCGGTGCTGATCGGTGAACCCGGGACGGGGAAGACCGCGATTGCCGAAGGGCTGGCCCTGCGGATCGTCGATGGCGATGTGCCGGAGAGCCTGCGGAACAAGAAGTTGATGGCGCTGGATATGGGCGCGCTGATCGCGGGCGCGAAGTACCGAGGCGAGTTCGAGGAGCGGCTGAAGGCCGTTTTGAATGAGATCACGGCGGCGGCCGGTGAGATCATCCTGTTCATCGACGAGATGCATACGCTGGTGGGCGCGGGCAAAGCCGACGGCGCCATGGATGCGGCGAACCTGATCAAGCCGGCTTTGGCGCGGGGTGAGTTGCACTGCGTGGGGGCCACGACCCTCGACGAGTATCGCAAGTACGTCGAGAAGGACGCGGCCTTGGCTCGGCGGTTCCAGCCCTTGGTGGTCGACGAGCCGACGGTGGAGGACACCGTGTCGATCCTGCGCGGCATCAAGGAGAAGTACGAACTGCACCACGGGGTGCGGATTTCGGACAGTGCGTTGGTGGCGGCGGCGACCTTGTCGAACCGCTACATAACGGACCGCTTCCTGCCGGATAAGGCCATCGACCTGATGGATGAGGCGGCGTCGCGGCTGCGCATGGAGGTGGATTCCAAGCCCGAGGAATTGGACGCGCTGGACCGCGACATCCTGCAGAAGCAGATCGAAGTCGAGGCGCTGCGCTTGGAAGACGATCAGGCGTCGAAGGACCGGCTGGAGAAGCTGGAGAAGGAACTGGCCGAGCTGCAGGAGCAATCGGCGGCGATGACGGCCCAGTGGCAGGCGGAGCGGGACAAGCTGGATTCGGCCCGGACGCTAAAGGAGCAGCTGGACCATGCCAGGGTCGAGTTGGACCAGGCCAAGCGCGAGGGCAACTTCGCCAAGGCCGGTGAGCTGCAATACGGGAAGATCCCGGAATTGGAGCGTCAACTGGCCGAGGCCGAGGACAGCGAGTCCGAGATGATGGTCGAAGAAGCCGTGCGGCCGGAGCAGATCGCGGCTGTTGTCGAGCGCTGGACCGGGATTCCGACGTCTAAGATGCTGGAGGGCGAGCGCGAGAAACTGCTCCGCATGGAGGAGGAGATCGGGCGCCGCGTCATCGGTCAGAAGCAGGCGGTCACCGCCGTGTCGAACGCCGTGCGCCGGGCCCGTGCCGGGCTGCATGACGAGGCGCGGCCGTTGGGCTCGTTCCTGTTCCTGGGGCCGACGGGTGTCGGGAAAACGGAGCTGACCAAGGCACTGGCCGAGTATCTATTCGACGACGATGGCGCGATGGTGCGGATCGACATGAGCGAGTTCATGGAGAAGCATGCCGTGGCCCGTCTGATCGGCGCGCCGCCGGGTTATGTGGGATATGACGAAGGTGGGGTTCTGACCGAAGCGGTGCGGCGCCGGCCGTATCAGGTCGTGCTGTTCGACGAGGTCGAGAAGGCGCACCCGGACGTGTTCAACGTGTTGCTGCAGGTTTTGGACGACGGTGTCCTGACCGACGGGCAGGGGCATCGCGTGGACTTCAAGCAGACGTTGATCATTCTGACGTCGAACCTGGGGTCCCAGGCGCTGAGCCAGTTGCCCGACGGTGCCGATGCGGCCCAGGCGAAGCGCGACGTGATGGATGCGGTTCGGGCGCATTTCCGGCCGGAATTCCTGAACCGTCTGGACGAGGCGATCATCTTCGACCGGCTGGCCCGCGGGGATATGGCCGGGATCGTGGACATCCAGGTGGCGCGTCTGGCCAAGCGGTTGGCGGGGCGGAAGATCACGCTGCAACTGGATGACAGCGCCCAGGCCTGGCTGGCCGAGGAGGGCTATGACCCGGTGTTCGGCGCGCGGCCTTTGAAGCGGGTGATCCAACGCGCGTTGCAGAACCCGCTGGCCGAGATGATCCTGGCCGGCGAGATCGGCGATGACAGCGTGGTGCCGGTGCGCGCCAGCGAGGACGGTCTGATGATCGGCGAGACGCTGGCCACCAGCGACAGGAGCCCGCCCGAGGACGCGGTGGTGCATTGACCTGAAGCTGAGATTGGGGGCGGTCTTCGGGCCGCCCCTTTCGTTTGTCGAGGTGGCGGTGTTTTGCGCATCGTCGCGGCCTGGTCTTGTCGATCCGTGGTGCGATAAGTGGCATGATCCAAAGAATTTTGCGCCCCGAGATCACGTTTTCGTGACTGGATTGTGTGGTTTCGCGGCGCTTAGCAAACAGGTCGTTTTCGTCAACGCGACACGCTGCGGCATCGGCGGAAGACGCCACGGAAAACGCCCCCTACATGGCCTGCCGACGCCCGACAGAGGCGTTCGCCTATGAACATGGAGGATACCTGAGATGATCCGTAACACATTGATCGCCTTGACGACCGCAAGCGCACTGGCCGCCCCGGTCTTTGCCGCCGACGCAGACATCGTGGACACCGCCGCGTCGGCAGGGTCGTTCGAGACGCTTCTGGCCGCCGCCGAAGCCGCGGGCCTGGTGGATACGCTGAAGAGTGAGGGGCCGTTCACGGTTTTTGCGCCGACGGACGAAGCCTTTGCCGCGCTGCCCGAGGGCACGGTCGAAAGCCTCCTGGAGCCCGAGAACCAGCAGCAACTGGCGAACATCCTGCTCTACCACGTGGTGCCGGGCAAAGTGATGTCGACGGACCTGGCCGATGACACGGAAGCGCCGACGGCGCTGGAAGGTCAGACCCTGACCGTGGACCTCGACAATGGTGTCGCCATCGAAGGCGCGACGGTCGTGAGCGCCGACATCGAAGCGTCGAACGGCGTGATCCACGTGATCGATGCGGTGATGCTGCCGGAGGGTTGATCACGGCGGATATTGTGGAACGGGGCGGTCGGTTCGGCCGCCCCTTTTTCGTGGGCGAGATGACGACCGTGTGATCCCGCTTGCCCAAATGCCGTCCGGCGGCGCAAAGTGACGCCCGAAGACGGAGACATCAACATGGGCGAGATGGTGCAGCAGGCCGGCTCTATCGTGGAAGCGCTGGCGCTCACATTCCTGATCGCCCTGGGCGTTCTTGTCGCCATCATGATGGTGCTCTTCGTGATCGACCGGATTCAGACCGGCGATGCAATCCGGCGGAACTATCCGGTGATCGGCCGGTTCCGGCATCTGTTCACCGAGCTTGGGGAATTCTTCCGCCAGTATTTCTTCGCGATGGATCGGGAGGAGTTGCCGTTCAACCGCGCCCAGCGGGACTGGATCAAGCGCGCGGGTGACGGGGCAAGCAATACGGTGGCGTTTGGATCGACCCGCAACATCGCGGTGCCGGGCACGCCGCTTTTCGTCAATTCGTCCTTCCCGCCGCTGGAGCAGCAGGCGGCCAAGACCGCGCCGATGGTAATCGGACCGCATACGCGAAACCCCTACACCGCGGGCAGCATCTTCAACCTGTCGGGGATGAGCTACGGCGCGATTTCCAAGCCTGCCGTTCAAGCGCTGAGCCGGGGCTGCCGGCAGGCCGGGATCTGGATGAATACCGGGGAAGGCGCGTTGAGCCCGTATCACCTGGAAGGTGGCTGCGACATCGTCTTCCAGATCGGGACGGCGAAGTTCGGGGTGCGGGACCGCGAGGGCAAACTGAGCGACGACAAGCTGCGCGAGGTGGCGTCGATCCCCCAGGTGAAGATGTTCGAGTTGAAGCTGGCCCAGGGCGCGAAGCCGGGGAAAGGCGGTATCCTGCCGGCCGCGAAGGTCACGCCCGAGATCGCGAAGATCCGGGGGCTCGGGCCGGGTGAAGACGGGATCAGCCCGAACCGCCATGCCGAGGCATCGAATGTGGATGAATTGCTCGACCTGATCGGGCACATCCGGGAGGTGACCGGCAAACCGGTGGGCATCAAGACTGTCGGCGGCGCCGAGGAGCCGTTCATCGAGTTGTTCGAGAGGGTGAAGGCACGCGGGGCGCAATGCGCGCCGGATTTCATCACGTTGGATGGCGGCGAAGGCGGCACCGGGGCTGCGCCCATGCCGTTGATCGATTTGGTGGGCATGTCGATCCGCGAAGCTTTGCCGATGGTGAGCGGTCTGCGGGATGCCGCCGGTCTGCATGAGCGCATTCGGCTGATCGCCAGCGGAAAGCTGGTCAATCCGGGCGACGTGGCCTGGGCCCTGGCGGCTGGTGCCGACTTCGTGGTCAGCGCGCGGGGCTTCATGTTCTCGCTCGGTTGCATTCAGGCGCTGAAATGTAACAAGAATACTTGTCCGACGGGAATCACCACGCATAATCCGCGCTTCCAGAAGGGGCTGGTGGTCGAGGATAAGTGGAGGAAAGTTGCCCGTTACGCGCAGGGGGTCGTGGACGAGGTGGAAGTGATTGCCCATTCTGTTGGCGTGGCCGAGCCGAGGGAGATGCGGCGGCGGCACGTACGACTGGTCCAGGCAGATGGGACATCCGTCCCAATGAACGAGGTGTTTCGGCGGCCGGACGACAAGGTTCGGATGGCAGCCGAATGATGGGGCGGCGATTCCGCGCGGGACCTGTCATCGCTTTTTTGTGAAATGTCCCTACATGACAAAAGTTGTCAGGAGATATGAGCTATGCCCAAACTGACCCGAGCCGATGTCACACCCGAAGCCCTTTGGCTGAACCGTCGCCGTCTGATCCAGACGCTGGGCGCGGGGTCGATCGCAGGCGGTTTGGCAGGCCGGGTTGGCGCGACCGAGGAGTTGGAGCCCCACGATTGGGAGGTCATCACGACCTACAATAACTTCTATGAATTCGGCACGGCGAAGGACGATCCCCATAAGAATGCCCAGGATATGGAGACCGATCCCTGGTTCGTGACGGTTGATGGGCTGGTGGACAATCCGGGCGAATATTCCCTGTCCGATTTGATCGGCGATATCCCCACGGCAGAACGCATCTACCGTTTCCGATGCGTCGAAGCCTGGTCGATGATCATCCCGTGGAACGGGTTCGAGTTGAACAAATTGCTCGCCAAGATCGGCGTGCAGGAAAACGCCAACTACGTGCGCTTCGAAACCGCTGTGCTGCCCGATGTGATGGAGGGCGTGAACTATCCCATCCTCGACTGGCCGTATGTGGAAGGGCTTCGGATGGACGAGGCCATGCATCCGCTGACGATCATGGCCACCGGAATCTACGACAGGCCGATCCCGAACCAGAACGGGGCTCCCATGCGTCTGGTCGTGCCTTGGAAGTACGGCTTCAAGTCGACCAAGAGCATCGTCCGCATCACCCTGACCGAAGAGCAGCCGGTGAATACGTGGAAACAGGCGGGACCGAGCGAATACGGCTTCTTCGCCAACGTGAACCCGAATGTGGACCATCCCCGCTGGAGCCAGGCCACCGAGCGGGTGATCGGGGCCGGGTTGTTCGGCAAGCGTATCGAGACCCTGATGTTCAATGGTTATGAAGACGAGGTCGCCTCGCTATACGAAGGTATGGACCTGACGAAGTACTTCTGACGTGGAAGCGGTCGCCGCCCTTGCCCCTCGTGTTTCCGGCGCTGCCCGGAAGGTGCCCACCTGGGTGGTCTACGTGCTCGGCTTGGTTCCGGGGATCTGGGCGATCTACGAAGCCTTCAGCATGGTGGACCCGGTCGAGAAGCTATCCCATTCGACGGGCCTGATTTCGCTGCAATTCCTGCTGGCATCACTGTGCATCACGCCGCTGATGCGGTTCGCCCGGATCAATCTGATTAAGTTCCGCAAGGCACTGGGTCTGTTGGCCTTCGGATATCTGACGCTGCATTTCCTGGTCTGGCTATTGTTGGACCTGCAATTGATGTGGGGACAGATCGGCAAGGAGATCGTGAAGCGCCCCTATCTGACGCTCGGGTTCGCGGGGTTCGTCCTGCTGATCCCGTTGGCGGCGACATCGTTTCAGGCGGCGATGAAGTGGATGGGCCCGATGGCCTGGGCCCGGTTGCACCGGCTGGTTTACCTGTCGGTGCTGCTGGGCGGTGTGCATTTCGTCATGCAGGAAAAGGTCTGGACGACCGAGTCCATGGTGTACCTGGCCTTGGCGGTTCTGCTGGTCGGATTGCGATTCACTTGGATTCGCCGCTGGTAGAGTCGCGCCGCCGTCAAAGGCCGGGCGACTGTGCATAAAACGCCCGAAAATCCACCGATCCGGGCCCAGTGGTGGATAAGTCAGCTTGGCGGCGGAGTGGGAAACCCCATCTTGGCAGGATGGGTTGGGCATCAAGCCTTTGAAAACAGTAGAACTTCACAAAATGTCCAAAAAAAACGCATGGTCCCCGCAAAAAGCCCTTGCGGGGGCCGGGCCCCATCCGTAAATACCCCTTCACCGGCGGCGCTGAGGCGCTCGTTGGGGGCGCCAGACGGAACGACGAAGCAAGTGCTTCGAAGGGCTCAAGGCAAACAATACTGAGGCATATGAAGCGGGTTGCGCCAGAAAGAAATGGCGCTTCCGGTTGATTTTGTCTCGCGCTCTTTGAAATTGCGAGTATCTGAAGAGATATGTGGGCGGTTTGGTCCTGTTCGATGGATCAACGTCTGTATATCGCGCTGTTAGACTTCGGTCGATGATACAGTGTCAGCTTCACTGTTTGGACGGCTTTCGAGTTTCTGATGAAACCCGAAGCACAACAAACAGAGACTGTCCCTTCCTTGCCGGGAGGGACGATGTGCAGAGGTTCGAACGTCAAGGATACATGCGTCAGCGTGTTTCAACTTGAGAGTTTGATCCTGGCTCAGAACGAACGCTGGCGGCAGGCCTAACACATGCAAGTCGAGCGCACCTTCGGGTGAGCGGCGGACGGGTTAGTAACGCGTGGGAACGTGCC
>JBCDCS010000115.1:0-8034 GCA_039181205.1 Pseudomonadota bacterium
GCCTCTTCGCTGCTGCTGAGCGGGGTGCGCGTCAACTCGTCAGCCGTCAGGGCGTCGATGGGGCCGGTCCGGTGGGTGAGCCGGTCGAGTTTGGCGTCGTGGAAGGCCATGGCGATGCCATCGGCCGAGGGCTGGACGTCGAGCTCGATGCCGTAGCCATGGTCGAGGGCGGCGCGGAAGGCGGCGAGGCTGTTTTCCGGGGCGCCAGGACCGTGGAGGCCGCGATGGGCGATGGGCTTCTCAAGGAAGCTTGGCGGCAGGGTCATCGGACGCGGAAGATGCCCTCGATCTCGACGGCGACGCCGAAGGGGAGAGACGCCGCCGAGACGGCGGAGCGGGAATGGCGGCCGCGATCCCCCAGCGCTTCGACCAGGAAATCGGAGGCGCCGTTGATCACCGCGGGCTGGTGGCCGAAATCGGCGGTCGAGTTCACGAAGCCGGTCAGTTTGACGACCTGGTCCAGCCGCTCGATGTCGCCGTCGCAGGCGGCCTTCACATGGGCCAGAAGGCTGATGGCGCAGGCCTTGGCCGCCGCCGCGCCGTCTTCGACGGACATGTCATCGCCGAGACGGCCGGTGATCATGCCATCGGGCCCGGCGCTGATCTGGCCCGAGACGAAGAGCAGGTCGCCCGAGCGCACCGAAGGCACATAGTTGGCGGCCGGGGCCGGTGCGTCGGGCAGGGTGACGCCCAGATCGGCGAGGCGTTGGGTGATGGACATGAGGAAGGCTCCGTCGGTTGACGGGCGGACGGTGGCATGGTGGCGCGGGGTTGTGAAGGCCGCGGTTGCGGCTGGGCCAGCTAGTTTCGGAACGCGCGGTTGAAGTAGTCGGTCAGCGGTTTCACCAAGTATCCCAGCGGCGTGCGGTCTTCGGTGCGCAGATAGGCCTCCACGGGCATGCCGGGCAGGAGGATTTGTTCGCCGAGCTTGGTCGTCTCGCCGTCGTTGGGCAAGACCTCGGCTTGATAATAGGTGAGGCCCGTCGACTGATCGGTGAAGGAATCCGGTGAAACACGGACGACCGAGCCGAAGAGTTCCGGCGTGGTGTTGGCATCGAAGGCCGGCAGGCGCAGGGTCACGTCCTGCCCGGGGAAGACCTGATCGATATGAATCGGATCGACCTCCGTCTGGATCACCAATGGTCGGTCTTGGGGGACGATGTAGAGCACCGGGTCGGCGGGCCGGATGACGCTGCGTTCGGCGAAGACCTGAAGGTCGTAGACGACGCCGGCCACGGGGGCGGTGATTTCGAGCCGGGACAATTGGCCATCGAGCGCGCGGAGTTGTTCGGCCAGTTCGATCTGGCGGAACTGCAGATCCCGCAACTCTGCGATGGCTTGTTCCCGGGCTTGGGTGCGCAGCTTCAGGACCTCCAGATCCATCTGGGTCGATTCACCTTCCAGCTCTGCCACCGCGGCGGTGAACTCCCCAACCTGGCCGAGCAGACCCGCTTCACGGCGCTGCAGTTCCAGGACGATGGGGGCCCGGGCCAGGCCGTCGGCCAGCAGGCCTTGCTGGGCGGTCAGTTCTTCTTCGATGAACCCCAGTTGCCGCTCCAGGGCCACCTGCTGGGCGTTGATTCCGTCGATCTGGCTGGCGATCTGGTCCTTGCGCTTGTCCATCTGTTCTTCTTCGCGGGCCAGGCCTTCGCGGCGGGCGTCGAACAGGTTGCGCTGGCCGCTCAGCATGTCGGCGACCTCCGGGTCGGTCTCGGCGGCGCTGAGAAGCTGCTCGGGGAAGACGATCCGGTCCGTCCTGTCGCGCTCGGCCTCTAGCCGGGCTGAGCGGGCCATGATTTCCAGCAGCTGATCGCGGAGGATTTGGCGTTCCGAGGCCAACAGAGTCGCGTCCAGCCGGACCAGTGGCTGCCCTGCCTCCACCCGATCGCCTTCGCGCACCATGATTTCGGTCACCACACCGCCATCGGGATGCTGGACGATCTGACGGTTGCTATCCACGGCGACACGGCCGGAGGAGATGATCGCGCCCGAGATATTCGCCAGGGATGCCCAGGACCCGAAGCCGCCCACCAGGATCAGAAGCCCCAGGATCCCGATGATGAGGTGCCGCTTCACGGACCAGGCGGCGCTGTTGGTCTTCAGATTTGACTTGGTCTCGGCGGGCTGGATCGGCGTCGTGGGTTGGGCCGGGATGGGCTGGGTCGGAAGCGTATTCACATCACACCTCCGGGTTCGGGTGAGCGGGCGATCTGTTCGTGGTTCTTCGTCACTTTGGCAAGAACTTCCTGCCGCGGTCCGAAGGCCGTGCGCATGCCGTGGTCGAGCATCAGAAGGAGGTCGCATTCCTGGATCGCGGCCGGTCTGTGGGCGATGATGATGACCGAGCGGCCTGCCTCTTTCATGCCCTTGATCGCGCGGTTCAGGGCTTTCGTGCCCTCGTTGTCCAGGTTCGAATTCGGTTCATCCAGGACCAGCAGGACCGGGTCGCCGAACATGGCCCGCGCCAGACCGATGCGTTGGATTTGGCCGCCCGACAGCCGCCCACCGACGGCCGAGACGAGCGTGTCGTAGCCCTGCGGCTGTTCCAGGATCATCTCGTGGGCGGCGGCCTTCTTGGCGGCTTCGACGATCTTGGTCGGATTGGCATCGGGCTGCAGGCGGGCGATGTTTTCGGCAATGGTGCCATCGAACAGCGTGACGGTTTGGGGCAGGTAGCCGATATAACCGCCGAGCACGTCCGGGTCGTATTGGTCGAGCGTGGCGCTATCGAGCCGCAGCTTGCCGCCCGCCGGACGCCAGGCGCCTGTGATGGCCTTGGCGAGTGACGTCTTGCCCGCGCCGGATGGACCGATCACGCCCATGGCCTGACCTGGCTTCAAGGTGAAGGACACGGCCCGCAGCGATGCTTGGCTGGCGCCTGGTGGTACGAGTGTGACGTTCTCGGCCACGAGCAGGGCCTGGGGTCGAGGCAAGGGGGTGCGCGATGCTTCGGGGGGCACTGAGTCCAGCAGATCGATTACGGCTTCGCGGCCCTGTCGGGCGGCTTGCACCAGTCGCCATTGGCCGATGACCATCTCGATCGGGGCGAGGGCGCGGCCCAAGAGGATGGACCCGGCGATCATGGCGCCTGGCGTCAGTTCGTTTTGCAGCACCAGATAGGCGCCGAGGCCCAGCATGGCCGATTGCAGGAACAGCCGGAGCGTTTTCGTTGTGACGGTGAAGAACCCGGAGCGGTCGGAGAAGGCGACCGACTGGTCGAGCGATTTGCCCCGGGCGGCCATCCAGCGCTGGAACGCCGAGCCGCGCATGCCCAGGGATTGGACGAGTTCGGCCTCGAAGGCCAGTTGCTGGGCGGTCAGTTCGGCGCGGGCCGTGGACTTGTTGGCTTCGGCCATGGGACCGGAGGTGGTCCATTGGTTGATGACCGCAATCATAATCAAGAGCGCGCCACCCCCGATGGCCAGAAAGCCGAGCCAGGGATGGAAGATGAAGATCGCCGCCAGGAAGAGCGGCGTCCAAGGTATGTCGAAAAGCGCCAGGAAGACGGGCGATGACATCAAGCGCTGCACCGCTTCGAGATGGCGCAGCGGATTGCGGCCGCCCGCGCCGCCCGGCGTGGCCGCCGCCCGGCGCAGATGGGCTTGGAAGACACGCCCGTCCAGCATGGATTGGAACCGCGCCCCCACCCGGGCCGTGACCCGGCCGCGGGCGTGGTCCAGGATGCCCATCATCAGGAAGAGGAAGGTGACGAGAACCGAGAGCGCGATGAGCGTTTCTTCCGAGCGCGAGCTCAGGACCCGATCGTAGACCTGTAACATGTAGACCGGTCCGGTGAGCATGAGCGCATTCACTGCGACCGAAAACAGGAACACCATCACCAGCAGATGGTTGCTCCGCTGGCGGATGGAGGCGACTTCTTCGGCGCCGGAGGGGCGGCCCATCGGTCGGGGCTGTCTCATTGGGGTGGTCGTCCGATCAAACTGCGGTCAGCGCTTTGGTATTCGACGTAAGCACCATCCTGTGTCGTCGGACGGACCGCGTCAATTGCGGCCAAAGATGCCACCCAGGACGTCCATCAGGATGCGTTCGGCGATGTCGGGGGCGCGGACTTGCGGGGCACTGCGGGCCGGGCGCTGGGCCACTTGGGGCGGCGGTCGGCCTTCGAGCGCGGGATCGATCATGGGCAAGGGCTTGGTGGGCAGGCCGTCATGCACGCGGGTCATGGTCTCGCGCCAGATGGCGGCGGGCAGGCCACCGCCGGTGACCCCAGTGAGCGGTGTGTTGTCGTCGTAGCCCATCCAGACACCGGCCACGTAATCGCCGGTGAAGCCGATGAACCAGGCGTCGCGCGCGGCCTGGGTGGTGCCGGTCTTGCCCGCGGCCGGACGGCCATCTGGCAGCTTGGCGCGTTGGCCGGTGCCCTGTTCGACGACGCGGGACATCATGTAGACCAGTTGGCGGGCCGCACCGTCGGTGATGACGCGTTCGCCCAGGCCGCCATCGTGATCCAGCAGTGTTTCGGTTTCGTCCCGCAATCGCAGGGAGGTCAGGCCGTAGGGCGTGACGCTGGTGCCGCCGTTCAGGATGCCCGCGAAGGCGCCGGTCATTTCCAGGAGGCTGGCTTCGCTGACGCCCAGCGCCAGGGCGGGGCCGTCGGCCAGATCGCTGTCGATGCCGAATTCGCTGGCCACGGTGCGGACCACATCGCGGCCGACATTTTCCGACAGGCGCACGGTGGCGGCGTTGAGCGAGCGGGCGAGCGCTTCGGTCAGCGTGACCTCGCCGTAGAATCGGTTGGTGTAGTTCGAGGGCGAGTAGGTGCCCGAGCCCGGCACCTGGATGGCCAATTCGCTGTCGAGGATGAGTGCATCGAAGCGCCAGCCCAGGTCGAGCGCGGCGGCATAGACGAAGGGCTTGAAGGCGGACCCGGTTTGGCGGACGGCCTGGGTGGCGCGGTTGAACTGACCGGCGCCGCGGGTGTCGCGGCCGCCGACCATGGCGCGGACGGCGCCATCGGCGCTCATGACGACGATGGCGGCCTGGGCTTCCGATCCGGCGCGGACCTGGTTTTCGAAGATCTCGGCCAGGGCGTCTTCGGCGGCCTTCTGGATGCGGCGGTCGAGCGTGGTGCGGACGATGACGTCTTCGGTGGTGTCGGAGGTGAGGAAGTCGGGCGCCGTGCGCATGACCCAATCGGCGAAGTAGCCGCCGGTGTCCTGGCGTGCGGCGGGGGAGAGCGTGGCGGGGTTTTCGCGGGCCTGGGCGAATTCGGCCGATGAGAGGCGGCCCTGTTCCTGCATCAGGCGCAGGACGGTGGCGGCGCGATCCTGGGCGCGTTGCAGGTTGTTTGTGGGTGCGAAGTAACTGGGCGCGGGCAGTAGGCCCGAGAGCATGGCGGCTTCGGCGGCGGTGAGATCGGCGGCGGGCTTGCCGAAATAGCGCTTCGCGGCCGCCTGGAAGCCGCGGGCGCCCGCGCCGAGATAGGCCCGGTTGAGGTAGATGGAGAGGATTTCGTCTTTGGTGAATTTGGCTTCCAGCGCGAAGGCGTAGGGAACTTCGCGGATCTTGCGCCAGACGGTGCCGACGCGGCATTCATTTTCGAACTCAGCCTCGGTCTGACCGGAGGTGGGATCCCAGTCGTTGCCCAGGCAGAGCAGCTTGGCCACCTGTTGGGTGATGGTCGATCCGCCCGCGCCGGAGAGCGGGTTGCGCCCGGCTTGGAGATTGGTGCGGATGGCGCCCGCGATGCCCCGGGGCGAGAGGCCCAGGTGGCGATAGAAGCGTTTGTCTTCGGAGGCGACCACGGCCTGGACCAGGTGCCGCGAGACGTTGTCGGTGGTGATCAGCCCGCCGAAATTGTCGCCGCGCCAGGCGAAGACGGCGTCATCGCGGTCGGCCAGGGTGACGGAGCCGCGGGCGCGGCCATCGGCCAACGTCGCCATGTCGGGCAAACGGACGTAGTTGTAGCCCGTGGCGATGGCCAGGATCAGCAGGACGACGACACCGCCGCGCCAGGCCAGGGACCAGGTGAGGCGCAGCAGCAGGCGCACGGGCCAGAGCAGCCAGCCGACGAGACCGCGTCGCGCCGCTTTTCGCTTTGGTTTCTTGGTCTTCCGAGATGTCGCCCGGCTGGATTTGCCCGCCTGTGGCGGTGTGCGCCGTTCGGCCACCAGACGTCCCTTACGCGGTTTCGCCATACCTGCTGCCTGTCCCTTTTTGGGTTTTCGAACAGATAGGCGCGTGTGACTCGTTTGTGGAGCCGTTTCCGCGAATCCTTTGCGTATGCAGCATATCTGCATTGCCTAATTTTGAGGCAATGCCCGCCATTTGGGCAGAAAATGCGGCATCTGCGATCGGGCGAGGTGTCGTGCCTGCGACGTCACGTTGCACCCCCCCACACGGCTCCGTGATGTGCCGCCATCCGGCCTGCGAGAGGGCCGCAACGGAAGGGGGACACCCGTGAAACTCATCATTGCAGCGATCAAGCCGTTCAAGCTGGAGGAGGTCCGCGAGGCGCTGACCACCTTGGGCGTGCGCGGCATGATGGTCACCGAGATCAAGGGCTTCGGCTCCCAGTCTGGCCACACGGAAATTTATCGCGGAGCGGAATACGCGGTCAACTTCGTGCCGAAGGTCAAGCTGGAGATCGTGGTGCCCGCATCCATGGCCGATCAGGTGGTGGAGACGATCGCTTCGACAGCAAAGACAGACAAAATCGGCGACGGGAAGATCTTCGTCCTCGACGTGCAGCAAGCCGTGCGCGTGCGCACCGGCGAGCTGAACGAAGACGCCATCTGAACGATATCCGAAGGGGACACGACACATGAAACTCTGTAATTCCATTGCTTTGGCGACGATGGCGGCGGCCATCGCCCTGCCGAGCCTCGGCCTGGCCCAGGATGCGGACGCGCCTGAATTCGCCGCCGCCGCCGATACCGTCTGGATCTTGAACACCCTGCTGTTCCTGATCGGCGGGTTCCTGGTGTTCTTCATGGCCGCGGGCTTCGCGATGCTCGAATCCGGGCTGGTGCGATCGAAGAACGTGACGATGCAGCTGACCAAGAACGTCGCTCTGTTCTCCCTGGCGACGATCTTCTACTGGCTGATCGGCTATAACCTGATGTACCCGCTGGGCGATTGGGCCATCGAAGGCGTCTTCTCGGGCCTGTTCCCGGCGCCGGGCGTGCTGGAAGCCGTGGGCATCGATCTGGGCGGCGCGGACGATGCGAGCTATGCCTCCACCGGGTCGGACTTTTTCTTCCAGTTGATGTTCTGCGCGGCCACCGCATCGATCGTCTCGGGTGCGTTGGCGGAGCGTATCAAGCTCTGGCCTTTCCTGATCTTCGTCGTGGTTCTGACCTCCTTCATCTACCCGCTGCAGGCGTCGTGGAAGTGGGGCGGCGGTTTCCTGGACGAGATGGGCTTCCTGGACTTTGCCGGGTCGACGGTCGTGCACTCGGTCGGTGGCTGGGCCGCTCTGGCGGGCGCGCTGATCCTGGGGCCGCGCATCGGCAAGTATTCCGCCGATGGCCGCGTGAACCCCATGCCGGGATCGAACCTGGCCCTTGCCACGCTGGGGATGTTCATCCTGTGGCTGGGTTGGTTCGGCTTCAACGGCGGGTCGCAGCTGGCCATGGGGTCGGTGGGTGACGTGGCCGATGTGAGCCGCATCTTCGCCAACACCAATGCTGCGGCTGCCGGCGGTGCCATTGTCGCGCTGATCCTGACGCAGGTGCTCTACAAGAAGCCTGACCTCACCATGGTTCTGAATGGCGCCCTGGCCGGTCTAGTGTCGATCACCGCGGAGCCGCTGACACCCAGCTTGGGTATGGCGTCGCTGATCGGCGGGATCGGTGGTGTGATCGTGGTCTTCACGGTGCCGCTGCTGGACAAGCTGAAGATCGACGATGTGGTCGGTGCCATCCCGGTGCACCTGTTCGCCGGGATCTGGGGCACCATCGCGGTCGTGCTGACGAACGGCGATGCCAGCCTGGGCATTCAACTCTACTCGATCCTGATCGTCGGTGCCTTCACCTTCGTCCTGAGCGGCGTGGTCTGGTTCATCCTGAAGGC
>JBCDCS010000116.1:0-8007 GCA_039181205.1 Pseudomonadota bacterium
GAAGGTCGCCACCCGGTTGTCGGAGATCAACCAGCGGTGGCCTCCGAAATTCTCCGACAGAACGCCCGAATCCAATGTGATGCCGGGGCACTTGCGATATCGTTGTCGAACGTATCCGCCGTAAAACACATGCAGACCGTGGCCGCATCGAAGGCCGCTTCATCGTTAGAAACATCACGGCTGCGCCGGCGTGCTTTGGCGGCCCATCGGCAACAAGAGATAGCGGCCGACGAGCCGTGGTTCGGCCGGGTCCTGTTGCAAGGATCGGACGTGGCCGCCGGGCATCGCCCTGCGGTCTCTGGATCGATATCGCGTCGCGACAGCGGGCGTCCCGATCGAACCAAGAAAAAAGTGATCCAACCGCCGCGTCCGCACGTTTCTCCCATGATCTCACATCTTGTGGGATTTTTACACACGATAAAACTCGAAGGGGAGATACCCATGAAATCCACCATCCTTGCCGCCGCCCTGGCCACCGCCGCCAGCGCCGCCTCGGCCGCCTCCATCGCGGAAATCGCCACCAATGACGGCCGCTTCGGCACCCTGCTGGCCGCCGTCGAGGCCGCGGGCCTGACCGAAACCCTGGCCGGCCCCGGGAACTTCACCGTCTTCGCGCCCGTCGACGACGCCTTCGCCGCCCTGCCCGAGGGCACGGTCGAAACCCTGCTCCAGCCCGAGAACCGCGACCAACTCACGGATGTCCTGCTCTACCACGTGGACGACCGGGTCCTGACCTCGAACCAACTGCCGGGCGGCTCGATCCTGGTGAAGCCGATCCTGGAAAGCGCCCGCCTCTGCGTCACCTCCGGCCCGGGTGGTGTGACCGTGGGCGATTCCACCGACGCCGTCGCCAACGTCGTGATCGCCGATATCGCGGCCGATAACGGCGTGATCCATGTGGTCGACAAAGTGCTGCTGCCGGGCGCGCGGCCCGATTGCCACTGATCAAAGAGGGGATCGCTCCAGGTGGGGCGCCCCAAACGAAAGGAGCGCGCAGCAACCGATGAGCTGCGCGCTCCGCTGGCAACCATATGCCCGCTCGGAGCCGGACGGACGTCACCATTTTCGTTGCGCGTGCTCACCCCATGACGATTGCAGCAACAGCGATGAAATCCGCGCGACACCGGACTCGGATGTCAGCGAGCTAACAACGCCATGCCGCCCCCGGGGCTAGGCCCGCATGCGCGGGACATCGTTGGGATCCAGCCGCAACTCGATCAACAGCGGGCGGTCGCGCGCCTCGATGGTTTGGAGTGCGACTTCAAGCTCTTCGTTGGATGTGACCCGCACGCCCTGGCCACCCAGGGCGGTCGCCACGTCGGCGAAGGAGGGCCAGTCGAACATCGACAGACCTGGATCCATCTTCCGGTCGAGGAACTGGATATGTTCCGCACCATAGGCGCTGTCATTGGCGACGACGACGATCAGATCCTGCTTCATACGGACCGCCGTGTTGAACTCATTGAGGCCGCCCATCATGAACCCGCCATCGCCGGTAAAGAGAACGACGGGTCGACCGGGCAAGGCGAACCCCGCACCGATCGCCATTTGCAGGCCCAGCCCAATCGAGCCGAAATTGGTCGTCGCGATGAAGCTCTCGGCATTGGGTGCGGAGACGCGGCACCAGACCTCGGTCATGAACCGCCCACCATCGGTCGCCAGAAAGCGGTTCTCGGGCAGCGCGTCTTCCAACCGGTCGAGCGCATATTCGAAATTGACATATCCGGGGGCGGCCTTGTCGGGGTCGCCCTTCGGATGCGCCGTGAGCGTTGCCATATCGAGTTCGGCCGTAAATCCGCTGCCGGGGATTTCCGCCTCATCCAGCCACCAGACGATGTTATCGGCCGTCAGCCCCGCATCGGCCACCAAGGCGGCGTCTGGGTGGTAGTTCTTGGACACCTCGGTCACCGTATCGTTGACCTGGACCACCCGCTTGCCCTTCATGAGCGCGCCATTGTCGGTCGTGAAATGGTGCAGGCTCGCGCCGAACGCGATGACGCAATCGGCCTTGCCGATCGCCTCATAGGCGGCGGGCGTGGACAGCGTCCCGAAGATATCGATGTTGTAGGAGTGGTCGTTGAACATCCCCTTGGCCTTCAGCGTGGTGGCCAAAGGCGCCTCCAGCCGGTCGGCGAGACGGGTGATCTGGGGGATCGCGTCTTTCGCCCCGATACCCGCCAGGACGATAGGGCGCTTGGCGCTGGCGATCATCCCGACCGCTTCATCGACATCGTCCCCCTCGGGGACGAGGGCGGGGGCATCGAAGGCGGGGAAGACATGGGCCGCGTGCTCGACCTCCTGCCACATGAAATCCACCGGCATGTTGAGAACGATGGGCCGCTTCTCGACCTTCGCGCGATAGAGGGCGTGGGCCACGTCGTAGGAGGCCGTCTCCGGGGCGCGCATCTGTTCAAAGCCCGCGCCCGTCACCTTCACCGTTTCACGCTGATCGATGTTCTGCAGATTGTGCGGGTTCGAGACGGCGGTATCCCCGGCCAAGAGCACCATTGGCACATGGCCACGCGCGCCTTCCGTCAGCGCGGTCACGCAGTTGGTCAGCGCCGGTCCATGGGTCACCGTGGCGACACCCACCCGACCGGCCACGCGGCCATAGGCGAGCGCCATCAGGACGGCGCTTCCCTCATGGGCCACCGGGACAAAGTTGCCGCCGCCCGCGCGCACGTAGTGGTCCACCATGAAGAGGTTTGCATCCCCCATCAGCCCGAACATCGTGTCGTGCCCATGATCGGCGAGGGATTGGGCAATGGATTGATAAACGTACATGAAGTGCTCTACGCCCGTGCGTCCGATATGGGTCCGACCGGCGATACAAAGGGCTAGTCGATCATCTGACCATCCACCTGGAACCCGCCGTGGGCGACCTTTCTGGCCGCTTCCATAGCAGCAACAACCCTTTCGACCTAGGCGATTTCGTCGGCTGTGGCAGGGAACATGTCGTTCAAAATCGAGGATTACGCATGGTGCGCGGCGTCAGGCGGCCGAACACCAACGCCCATCGCCTAGTAGGCCAGGACATGGGTGGGTTCGACCGCGATCCAGCCATCCCCACGCTTCTCGAAGGTCGCGACCATGGCGCCCAATGCCAGCGGCTCCACATCGTCGAACCCGGTCATAAGCTGCAACGACAGGCCAATTCGGTCGCCGCTTTGGCTGGGCGGCTGAAATCGGAGAAACGGAAACGGGCCCAATTCCACAGCCTTCTGCGCAATCCCGTCCTGGGGCAGTACATCGGCCAAAACCCCCAATTCATGGGGAATTTCCAGGTTTTCGGAAGAGACGTACTTCTCCGCGCTTTGGCGATGGGCGGCAAGGTCCGGAAAATCGAGATTGCGATCGATCCCCGGCAGGGCGGACCCGGTGATGGCCGCTTTCACCATAAGCGCTTGAAGCCGTGCCAATTCCGCATTGGGCATGGACATTCCTTTCGGATCACCGTGGCGCCACCGGATCGCCGTCAATTCCAATGCAAAGTCTATTCCATTCGGCAAGGATTGGCCGACGATCCCTGTGAACCGCAAAAAGGCAATCGGTTCTCAACCGCCGAATTGGTCGATCCTGCTTAGGTCTTCCATGGACATCGGCGCCGGCGCGCCGCCGATGGCGGCAACCGACGCGTCGGCCGATGTCCCGCCGGACAAGAACTCTATCGGACGCGGCGGCTCTCCCGCGGCAGTCCCGGCCTGCTCCGCCGCGAGACCTGCCAGCGTATCGCTGGGGCCCGGCGCGTCGCCATCGCCGCTCATACCTTCGACCTGGCCAATCAAGTCCGATGGCTGTGGCGGCGCGTCGGCCGTGCCATCGGCGGTTACGGCCTCCCCCATCCCGGGTGCCGGGGCCGGGGCGGCGACGCCGTCGGCCATGGCCGCCTCCATAAGCGGCTGCGGCGGCAGCGTGGTCTCCGCCGAGGCCGCCTCCGTGCCCAACGGCATGGGGGTCGGAGCCTCGCTGTCGCCGGACAAGCTCGCACCGGTGATATCGGCCAGATCCATCGGCGCAGGACCTTCGGAAAAGTCATTATCATGCAAGGGTGACATCGCCATCTCCGGTCTCCAACTCTGGCTGTGCGTTACAGGTAAACCTGTTCGATCAGGGTGTCGGCGCCATCGGTGACGGCGGTCACGACCTTGCCGTTGGCGCGCCCTGCGACCAACGCAACGAAGACATTGGTGCTGCCATCCGCGTTCCCGGTCTTCACCTTCTTCCAGCCCACGCCGGACAGATACGCCCAGTTATTCTGGGAATGATAGGTTGTGAAAACCCGGCTGACGCTCTTATTGCTGTGAGTTGCCATTGTTATTCCTCCTAAAATCAGACGTATAGCTGTTCAATTTCGCTGCCCGTCGCCAGCGCGGTGACGGTCATGCCATTGGCCCGCGCCTCGCAGGCGGCGGCGAACATCGACGTCACACCTTCGGGATTGGACGGTTTGCATTTGCGCCATCCGACCCCCTGGATATGCACCCAGGCATTCTTGCTGTGATAGGTCGCGAAGGCCCGCAGCACCTGCTTGTTGTTGTGCCATTGCTGGACGCCGTAAATCGACTGGATGCCGTCGATGTCGTCCTGATGCAGGAAGCGATGGGGCCCGCCGTAAAACGGCGCCATCAGGGCATCATTGACCGCGGAATGGCCGAGCCCCAACGCATGGCCGAACTCGTGCGCAGCCACCGTGTAAAGGTCGATTCCGGATGCTGGCAGGTCCACCGACCAGGTTTCCGCATCGTCGAAGTGAGAATCGCCCGAAATCGCCCCCTGTTCGGGATAGAAGGCATGGGCCAGAACGCCCCCGCCGCCATCGAACGGGCTGCCATCGCCATGGTCACCGGTCACGAACCGGATGATGATGTCCGGGCTGCCCGACATCGCCACTTCGGCAAAGCTGAGCGGGGTCACGGCCGCCCAATATCCGAAGGCCGCACTGACCGCGGCGCGGATCTCGGCCTGCGACAGGTCGCCGGTAAACTCCTGGTAGGCATAGGTGAGATTGTTCTTGTTCCATTTCCGGCCGCTGTCACTGTATTCGCCCACATCCAGGTTGCCGCACCGTCTGTGGCTCATCCGCTCCAGCGTCGCCTCGTCCAATTTTCCGGTGGGAACCAGTCCGTTGAACGATTGGAAGTTGCGCAACGCCTGTTCAGTCTGCTCACCGAAATCGCTTTCATTCGGCGGCGGCGCCACCGCCCCGACCGAAGACACGCCGGCCCGGGCATGAATGCCGGTATCGAAATAACCAAACGCGCCGAGATACTTATTCAGCTTTTGGACGTCCGATCCTTTGGAGCCGAGTTCCGCGCCGGCAGACTTGGGCGTAATGGCGTCTGTCCGAGTCGCCTTGGGTGAAGCCATATCGGGCCTCCTTTCCAATTGTCATGCCAATACGACTGCCTGAAACCGCAATTCGGGCACGGAAATCCTGAAAAGGCCCATTTGCGGAACGTGGCAAATCAAAAATAATATTCATATTATTGGCGATTCGCCTAAAAAAAGCAATATTCTGGTATATTGATCTAAGAATGTAAAAAGTACTGCTTGGATTATTCACCTGCCTGTCGAATGATTTTTCAAGCAGGTACGCGATTTATCGCATGAAATAGCGACCGAACTGACATCTCTAAAATCCGCCGATGTGCCCGCCACCATTGCGGAGATTGCAACTGACGAGCCGACATCCTGCTCTACCAAGTGGACGACCGTGTCCTGACTTCGAACCAATTGCCGGGCGGCTCGATTCTGGTGAAACCGCGACGGGAAGGCGCGCAGGCTTGAATCTTCGGGGGATACAGTGATGGGTCGAACGACCGCCCGTGACCATAGTCGCCAACCTAGACGAGCCGATCTACCAGCTATGGCCCGACGCTGGATTGAGACGTCCGCAGGTCAGCTCCCGCTCGCAAATGGCGCCAGCCAATTCCCTACCCCCGCACCACCCGCACCTTCGGCTCCGCCCCCAGGCTCGATGCCAGCGACCGGAGCCTTGCCTCGGCCACTTCGCCGAACAAAGCCTCGCCGTCGCCCTTGGGCAGGGACAACTCCAAAATCCCCTTCTTCGGGTAGAGCTTCAGCCGCCCCATCAGCCCGGGGTCCTGGGCCGAGAACATGGCGCCGAAGCGCATCGCCTTGCCGACCACCTCGGCCTGCAACGTGTCCTCGTCATTGAGCAACGGTGCCAGCGCTTCGAACGGCGTCCCTTCGCGCTTGTTGCGGTAGCGGTGCAGCAGGGCGAGGCCCAGAAACACCCGTTCCGAATGGGTCAGCCCCCCCAAATTCGCCCGCGTCGCGTTGTCGAAGCAGATCTCGGCGCGGTAATCGGGATGGGCCCGCCAAGACACATCGTGGAGCAGGCACGCCGCCCGGATCAGCCGCAGCCGCCGCTTTGACACCCGCCCGAACAAGGGCGCCACGAAATGATAAAGCACTCGCCCGAAGCCCGGCAGGCGGGCATCCTTCGCCTCGGCAAAGCGGCAACTTTCGATCAGCGGGTCCCGCGCCCGCAAGACCTCCGGCATCTGCTCGTACAGCAGCCCCTCGCGGATACCATAGGCGGAGATCGCGATCTCCTTGGGGTGGAAGGTCTTCAACACCCGGCTCAGCACCTCGGTCGCCATCGGCACAAGAGACATCCGCGCGCCCGACGTGCCGGTTCTCTGCCGCAGCTCCTCCAGATCGGCCTTGGCGATATACTCGAAGGTGGCGCGCAAGTCCTTGGGCGTCATCTTATATTCGTGCAGCACGTGCAGCGGATAGCCGCGTCGTTCCATATCCACCCGGGCGATCGCCCGCCACGACCCGCCGACCAGGTAGATCCGATCGTACCGGTCCCGCCCGAGCATCTGGGCCATGTCCCCGACACGTGCATCGATCTCGCGCTTGCGGGCCGATTTCCCCTTCAGCCCCTGCAGCTTCAGCGGCCCCAGCTTGCCCGACACCACCGCGCCCACCTGGCCGCCCGACACCTCGGCCAATTCCAGAGACGACCCGCCGATATCGCACATCAGCCCCTCGGCCTCGGGCCACCCCAACAGAACGCCTTGTCCCGACAGCCGCGCCTCCTCAGTACCGTCGATCACCCAGAGCTTCAGTCCCGTCTCCGCCTCCACTTCCGCCTCGAAGGCGGGACCATCGCGCGCCTCGCGCACGGCGGCCGTCGCGACCGTTGTCAGGGAATTCACCTCCATCCCGCGCGCCAGAAGGGCGAACCGGCGCAGCGCCGACATGGCCCGGGCCCGGCCCTCGGGGTTCAGTTCGCCGGTTTCGGCCAGGCCCGCGCCCAAGCCGCACAGGATCTTTTCGTTGAAGAAGTAGGCGGGCGAGCGCGCCGCGCCGTCGAAGACCACCAGACGGACCGAGTTCGACCCGACATCGATCACCCCCACCCGCCGCAGTGCCCGGGCTTCGGGGCCATCGAACAAGGGCGTGCCGAAGGGGCCGAATTCCTCCGGGTCGAGGCCATCATCCATCATGTCGGTCCGTTCCCCCCGGGCCGTCCTGCGTGACGAAGATGTGGCACGGCCCGCGACCGCCGGTCAATCGCGGACCATGCGTCAGATCGCGGGGCGGCCACTGGTTCCTCCGGCCATGGCAGCCAGGGCGGCGCATATCTGGCCGGTGGCCTTCCTTCCGTTTCCGTCTGGACCGGACTCAAGGCCAAAGGCCGCCGATCCATCGCGGCGCCATTGGGTCTCGAACCAGTGGCGCCCCACTGGCGACCGCCCCCCGGCCCGGCGATTTTGGCTGATGTGGGCGCATCGCGTTGAGCTTCTTCGGATGTGGCTGCCATAAAGCGCTGCCGAACCACCGTCGGATCGCCGCACCGCGGCCCATCGACGGATCGGCTTGCAGTGAAGGAGAAACGCCCGTTTCAGGCCCGGAAAAGCGGACTATCCACCCGCGAACTCTCGACGCATGATCTTTCCCGTTCGCGTCATCGGTAGCACCCGAACGAATACACCTTCCGCCGCGCCTTATGCGGCGACAAACGCGCCAAAC
>JBCDCS010000117.1:0-7930 GCA_039181205.1 Pseudomonadota bacterium
CCTGCGGGCGGATTTGGAGCTTCTGGGCACGGATCTCGGTGCCTTGTCCGACGATCTGGCCACCTTGTCCGCCGATGTGGGACCGCTTGCCGGCGCCATCGTCGGCCTGACCGACCAGGTGTCGGCCTTCGATCCAGGCGCTGTCACTGCCTTGGCGGGTCGTGTCGATGCCATCGAAGCCGCCGTGGCTGACCTGGAAGCCCGGGCCGCCGCCAACGCGGACACGGCCGAGGCCGTGGCTCGGGATGCCGCGCGGGACCAACTGATCATCGCAGTCGAAAGCGGGCTGCCCTATGCCGACGCGCTGGAGCAACTGCCGGAGGCGCCTGAGGCCCTTGAGGCCAATGCCTCGGAGGGACTGCCCACTACCGCAGAACTGGCCGCGGAATTCCCGGCCCTGGCACGCGCCGCTTTGCGTGAAGCCCGCGCGGCGGAACCGGCCGAAGGCGGGCTCGGCTCGCTGGCCGGTCGCTTTTTGAACGCCCGTTCGCTGGAGCCACGCGAAGGCGACGACCCCGATGCCGTGCTCAGCCGCGCCGAAGCCGCCATGCGCGGCGGCGATGTCGCCGCGGCACTGGCCGAGATCGCCGCCCTGCCGGAGGTCGCCCGCGCACCCCTGGCCGACTGGATCGCCCGGGCCGAAGCCCGCGCCGCTGCGCAGGCCGCATTGACCGATTATCTTCAGGACGGGTGAGGAACACCGCATGCTCTGGTCTCTCTTCAAGGTCCTGCTGTTCGTGGCGTTGGTCGTGGCTCTGGCCTTTGGCGCCCAGTGGTTGCTGAACGTCTCGGGCGAAGTGCTCGTTACGTTCGACGGCGCCGAATATGTCATGCCTCCTGTGGTCGTGGTGCTGGGCCTTCTGGTCCTGCTGCTGGTCTTCTGGGTTGTGTTCAAACTGGCGGGCCTGCTGGTCGCGACGATGCGATTCATCAATGGCGACGACAACGCCATCGGACGGTATTTCGACCGCAATCGGGAACGCAAAGGCTATGACGCGCTGTCCGACAGCCTGATCGCGCTGGCCTCGGGCGAACATCGCGAAGCGACCGTAAAGGCCCAGAAAGCCGAGAAATATCTGAACCGTCCTGAGCTGACGACTCTGCTTGTGGCCCAGGCCGCCGAAGCCGCTGGCGAGACGTCCATCGCCCGCGAGGCCTGGAAAGAACTGGTGCGGCGCGACAAGACCCGCTTTGTCGGTGTGCGCGGATTGCTGCATCAAAAGCTGGAAGAGGGTGACACGGCCACCGCGATGAAGCTGGCCGAAAAGGCCTTCGCCATTAAGCCGGGACATGTGGCGACCCAGGATACCCTGCTGGAGATGCAGGCCCGGGACGAAAACTGGGATGGCGCCCGCAAGGTGCTGACGGCGAAGTTGAAATCGGGCGCGTTGCCGAAGGATGTGTATAAGCGGCGTGAGGCCGTTCTGAGCTTGGCCGATGCCCGCGAAAAGCTGGCCGCCGGTGCCACCGATGCGGCCCGCGCCGAAGCGTTCGAGGCCAATCGGCTGTCGCCGGAACTGGTGCCTGCCGCTGTTCTGGCCGCCCGGATGCATATCGAGATCGGGGACAAGCGTCGGGCCGCGAAGGTTATCAAGGCCGCGTGGACCAAGACCCATCACCCCGATCTGGCCGCTGCCTTCGCCGATATCGAACCCGCCGAGACACCGGAGGCCCGGATCAAACGGTTCCAGCCCCTTCTGAAGCTCGATCCCACATCGCCGGAGACGAAGATGCTGGAGGCGGAGCTCTACCTGGCGGCCGAGGATTTTCCCGCGGCCCGGCGGGCGCTTGGCGATCTGGCCGAGACAAATCCGACGGCGCGCTGTCTGACCATCATGGCCGCGATCGAGCGGGGCGAAGGCGCGGATGACCGCGTGGTGCGGGCGTGGCTTGCCAAGGCCGTCACCGCCCCGCGTGGCCCGCAATGGGTCTGCGATGTGGATGGCAAGGTCTATGCCAAATGGCAGCCGATCACGGATGGCGGGTTCGACACGCTCAGCTGGACCGAGCCGGCCAAGGATGACGCAACGGCGACCACCTTCCCGTCGGATATGCTGCCTTTGCTGATCGGGTCGCCGGACCCGCAGGCCATCGCGCCTGAAACCGCGCCAGTGCCCACGCAGGAGACGGCCAACCATAGGATCAATCCGGATGTGGTCGGCACGACGCGGGATGTGAACGAGGCTGTCATCATTCCAGTCGACGATGCACAGGCGGACGGCAAAGACAGTCCTGCACCGGCCCAGGACTCGCCGCGGCCCTAGGCCGGATTCGGGGCTTGGAGCGGCCCCGATCCCCTGCTAGAGACCGCCCGCGGAGCCGCTGTAGCTCAGCTGGTAGAGCACGTCATTCGTAATGATGGGGTCGGGGGTTCGAGTCCCTTCAGCGGCACCGCCTGAACCCCTCGCCACCCAAGGGGCTTCCTCCATGCTCAACGTTGTCCGTACCGGCGCTCCGGCGGATCGCACGCCGCTGCTCATCGCCCATGGGCTTTTCGGGTCGGCGCGGAACTGGGGCGTCATTGCCAAGCGTTTGTCGGATATCCGCGAAGTGGTCGCCGTGGATATGCGCAATCACGGGGCCTCGCCCTGGTCGGACGATCATTCCTACGGCGCCTTGGCGGCCGATCTGGCGGAGGTGATAGGTGACCGGCCCCATGATGTGCTGGGCCACTCCATGGGCGGCAAGGCGGCCATGGTTCTGGCCCTGTCGTATCCGGAACGTGTGGCCAAGCTGGTCGTGGCCGATATCGCCCCGGTGGGTTACGGGCATACCCAATCCCACCTGATCGATCACATGCGGGCAGTCGATCTGTCGAAGGTCACCCGCCGGTCCGATGCCGCCGCGCAATTGTCGGAGGTGCCCGATGACGGGACGCGGTCCTTTTTGCTGCAATCTCTGGACGTGGCGGAGAAGCGCTGGACGCTGAACCTGGATGCGCTGCAGGCGGAGATGCCGAAGATCATCGGTTTTCCGGACGTGGCGGGGTCATTCGATGGTCCGACGTTGTTCTTGTCCGGCGGGGACAGTGAGTATGTCCGCCGTGCGCATCGCGACCGGATCAAGGCGCTGTTTCCGGCGGCGCGATTGGCGTCCATCCCCGGCGCGGGTCATTGGCTGCATGCCCAGAAGCCGCGGGAATTCGAGACGGCCTTGCGGATGTTCTTGGACGCGTAGGACGGGGCTATCGCCCCATCTCGTCCCTTTACGCGACTAAGCCCTCGGGTTCTTCCAGCCCATGGGCGCGGCAGCAGGCCGTGACCGTATTGGCCAGCAGACAGGCGATGGTCATGGGGCCGACGCCGCCGGGCACCGGCGTGATGGCACCCGCGACCTGCGCCGCCTCCTCAAAGTTGACGTCGCCGATCAATCGCGTCTTGCCCGGCTTCTCCGGGTGCGGCACGCGGGTGATGCCCACATCGATCACCGTCGCCCCGGGCTTCACCCAGTCGCCCCGCACCATTTCGGCCCGGCCCACCGCCGCCACCAGGATATCGGCCCGGCGGCAGACCTCCGGCAGGTCCTTGGTCCGCGAATGGGCCACCGTCACCGTGCAATTCTCCCGCAGGAGAAGCTGGGCCATCGGTTTGCCGAAGAGGTTTGACCGCCCGATGACGACCGCCTCCATCCCGGTCATATCGCCCAACTGATCGCGTAGCAGCATCAGGCAGCCCAGCGGCGTGCAGCTGACCAGCGCGTCGCCGCCGGTGGCCAGCAGACCGGCATTCACCGCGCTCAACCCGTCCACGTCTTTGGCCGGGTCAATCCGCGCGACGGTGCGGCGTTCGTCCAGATGGTCCGGCACCGGAAACTGGCAGAGCACGCCATGGACCAGCGGGTCGGCATTAAGTTGATCGATTAGATCAAACAGCGCCGTCTCGGACGTGTCCGCGGGCAGACGGTGCTCGAACGATGTCATCCCGGCTTCGACCGTCGCCTTGTGCTTGTGGCTGACATAGACCTCGCTGGCGGGGTCCTCGCCCACCAGCACCACGGCCAAGCCTGGGGTGATCCCGTGATCCGATTTCAGCCGCGCCACATGCTCCGCCACCTGTCCACGAATGCGGGCGGCGAAGGCCTTTCCGTCGATGATTTCTGCGGTCATCCGCCCTCCCTTTCCGGGTCGCGGCCCATGGCGACCCTGTCTTCCTCTGGCCGGAAATACCTCCGCCGGAGGCCGCGCCCGAAGGGGGCTCGATGCCCCCTTCGGGCGCTCCCACCTAGAACAGCCCTTCGACCTCACCCGCCGCGTTCAGCCCGATTTTCTCCGCCGAAGGCACGCGGGGCAGGCCCGGCATGGTCATGATCTCTCCGCAGATCACCACGACGAACCCGGCACCTGCCGACAGCCGCACCTCGCGCACGGGCACCGAATGGCCGATGGGCGCGCCGCGCAGGTTGGGATCGGTCGAGAAGGAATACTGCGTCTTGGCCATGCAGACGGGCAGGTGCCCATAGCCCTGGTCCTCCCAGGCGCGCAGTTGGTCGCGGATCTTCTTGTCGGCCAGCACCTCATCGGCGTGGTAGATGCGCTTGGCGATGGTCTCGATTTTCTGGAAGAGCGGCATGTTGTCGGGATAGATCGGGGCGAAGTGGCTGACCCCGCTTTCGGCGATCTCGGCCACGCGATGGGCCAGCGCCTCGGACCCTTTCGAGCCATCGGCCCAGTGCGTCGAGATAATCGCCTCGGAGCCCTGGGTCTCCACATAGTCCTGGACGGCCTTTACCTCGGCCTCGGTATCGCCGGTGAAATCGTTTATGGCGACGACAACGGGTACGCCGAAGGATTTCACATTCATGATGTGGCGGCCCAGATTGGCACAGCCGGCTTCCACGGCGTCGACATTCTCGGCGCCCAGGTCGGCCTTGGCGACGCCGCCGTTCATCTTCATGGCCCGGATCGTGGCGACCAGAACCACGCAATCGGGGGCGAGACCGCCTTTGCGGCATTTGATGTTCATGAACTTCTCGGCGCCCAGATCGGCGCCGAACCCGGCTTCGGTCACGACGAAATCGGTGAGTTTCAGGGCCGTGGTCGTGGCGATCATCGAGTTGCAGCCATGGGCGATGTTGGCGAACGGGCCGCCATGGACGAAGGCCGGGTTGTTTTCCAGCGTCTGCACCAGGTTCGGCTGCATGGCGTCTTTCAAAAGGACGGTCATGGCGCCATCGGCCTTGATGTCCCGGCAATAGACCGGTGAGCGATCGCGCCGGTAGGCGACGATCATGTCGCCCAGGCGCTTCTGCAGGTCATCGAGGTCATTGGCCAGGCAGAGACAGGCCATAACCTCCGAGGCGACAGTGATGTCGAACCCGGCTTCGCGCGGGAAGCCGTTCGCCACGCCGCCCAACGACGCGGTGATCTGGCGGAGCGCGCGGTCGTTCATGTCGACGACCCGGCGCCAGACGACGCGGCGGATGTCGATTTCCAGCTCGTTGCCCCAATAGATGTGGTTGTCGATCATCGCGCTCAGCAACGAATGGGCGCTGGTGATCGCGTGGAAATCGCCGGTGAAGTGAAGGTTCATTTCCTCCATCGGCACGATCTGGGCGTAGCCGCCGCCCGCCGCGCCGCCCTTCATGCCGAAATTTGGGCCGAGCGAGGCCTCCCGAATGCATATCATGGCCTTTTTGCCGATGGCGTTGAGCCCATCGCCCAGGCCCACCGTCGTCGTCGTCTTGCCTTCCCCGGCGGGCGTGGGGTTGATCGCGGTGACCAGGATCAGCTTGCCGTTCGGGCGGTCCTTCACCCCGTCGATGAAGGCCTGGGAGACTTTCGCCTTGTCATGGCCATAGGGCAGCAGATCGTCCGCGCCGATGCCCAATCCTGCCCCGATCTCCTGGATGGAGCGCTTCTTGGCGGCGCGAGCGATTTCGATATCGGTGGGCGGCATATGGGCGGGTCCTTTTGCGCATGGGCTTGCCACAGGGCTACGCGACGGAACACCTCGGTATGCAGCCGAAATGCGACATTCCGACCCCGCTGGGCGGCGCAACCGGCCCCGGTGGACGCGGACCGAGACGCTTTGGCGCAGATCGGAAACAGAGTTTTGCCAAGTATTTCACGCGATTGGGAGCGGCTTTGACTAGGTGGAACCGCTGACCTGGCATAGACGTTAAACAGGCGAGATATGTGTGTGTTCGCCTAAACCTTTGTTTTTGCGGTGATCCACCGCCAATTTGAGAGTTCTGCCATGACGACTTCTAGTATTTTGATTCAAATCGGTTTTATCACAGGCGTGGCCCTTGCCCTTCTGGCGGCGCTGGCGCTGACTTGACGGCTGTTCATCAAGCCTGAGGTATCAGTTTAACGAGAAATATATCTAAGATCAGGGTTTTACATCCGATCGATCGCCCAAATCTCTGTCAGGTTTGGGCGAAACTCTTTCTAGCCCGCGACCGTTGATACCGAACCCTGCCAGGCCCGTTGATCGGGCACATGCAGTCGCAGGGTGTCGCCCAGCCGCAACGTCCCTTCCCGTTCCACCCAGGCGGTGACGCCGCGCCGGTCCTTGGCGGCTGACTTGAACGCGCGGCCGTGGCCGGGCGCGTCGGTTTCGATGACCGGGGCGGGCAGGTGGCAGGGCCGGTTTTCCATGTCGACCACCAGGGTTGTGCCATCGGTTTCCGATTGCAGGCGCGACGAGGGCGGGACATGGGTGAAATCCGGGATGCCGGAGATGACCATGGTCGCCCCGATCCAGGCGGGATCGAAGCCGTTTGTGCCGATCTCTTCGGCGATGGCCGTCAGTTCCTCCTGCGAGACCACGGAAAGCTGTCGGACGTTCCGGATGGTCGTGCCCTTGGGATGCTGCGTCGTGACGCGCGCACAAGAGGGGCGGGTCAGGCCGCCGTGATCTTCGCCCTCGGGCCCGGCGAAGGTCAGGTGCAGCGCCTCGCGCGGCTGGCTGGCCAGGTTGGCGTCCCGGTCGGGCACGAGGCCGAGCCAGGTGATGCGGCCGATAATGTCGGTGCGGGCGAGAGCGGGCATGGCGGTCTCCGGTTCGGGTGCCGCCGTTGTCTCGAAACGGACCGGAGACCGCAAATGAAAAGGGCCCCAGCGATGCCGGGGCCCAATTGCGGGTGTTTCGCGACCTTAGGCCGACGGCTCCGGTTCAGGGGCGATATCGGGGCCCTTCCGGCGGGGCTTGGTCTTCGGCACTGCCGTCAGGCCCGAGCCACCGGTTGGCATATCGCTTTCGTCGTCGTCACGGTTGAGCGCCTCGCCGTTGATGACCTTCATGATCTCGGGTCCGGTCAGCGTCTCGTATTCCAAGAGTCCTTCCGCCAGACGTTCCAGATCATCGTGCTTTTCTGTCAGGATGCGCTTGGCGGTCTCATAGCCTTCCTGCACCAGCTCTTTCACCTTCTCGTCGATTTTGCGCTGGGTTTCGGGAGAGACGTTGCCGCCGCCGGAATAGGCGCCCAGATAGCTCTGCTGTTCGTTGGCGTAATCGACCATCCCGAGTTCTTCGGCGTAGCCGAATTGGGTGACCATCGCCCGGGCGATCTTGGTGACCTGCTGGATGTCCGAGGCAGCGCCGGAGGTGACGTTTTCCTTGCCGAAGATCAGTTCTTCGGCCACGCGCCCACCCATCGCCATGGCGATCTTGGAGGTGTATTTCGTCCAGCTGACCGAAAGCTGGTCACGCTCCGGCAGGGACAGGACCAAGCCCAGCGCACGGCCGCGCGGGATAATCGTCGCCTTGTGGATCGGATCATGCTGCGGGACGTTCAGACCGACGACAGCGTGACCGGCCTCGTGATAGGCGGTGAGCTTCTTTTCGTCCTCGGTCATGACCATGGACCGGCGTTCGGCCCCCATCATGACCTTGTCCTTGGCCATCTCGAAATCTTCCATCGTGACGACCCGCCGCCCGATGCGGGCGGCCATCAGCGCGGCCTCGTTCACCAGGTTGGCCAGGTCGGC
>JBCDCS010000118.1:0-7907 GCA_039181205.1 Pseudomonadota bacterium
GCGGGCGACCGCATCACCGAGGCCGATTGGCGGCTCTTCACCACGCTCATCCGCTTCGATCTGGTCTATCACCAGCACTTCAAGTGCAATCGGAAGCGGATCATCGACTATCCCAACCTCTGGGGTTGGACCCGGGAGATGTATCAAGTGCCCGACGTGGCCGACACCGTGGGGTTCGACCACATCGTCCGCCACTATCACTACAGCCACGAGAGCATTAACCCGCACCGCATCGTACCGATCAATCCGGTTCTGGATTTCGACTCACCGCATGGGCGCGACGCTCTGCCCGCGCGAGGCATGGCGGCCCGGTAACAGGCCGATCCGCGGATTAGGCCCGGCCTGCCGCCCAGGACGCCCCTTCGCGCCAGGGCGGTGGCCCGGCATGGAATGCAACCACGTCGATCAAGTCGTCATCATCGATGCCGGAGGGCAGAATAGCGCAGCCATTCGGAACGTGGGTGAAGATAGCGCCATCGGCAAAGACGGCCCCAGACCCGATGAAGAGCAGCCGCGCGTTCGGATGCCGCCACGCCGCCAGATCGGTCAGCACCAGAGGGATACCGCAAGCGATGTCCAGATCGATCAGGATCACAGCAGGTGAGGTTGTCAGCAGAAGCCGTTCGGCGATCACAGCATCCTCTGTCTGCATAAGACGCACACCTTGCGCAGCCAGTCGCCGCTCAATCTCTTGTCTTAAATCAGGGGAAGTTAGCCGTGCGCCGATGGCCAAAACCAAGGGGTAAGCGGTCTTGTCGGTCATAGTATCTCCGGTCGTTCGGTCCGACGCAATGTCGGATTGAGCGGACGCTAAGACGGCCGGGATTAACGGATCGTTAATGACGATCCGCACTCGGCAGACCTATGCCGATTGCGCCCGGACACCGGCGGGACTATGCCCGTCGGGCAGTCTGGAGATGGTCATGACCACCACGATCACCATTTGCGACACCTGCAAGCGTGATGACTGGGACGCCGGATCCGGCGTCACCGATGGCGAAGCGCTGGCCAGCCTGATCGAGATGGCTGCGGAAGACGCCCAAGACGTTGTAACCCGACGACATTCATGCCTGATGGGCTGCTCGGGCGCGTGCAACGTGACGCTGCAGGCGCCGGGTAAGATGGCCTATACGCTGGGCCGATTCGACGCCAGCGAAGAGGCCGCCGAAGGCATCGTGGCCTATGCAGCGCAGCACGCCGCGGCCGAGACGGGTGTGGTGCCGTTCCGGGACTGGCCCCAGGCGATTAAGGGGCATTTCGTCACGCGCCACCCCCCGCTGGACTGACATGGGCCTCCTGCGCGACCATGGCGGCGGACTGGACGCCGCCCGCGCACGCTGGGGTGGTGAGGATTGGATCGACCTGTCGACGGGGATCAATCCCGAGCCCTATCCCATCCCCGACATCCCGACCCGCGCCTGGACCGCCCTACCCGACCGGGATGCCGAGGCGGCCCTGATCGCCGCAGCCCGCAGCTTATGGAATGTGCCCGATCGCGCCGATGTGCTGGCCGCGCCGGGTGCATCGGCTCTGATCGCGCGTCTGCCGTTGATCGCCCCGACGGGCCCTGTGGAGATCCCTGGCCCCACCTACAATGAGCACGCGGCCGCCTTTCGTGCCGCCGGGTATCGGATCGGAGCGGACGGCCCGACCTTGGTTCTGGTCCATCCCAACAACCCGGATGGCGGGTGGCATGATCACGTCCCGCCGGCCTCCTTCACCATCATTGATGAAAGCTTTTGCGACGTCGCGCCAGACCGCTCCCATGTCGCAAAGGCCGCGCAGCCCGGCACCGTGGTCTTGAAGAGCTTCGGCAAGTTCTGGGGTCTGGCCGGATTACGCCTGGGCTTCGCCATCGGGGCACCAGAGACACTTGCACCCCTCCGCGAAGCCACGGGCCCTTGGCCAGTCTCCGGCCCAGCGATCAGGATCGGGACGGCAGCGATCCGGGACACGGCCTGGGCCGAGGCCACACGAGCTCGGCTCGCTCGGGATGCGGTCCGGCTCGATGCCCTCATGGCAGCCCGCGGTACCCTGCTCGGTGGCACGAGCCTGTTCCGGCTCTACGAAACGGAGGATGCGGCGACGCTGCAAGACCACCTGGCGCGCCACCAAATCTGGTCGCGCATCTTCCCATATTCCCGCACCTGGCTGCGCCTGGGTCTTCCTCCGGCCACGGCATGGGCCCGGCTGGAAGCCGCCCTCATATGATCCTACCCCTGGCCATGGTGATCGACGCCCTGCTGGGCGAACCGGACTGGCTCTGGTCCAGACTGCCCCATCCCGCGGTATTGCTCGGTCGCCTCGTGTCGCACCTGGACAACACATTCAACGCCGGCGCCTTTCGGCGGCTGCGTGGAACACTCGCCGTCGCCGTGCTGGTCGCCATCGCCGGGATCATCGGCTGGGCCATTGTTCTCATCCCCACGGATGTCCCGGAAATCATCGCAGCCGCCATCCTTCTGGCCCAGCGATCACTGGTCGATCATGTACGCGCCGTGGCCGATGCGCTGCGCCAGTCGACCGGGGCCGGGCGCGCGGCCGTCGCCCTGATCGTCGGCCGCGATACGGACCAGATGGACGATCCGGCCATCGCCCGCGCTGCCATCGAAAGCGCCGCCGAAAACCTCTCCGATGGTGTCATCGCGCCGGCGTTCTGGTTTATCGTGGCGGGTCTACCCGGAATGCTGATCTATAAGGCAGTCAATACTGCCGACAGCATGATCGGCTATCGCACGCCGCAATATGACCGCTTCGGCTGGGCCGCCGCCCGCCTGGATGACCTTCTGAATTGGGTTCCCGCCCGATTGACGGCGCTTCTGATTCTTGCATCCCATGGGGCGTGGCAACATTGGCGCCAAGTTCTGCCAGACGCCCGATTGCACCGGTCCCCAAATGCGGGATGGCCCGAAGCTGCGCTGGCACCGGTGCTCGACGTCGCCCTGTCTGGCCCGCGTCGCTACGATGGCCGCTTGGAGCAATTCCCGTGGGTCCACGCGGACGGCCAACGCGATCCGGGTCCCGAGGATATCGATCGTGCCTGTACGGCACTCTGGCGCGCTTGGGGTCTGGCGTTGGTTTTGGCGGTGCTGGCAGGGCTAGTCTTGGCGTGAGGGACTGGACAAATGAAAGGCCCGAAGTCGACCAGAGGCTCCGTCGAAGACACCTACCAAATACACCACCAAGCATGAATCTCGGTACCTTCCTCTCGACCTCCTTTCGACATTGCGACAAAGACCGATGGAACACCCCCGGTCTGACCAAAAAGCTTACGCCAGACCAATGCGGCGTTAAAGGGATCTGCCCATGCATCTCAGCGATATCTTGATCACAGCAGTAAAGGACGTGGGATGACGGAAACGCCCCCTATTCTTTTCCTGATCTTCAACCGGCCAGCCAAAACTAAGGCCGTGCTGGATACGATCCGGGCGATCCGACCTTCGCGTTTGTATATCGCCGCGGACGGGCCGCGGTCGGACCGACCCGCCGATATCGAACTCTGCCAACAGACCCGCGCGCTCGTGGACACGGTCGATTGGCCTTGCGAGGTGCGGACCTTGTTCAGGGACGACAACCTCGGATGTCGCCAAGCTGTCTCCGGCGCGATCACTTGGTTTTTTGACCAAGAACCAGAAGGCATCATCTTGGAAGATGACGTTCTTGTTGATCCGTCCTTTATCCGGTTTGCGGCGGAGATGCTGGATCGTTACCGCGACGACCCGCGCGTCATGTCGATCACAGCCTGTAATGTTCAGCCTCCGGATCGGGACTATGATGCCAGCTATTACTTTTCCTATTTCAAGTACTTCTGGGGTTGGGCCAGCTGGCGTCGAGCCTGGGAGCTTTATGACGGAGATCTAGCAGACCTGAATAAACGCACCGGCACCAGACTAATAAGTAATATCTGGCCCACACCTGGCGCAATCGACTATTGGTATCCGATTTTGAAGGATGTCAGGGACGGCAAGATCGATTCTTGGGGATACGTTTGGCACTATTCCCATTGGAAAAATAATAGCTTGGTCATTACGCCCAAAACCAATCTCATGCAGAATATTGGCTTCGATCAGAATGCCACACATACGACGTCATCCGAGTCTTGGGAGGCGTCGCTCCGAGCTGGATCAATGCACTTTCCGATAAGTCACCCAAAGAATGTAGAGAGATGGCTGGACGCGGATCTCCATATCGCGAGAAATGCGCTTGGGATCAGGAAAGATAGTGCGCTGAAGCGGATTAGGAAAACCGGTAAAAAGATCATAAGACGGTTAAAGTCTAATGGTCGCACGGCAACCTAATATCGAATAATTCAATAAATTTTCGTGGTTTAATTTCCATAGCGCTCTGGAAATACGAGGACCGACAACAAGGAAAATAATCGCCTACGTTGCGGCGATCATGCCACCAGCGCCTCGGCCTTCTTCAAATCGACCGACACAAGTTGGCTCACCCCCTGCTCCATCATGGTCACACCGAACAGCCGGTCCATCCGCGACATGGTCACGGCATGGTGGGTGATGATCAGGAATCGGGTCGATGTCCGCCGGGTCATCTCGTCCAGCATATCGCAGAAACGGTTAACGTTGGCATCGTCCAGGGGCGCGTCGACCTCGTCCAGCACGCAGATCGGCGCCGGATTGGCCAGGAACACGGCGAAAATCAGCGCGAGCGCCGTCAACGTCTGTTCACCGCCCGACAGAAGGCTCAGCGTGGCGAGCTTCTTGCCGGGCGGCTGGCACATGATTTCCAGGCCGGCCTCCAGCGGGTCGTCGCTTTCCACCAGTTCCAGACGGGCCTCGCCGCCCTGAAACAAGTGTTTGAACAGCATGGAGAAATTCGCGTTCACCGTATCGAACGCATCCAGCAACCGCTGCCGCCCTTCGCGGTTCAATGCCGCGATCCCGGCGCGCAATTCGGATACGGCCTGTTCCAGGTCGGCCTTCTCGGCGACCAGGGCATCATGCTCCTCTTGCACCTCGCGCGCATCCTCTTCCGCCCGAAGGTTCACCGCCCCCAGCGCATCCCGCTGCCGTTTCAGTGCATTCACCTGGGCTTCGATTTTCTCCACTGGTGGCAGGGTTTCAGGATCCACGTCCAGGATGTCCAGAAGCGCCAGCGGTGTGCAGTCCAGATCCTCCGCGATCCGCGCCTCGGCCAGCGTCACGGTCTCTTTCGCGGCATCCGCTCGGGCTTCGGCACGGGCCCGGGCCTCACGCGCTTCGCCTGCCAGGCGCTCCGCCTCGCGCGCGGCTTGAACCGCTTCGCGCAAAGCGGTCTCGCCCAAAGCCAAGGAGTCGGCGGCCTTGGCGCGCAGTGCCTCGGCCCGATCGATCTCGGCGGCCAGATCGGTCCGCTGCCGCGCCAGATCGGCGGGAACGGTCCGCGCCGCCCCCAATTCCGTCTCGGCTTTGGTCCGACGGTCCGTCAGGTCTGCCAACCGCTTATCGGCGCTGTCCAAACGGCTGCGCCAACTGGCCATGTCCTTCTCGACCTGGACGGCCCGGGCGGTTCGCGCCGCCGCGTCCCGCTTCAATTCATCGGCTTGGGCCCGCTCGGCCATCATCGCCATGCGGGCCGCTTCAACGCTGGTGCGGATCGTCTCCAACGCGGCGCGGGCCGCATCGATGGGCGGGAGGTCGCGGCGCGCGGCCTCGGCTTCGGTCACGGCGGCCCGGGCTTCCAGCAGTTCCGCCTCAAGCCGTGCCACGTTCATCTGCGTGTTTTCCAGCCGCGACGCGGCCCCGTTCCGCGCGCCCTCGGCCTGGGCAAGGGTCCGGCCCGCTTCGGTGAGCGCGCGGTCGGCCGTGCGGCGCAGCTCCCGGGCGTCAGCCTCGCTGGCCCGGCGGCGTTCAAGCGTCGTGGCGAGCGCATCATGGGCCGCACGGGTCCCAGCGGCCCGGTTTTCGGCCTCTTCATGGTCCTGTCGCAGGGAGGCCAGACGGTTCACTTGCTTCAAGCGTAAGGCGGCCGCTGATGGCGCGGCATCGGCCGTGGCGCGAAAGCCATCCCAGCGCCAGAGATCACCGTCGGTGGAAACGAGAAGCTGACCGGGTTGGAGCATCGGCTGCAGCTGTGCGGCCTCGTCTGCGCTCACGAGACCGACCTGACCCAAGCCGCGCGTCAATGCGTTCGGCGCGTCCACATGGTCGCCCAGCGGATCGACACCTTCAGGCAAAGGCTGGCGCCGATCATAGGGTGGCAGGACGGCCCAACCGGCCTCCTCCTCATCGCCCGCGCCCAATTCGGACGCACGCAGGTCGTCGCCGTAGGCTGCGCCGAGCGCCGCCTCGAAGCCGGGCGCGACCGTGACGCGATCCAACAGGGGTTCGCCGTCGCCCTGGTCGCGGGCCAGCAGGCTGGACAAGGCGCTGACCTCGGCGCCGAGCGTGTTGGCGATGCCCTCGGCTTCCGCCCGTTCGATCCGAGCCCGGCCTTCGTCGTCCTGGGCCTGTTCCCGGGCCGTCTCGGCCTCGGTCAGGGCGGCCTCGGCGGCCCCAGCGGCATCTTGAGCCCGGGTCTGATCGGCCGTGGCGGTCCGCACCGCGTCTTCAGCCGCCGTGAGCGTCTGGCGGTGTTGGTCCGCCTGGTCCTGGGCCTGTTCTATGCTGGTTTCGATGCGGGACAGGCGCGTGGTCGCATCTTCGGCCAGGCGGGTGACCGATTGATGCCGTGCCGACAAGCGCGCCAGGTCTTCGGTCAGGGTGGAGAATTCTTCTTCCCGCTCCGCCAGAACCTTGGCGGCGTCGCTGGCCGCTTCCTGGGCCTGGGCCAGGGCCTCATCCTGGCCACTGGCGGCCTGCTCAAGCTCCTCCTGTTCTTGCAAAAGCCGCTCGATGGTTTCGCCCGCGTCACGGTTGAGGGTGGTTTCACGGTCAGCATCGGCCAGCAGTTGGGCAATTCGGGCTTCGAGGCTGTCGATGGTCGCCTGGGCCTGGGTTTCCCGATCGGTGAGCGTGTCGCGTTGCACCAAGAGACGTTGCAACACGGCCCCGGCCACGGCCTCTTCTTCGCGGAGCGGCGGTACGGCCTCCTCCGCGCTGGTCCGCGCATCGTCGGCGGCGCGGGCAGCGCGTTCGGCCGCGGACGTGGCGGTCACGCGGTTACGGAGATCGGCTTCGGCGCTGGCCCGGGCCTGATCGGCTTCGCGCCAACGGCGATAGAGCAGCAAGCCCTCGGCCTGGCGCAGGTTGATGCCGATTTCCCGGTAGCGGGCCGCCTGGCGGGCTTGGCGGGCCAGAGTGGCCAGTTGCGCGGCCAATTGTTCGACCACGTCCTCGACCCGGGTTAGGTTGCCCTCGGTGGCGTTGAGCTTCAGTTCGGCTTCATACCGGCGCTGGTAGAGACCCGAAATACCCGCCGCTTCTTCCAGAATACGACGTCTTTTCTGGGGCTTGGCATTGATCAGCTCGCTGATCTGACCCTGCCGAACCAGGGCCGGGGAATGGGCCCCCGTCGATGCATCGGCGAAGAGCATCTGCACATCGCGGGCGCGCACATCCTTGCCATTGAGCTTATAGGCCGAGCCCGCATCCCGGGTGATGCGGCGCACGACGTCGAGCGCATCGGTATCGTTGAAGGCGGCGGGCGCCCTCCGCTCCTCGTTGTCGAGCGCCAGCGTGACTTCGGCAAAATTCCGCGCCGGGCGGGAGGCCGCGCCGGCGAAGATGACGTCTTCCATGCCGCCGCCGCGCATGGCCGTGGGCCGGTTTTCCCCCATGACCCAGCGGAGCGCTTCCAGAAGGTTCGACTTACCGCACCCGTTGGGGCCAACAACGCCCGTCAGGCCGTCGGCGATGACGAGGTCGGTGGGGTCCACGAACGATTTGAAGCCGTTCAGGCGGAGGCGGGAAAATCGCATGGCGTATTGATGCGACGGTGAGGGTGGGCGTCAAGCGTGGAGGGGCGCA
>JBCDCS010000119.1:0-7898 GCA_039181205.1 Pseudomonadota bacterium
CTGGGTTTGTCGAAGGCCGGGCATCCGAAGCACCCGCTTTACATCGGCTATGATATCCAGCCAACGCTCTGGGCGGCGGCGTGATCCGCCACGACATTCGCGCGCCCGATGGCACGAGCCTCGCCGTGCGCGTCACGGGGGATGGCCCGCCGCTGGTCCTGCTCCACGGATTTCCCCAGAACCACCGATGTTGGCTGCCCGTTCTGCCGCGGCTGGCCGAACGCTTCACCTGCATTCTGCCGGACCTCCGCGGTTATGGTGACAGCGACGCGCCTGCCGACGATTCAGGCCATACGACCTATTCGAAGCGCATCATGGCGGCCGATCTGGTCGCCATCCTGGATGCGCTGGGCCTCGGGCACGCCGACGTGGCGGGCCATGACCGCGGCGCGCGCGTCGCCTATCGCTTCGCGTTGGATCATCCGCAGCGGATTGGGCGGCTGGCGATCCTGGAGGTCATCCCAACGCTAGAGTTCTGGAACGCCTGGGATGCCGATTTGGCCCAGAAGGCTTACCATTGGGATTTCCTCGCCCAGCCGGCGCCCATGCCCGAGCGTTTGATCGGGGGTGACCCCGAGGGTTGGATCGATTGGACCCTGGCCGCCTGGACAATGTCGAAATCACTGGATTGCTTTGCGCCCGAGGCAATGGCCAGCTACCGGGCCCAGGCGGCTGATCCGGCCCGGCTCGCGGCGATGTGCGCGGATTATCGGGCGGGCTACCACACGGATCGGGCCATTGATGCGGTTGACCGCGATGTAGGCCGCCGGATCGCCGCGCCCATGGCATTTCTCTGGGCGCGGCACGGCTTTCCGGCGTCGACAGGTAATCCGGCGGCGGTCTGGCGGGCCTGGGCCCAGTCGGTCACAGACACGCCGATCAATGCGGGTCATTTCGCCATGGAGGAAGCCCCAGACGAGGTGGCGGCAGCCTTGTTGGCGTTCTTCTCGACCTAGGCGACGCGGGCCACGCCGCGCCTGCATGTCGGCGGGCTTAGGCCGCCCGGATCAAGTCGATATGGGCCAGCGTGATCCCCTGCGCATCGGTCACGCGGGCGACGGTCATGCCATCGAGGGTGATGATGGTCCCGTCCGGATCGGGTGCAATACTGACCCTCGGGGCAGGGGCGGTGTCGGGCTCATAGGTGATTTCGAGCCGATCCAAGCTCGGGTCGAAATCCGTGATCGTCGGTGCATCCTCTGCGTCCGCCCAGGCGCCGGCCGACGGTGCGCGAAACAGAGTCGAGGTCGGATCGCTTTCGTCGAGCGACCCCTGCGTCGCGCGCTCGTCTTTCGCCTCGGCCGATGAGCGAAATCGATTGCGGCGCGGCATGGGCATGAACATCAAAACGGCAGCCGCCATCAGCCCCGTCAATCCCAACAAGAACAACATTTCCTACAACCTCCGGGTTTTGCGCTGTGACTGCGCGATCGGCCAAACGGGCCAGGTGACAGACGAGCCACGTGCAGTCGTGGCCGATTCTTGAAACCGTATCCGGCGACCGGTTATGCAAACGTAAATGAAAGAACTCTTTGCAAATGCCGCCGGCTCATGTAGGCGAGCGTCTCATCTCCATGGGCCCGGACTGGACGACATCCCGGACGGCGCCATCCATCAAACGCTAGGAGCCCCCGATGTCGATCACAGTTGAAGAAAAGACCCGTCTTATCAAGGAATTCGCGACGAAGGACGGGGATACCGGATCGCCCGAGGTCCAAGTGGCCATTCTGACGAGCCGCATCGCCACCCTGACGGAACACTTCAAGACCCACAAAAAAGACAACCATTCCCGCCGTGGCCTTCTGATGATGGTCGCCCAGCGCCGGAAGCTGCTGGATTACGTGCGCGGCAAGGATGAGGCCCGCTATCAGGACCTGATCAAGCGCCTGGGCATTCGCCGCTAACGATTTTGCATTTGGTCGACGGGTCGCGCGCCTTTGGGAGCGCGGCCGTTTTGTATCAGGCCACGCGCCGTCGAGATATTAATCACCTCATGACGATGGTCCCTGGAGACTCCTTCGTTGGTCTTGCGTGAGGTTCGGCAAGAACCGCAATCATCCGCCGATGATCAGCGGCATTTGGCCGTCTTCCAGACGCCGCTGCTCCGGCCTTTCTTACAGACGATCCTGTGCCGTTGGCCGACTTGGCCATCAAAGCCTGTTCACCGCCGAAATGCGGCGGCCTGATGGACGATCGTCCCCCAAGCCAGTTGGAAACCATCGCTAAGGCCATTCGCGGCTGAAGGTACATCTGTGGTGGGATCTTGGTGCATAAATAGCTCCCTGAGACGAGCAAACCCATCGGCTTTCCATTGCCGTTGTCTTCGGCTACACGCCCCATATCTGAGACGAGGCGCATCAGATCCCGGCGCCCGCACGAAGGACAGGGATCGGCGGCAATGGGGCCGCCATATGCCAAGGGACCCGGAAGGCCGGGCACGCCCTAGACAGGATGAATATGTTCAACATCGTTAAGAAAGAGATGGAGTGGGGGCACGATACCCTCACCCTGGAGACGGGCAAGATCGCCCGTCAGGCCGACGGCTGTGTGATCGCCACCTATGGCGAGACCTCGGTGATGGCCGCCGTGACCTATGCAAAGGCACCGAAGCCGGGACAGGACTTCTTCCCGCTAACCGTTCACTACAACGAGAAGTATTACGCCGCCGGCAAAGTGCCTGGCGGCTTCTTCAAGCGCGAGGCGCGGCCGACCGAGAAGGAAACGCTGACCTCGCGTCTGATCGACCGGCCGATCCGGCCGCTTTTCGTCGATGGTTTCAAGAACGAGGTGCTGGTGATCTGCACCGTTCTATCCCACGACCTGGAAAATGACCCCGACATCGTCGCCATGATCGCGGCCTCCGCCGCCCTCACGATCTCTGGCGCGCCCTTCATGGGCCCGATCGCAGGGGCCCGCGTGGGCTTCGTGGATGGCGAGTACATCCTCAATCCCTCCGTCGACGACATGCAGGGGCTGAAGGACAATCCCGAGCAGCGGCTCGATCTGGTCGTCGCTGGCACCAAGGACGCCGTCATGATGGTGGAGTCCGAGGCTTATGAGCTGTCGGAAACCGAGATGCTGGGCGCCGTGAAGTTCGGCCATGACCAGATGCAGCCGGTCATCGACCTGATCATCTCGCTGGCGGAAGACGCCGCGAAAGAGCCGATGGACTTCCAGCCGCCCGATTACGCCGACCTCTACGAGGCAGTGAAGGCGACGGGCGAGGCGAAGATGCGCGACGCCTATGCGATCCTCGACAAGCAGGAGCGGACAAGTGCCGTCTCCGCCGCTAAGGATGCGATCAAAGAGTCGCTCTCCGAGGAGCAGCTTGAGGATCCGAACCTGGGCACTGCGCTGAAAAAGCTGGAGTCGAGCGTTCTTCGCGGCGACGTGGTGAAGAACAAGAAGCGCATCGACGGCCGTGCCCTCGATGAGGTCCGCGACATCGTCTCGGAAGTGGGTCTTTTGCCCCGCACGCATGGCTCGGCGCTCTTCACCCGCGGTGAGACCCAAGGCCTGATCGTGACCACGCTGGGCACCGGCGATGATGAGCAGATCATCGACGCGCTGCACGGCAATTTCCGGTCCAACTTCCTCTTGCACTACAACTTCCCGCCCTATTCGGTCGGCGAAGTCGGCCGCTTCGGGCCTCCGGGCCGGCGCGAAATCGGCCACGGCAAGCTCGCCTGGCGGGCGTTGCAGGCCGTTTTGCCATCCGCAACGGACTTCCCCTACACGATCCGCCTCGTCTCCGAGATCACGGAATCGAACGGATCGTCCTCAATGGCCACGGTCTGCGGATCGTCGCTCAGCATGATGGATGCCGCCGTGCCGCTGAAGGCTCCCGTCGCTGGTGTGGCCATGGGCCTCGTACTGGAAGACGACGGGGAATACGCGGTCCTGACCGATATCCTGGGCGACGAGGATCACCTCGGCGACATGGACTTCAAGGTGGCCGGTACCGAAGCTGGCATCACGTCGCTCCAGATGGACATCAAGGTCGCTGGCATCACGCCCGAGATCATGGAGACTGCCTTGGCCCAGGCCAAGCAAGGCCGCCTGCATATCCTCAGCGAGATGGCCAAGGCGCTTAGCGAAGGTCGCTCCGAGTTCTCGGCTCACGCGCCGCGCATCGAGACGATGCAGATCCCCACGGACAAGATCCGCGAGGTCATCGGCTCGGGCGGCAAGGTCATCCGCGAGATCGTGGAAACCTCGGGCGCCAAGGTCGACATTCAGGATGACGGCACGATCAAGATCGCCTCGGCCAATGGCGCTGCCATCGAGAAGGCCTACGAGATGATCAACTCGATCGTGGCCGAGCCGGAAGAGGGCAAGATCTACAAGGGCAAGGTCGTGAAGATCGTCGATTTCGGCGCCTTCGTGAACTTCTTCGGCAAGCGCGACGGGCTGGTCCATGTCAGCCAGATCGAGAACCGCCGCCTGAACCATCCATCGGATGTGCTGAAGGAGGGCCAGGAGGTCTGGGTCAAGCTCTTGGGCTTTGACGATCGCGGCAAGGTCCGCCTGGCCATGAAGATGGTTGACCAGGAGACCGGCGCCGAGAAGGCCAAGGAAGAGACGGAATAAGCCGCTTTCCAACCAAAATCGAAGGCCCCGGTGGAAACGCTGGGGCCTTTTTACGTCCGGCGACCCGCAAGGCGCTGGGTTCCGGTTCTGATATTGATCAGGCGACTTCTACGTGAACAAATCCTTGTACCGATCGCGCAGCACGTTCTTCTGCACCTTGCCCATGCTGTTGCGGGGCAGCGCATCCACCACTTCCAGATGCCGAGGGCGTTTGAACCCTGCCAAACCCGCCCGCATGGCGCTTTCGATGGTATCGAGGTCCAGCGCTACGCCCGGCTCTGCCACGAGCACGCCCACCGGTGTCTCACCGAAATCCTGATGCGGAACACCGATCACGGCTGACTCCAAGACGCCGGGCTGGTCATCGAGAACCAACTCGATTTCCTTGGGATAGATGTTGTAGCCGCCCGAGATGATGAGGTCTTTGCCGCGCCCGACGATGGTGACGTAGCCATCGGCGTCCATAGTCCCCAGATCGCCGGTGATGAAGAAGCCGTCGGGCCGTAACTCCTCCGCCGTTTTCTCGGGCATCTGCCAATAGCCTTTGAAGACGTTCGGGCCGCGCACCTCGATCTGGCCGACCTCGCCCTGCGCCACCGGGGTGCCCGTCGCGGGATCGGTGATCTTCAGGTCCACATCCGGCAGCGGCAGGCCGACGGTCCCGGGCCGCCGATCGCCGTCATAGGGGTTGGACGTGCTCATATTGGTCTCGGTCATGCCGTAGCGTTCCAGGATGCGATGACCCGTGCGGGTTTCGAACCGTTCGTTGGTGTCCGCCAGGAGCGGGGCGGACCCCGACACGAAAAGCCGCATATGGGCGCCCAAATCCCGGTCGAAGCGGTCGTCGTCCAGAAGGCGGGTATAGAAGGTCGGCACGCCCATCATGGATGTGGCCCGGGGAAGTTGCGCCAGAACGGTGTCGAGATCGAAGCTCGGCAGAAAGATCATCGAGCCGCCGGCCAGGAGCGTAATGTTCGTCGCCACGAAGAGCCCGTGGGTGTGAAAGATCGGTAGGGCGTGAAGCAGGACGTCGTCTGCCGTGAAGTGCCAAAGGTCGGTCAGCGTCCGGGCATTGGACAGCAGATTATTCTGGGTGAGCATCGCGCCCTTCGAGCGGCCCGTCGTCCCGGAGGTGTAGAGGAACGCCGCCAGATCGTCGGGGGCTCGTGGGATGGGATCGTAGTGATCCGGCTGCTCGGCCGCGCTGTCCATGAGCGTGCCGGTTCCCGTCCCGCTGAGCGTCAACAAGGTGGCCTCGCACTTGGCCGCCGGCGGCGCGATGCCTGCGACGCGGACCGGATCGCACACGACCAGCCGCGCGCCGCTGTCTTCGATGAAGTATGCTAGCTCGTTGTCGGTATAGGCCGTATTGAGCGGCAGGAAGATCACGCCCGTCCGAACGCACGCCGCATAGAGCGCCAGGGCTTCGGGCGACTTCGCGAGCTGGGCGGCCAGCCGGTCGCCCGGTTCCAAGCCGGCTGACGTCAGAGCATGGGCCAGACGGGCCGACTGAGCGAGGAAGTCGGCATAGGATTGTTCGCGTCCATCGGGCAGGTGCAGAAACGTGTCCGTCCGGCCGGAATGGCGGCCGAAGAGGCTATCGAAGAGAGGATTGGTCAACCTTACCTCACTCGAGCGACTGTTCGTCCGGGGACGACATCAACACGCCACATTCGGTGGGCAGCGCCTCCAGGTCGCGCCGAAGGTCCCTCTGTTGATCGGGCGATAGCGGGACGAGGGGCGGGAAGACGGTGCGCCAACTTTTATCACCGCTCTTCCACGCTTCGATCTGCTTGATTGCCGCGGAAAGGGGGTACTTCGCAATCGTCTGTCGCACGTCGTTCAGCAGCCCCTGCAATCGTGTTTGTTCCGTGCCGGTCGCCTGCAGGGTGCGCTGCGCAAGTCTGGCCGAGCTGTTCGTCGTAGCCGAAATGACGCCGGCGCAACCCTTCGCCATCGCATCGATCAGCACACCTTCGTTCGACGGAAAGACGTCGAAATCCTCGACCGCGCCGGCGAAGGCCAGCGATCCCGCGTAGTCGCCCGAACTGTCCTTCAACCCGGCGATGATAGGGCCGAATTCCGCCTTCAGGCGTTGGATCAGCGGGATCGAGATCGGCGTCTGCGACATCTGCGGGAAGTGGTAGAGATAGATGCGCAGAGCATCGGAATCCACGCCCTCGATCAGCCGGGCGTAATAGGCGAAGAGCCCGTCATCGCTGACGTTCTTCAGGTAGAACGGCGGCAGGACGAGCGCGTTGACGTATCCCGCACCCAAAGCGGCTTTCGTCAAGGCAACGGCATCGTCGGCTGCGCAGGACCCCGTGCCAAAGATGACGCGATCTGCCGCCAAGCCAGCCGTCGCGAAAGCGGAAGGTAATTCAAGCCGCCAGTCGAAGGGCAGCGAGTTGCCCTCGCCCGTGGTGCCGGTCGGCGCGATGCCATCCAGGCCATCATCGATCAGACGCTGGCAATAGGCGATCAGTTTCGCGGTGTCCGGCCGACCGTCGGCAGCCACCGGTGTGATCGCGGCGGCGTAGACGCCTTGTCTGGCTTTGGTGTTCATGTGGCAGCTTCTACCTCGATCCATCGAATCCCGCACGGCTGGCCAACGACGTCAATCGTATCTTCCACGCTGGCGGAGCAATAGCGTAGTGGCGCGCGAATGTGTTAAGCGCGACGGTGCCGGTTGGCAGGGTCAAGGCAAGCTAGACATATCCGACGGAATCGATAAGGATTAACGAATCCAAGCCACTCGGGTGCACGCGCAGCCGATCAGCCCGGTTCGCAGATCCCAGAGGTCGTCATGTCTAAGCCCAGGACCGACACACCCGATTGTTGTCGCAGAGAGATCATCGAACGGGTTTGCGAAGGGGATGCGCCCCGCGAAAGTCTTGTCGAAGCCATACTCGATCGGTTCGAGCAACGCCCGGATCATGTGTCGAGCCAGGAGGAGGAACGGAGACGATGACTGCTATGGAGCGGGATATGACGGCCGCACCGAAGGCGCCGCCTGTGATCGACGCCCGCGTTCTGCTGGCCGGTTCCACCACGGCCCATCTGCTGCTCGATGGGCAAACCTATATTCTGCGGCTGACGCGCGCAGGCAAATTGATCCTGACGAAGTGAGGCCCGCTTTTCCGACCTGCGAAACCCGCATGGCTCTTCTCGCTGTTGAGTTTGGGCGTGTTGCTGGTTTGGGGATTATGCGGGTGAGTATTCGCGACCAGGCCCGGAGCGGGGTTGGTCGCATGCCGATTATGTCACGACCTGATACGCTACACTGAGGAGTTCCCCCATGCGTTTCA
>JBCDCS010000120.1:0-7891 GCA_039181205.1 Pseudomonadota bacterium
ACGCTGGTCAAGAAGATGGAAGAGCTTGGGATCGGCCGCCCCTCTACCTACGCGTCGATCCTCTCGACCATCGTCGATCGGGGCTATGTTCGCAAAGAGGGCAACCGGCTCTTCCCCGAGGATCAGGGCCGTTTGGTCACCGTCTTCCTGTTCAACTATTTCCGCCGCTACGTGGGCTATGACTTCACGGCCGGTATGGAACAGGAACTGGACGAGGTTTCGGCGGGCGACAAGGATTACAAGGATGTCCTGGGCCGTTTCTGGCGCGACTTCTCGGCAGCGCTTGCGGAAACGAGCGAACTTCGCATCACCGAGGTCCTCGAAAAAATCAATGAGGTCCTGGAACCCCATCTCTTCCCGGAACGCGAGGACGGCAAGGATCGTCGGCTCTGCCCTAGATGCGAGGCCGGGCGCCTGTCCATGCGCACCGCCCGGTCAGGCGGGGCTTTCATCGGCTGCTCCAACTATCCCGAATGCCGCTACACCCGCCCCTTCGGCCCCCCTGGGATGGAAGGCGAACAATCGGGCGACGAACGCATGCTGGGCGTCGAACCCGAAAGCGGCCTGGAGGTTTGGCTGAAATCGGGGCGCTTCGGGCCTTATGTCCAACTCGGGGAAGCGACCGAGGAAAACAAGAAGCCGAAACGCTCCTCCCTCCCGAAGTCGTGGGCGCCCGACGCCATGGATTTCGACAAGGGCATGCAGCTGCTCTCGCTTCCGCGTCTTGTCGGGACCCATCCCGAAGACGGTGAACCCATCGAAGCGAATCTTGGCCGTTACGGGCCATACGTTATGCACAAGTGCCCGGACGATGCGAAGCCGGTCTATGCCAACCTCGCCGACGAAGACGAGGTTTTCACCATCGGCATGAACCGCGCCGTCGAAGTGCTGGCCGATAAGCGCGCCAATCCGCGGGGCGCCGGGCGACAGGCGGCAAAGGCGCTGCGCGAGCTGGGGGACCATCCCGAACAGGGCGGTGCCATGGCCGTCATGGAAGGCCGGTATGGACCTTACGTGAAATGGGAGAAGGTGAATGCCACCCTGCCCAAGGACGTAAAACCCGAAGACTTGACGGTCGCACAGGCAGTGGAACTGATCGACGCCAAGGCGGCGAAGAAGGGGACACGCAAGGGCGGCGCGAAGAAAACCGCTGGTAAGAAAAAGAAGGCCAAGAGCGACGGCTGACTATCTCATACGTTGCGCAATTTCAGGTCGGTTCGAGACGCAATTTGAACGTCGCGTCACAAGGTATGCACCGGCATGCGACAGGTGCGACACATGACCTCCGGCCCTTGCGGATGGGGGCTTCAATGTGGTCTTTAGCGGCCCGACGACTAGCCGGTCGCTAACCATTGGGCGCGGCCACGACACATGCAATGATGAGATCGCAGATGACGACCTTCGCGCCGCGCCGCTATGCCATCGCCGCCGCAGCTTCGCTTGCGTCGGCCCCAGCTTTTGCCCAGGATGCCGCGCCCGAACCGCTCTTCCCTGATCTGCCGATCATCGGCACGCCGGTTCCGGGTGGCACAGGGTTTCAGCCCGCCGCAACATCCCTGGCCACCGACCTGCAATGGCTGGATGGCTTCCTGTTGGTCTTGATCACTGTCATCGCGTTGTTCGTGACGGGCCTGCTCGTGTGGTGTGTCATCCGCTACCGGGAAGGTGCGAACCCAATACCCGCACGCTTCACCCATAACTCCCCACTGGAAGTCACCTGGACCGGTGTTCCGATCCTGATCTTGATCGCGATCGGAGCCTTTTCGCTTCCGGTTCTGTTCGATCAGCAGCGTATTCCCGAAGGCGATGTAGTCGTCAAAGTGACCGGCTACCAATGGTATTGGGAATACGAATACCCAGACGAAGATATCAGTTTCGCGTCCTACATGATCGGCGCCGATCAGGGGAACATGCTGACCGACGACACCCGGGCCCAATTGGTGGCTGCCGGGTACTCGGAGGACGAATTCCTGCTTGCGACTGATACGTCCATCGTCGTGCCGGTGGGCGCCACTGTCGTGATGCAGGTCACGGCCGGCGACGTGATCCATTCTTGGACGATCCCTTCTTTTGGGGTGAAGCAGGACGGCATCCCGGGCCGTCTGGCCCAGCTTTGGTTCGAGCCTGAGATGGAAGGCGTCTATTTCGGCCAATGTTCGGAACTCTGCGGCATTGCCCACGCCTATATGCCGATCACGGTGAAGGTCGTGTCCGAGGAGGACTATGCCCGCTGGCTGGATGTCATGAAGGGCGACAATCCACCGCTCGTTTGGTGATCCATGGCTGACGCCGCAATCCATATCGCTCTCACGGCCCGACCGGATGATCCCGGCCTGCGCGACTACTGGCGTCTTCTCAAACCACGGCTGATGTCGCTGTCGATCTTCACGGCGGTGGTCGGCCTTCTGGTCGCGCCGGGCGAGATGCACCCGTTCCTCGCAGCCACATCGATCCTCTGGATCGCGGTTGGGGCAGGGGCGTCTGGCGCGCTTAACATGTGGTTCGATGCCGATATCGATCGGGTGATGAAGCGCACCCGGTCCCGTCCGATCCCAGCCGGGCGCGTCGCACCGGGCGATGCTTTGGCCCTGGGTCTGTTCCTATCCGTCGTGTCGGTGACGATGCTGGGCCTGACGGCGAATTGGGTCGCGGCGGCCTGGCTCGGGTTCACCATCTTCTTTTATGCGGTGATCTATTCCATGTGGTTGAAGCGAACCACATCCTGGAACACCGCCATCGGCGGATTGGCGGGCGCCTTCCCTCCGATGATCGGCTGGGCGGCTGCGACCGGTGGTACGCCTTTGGAGGCCTGGCTTCTGGTCGCCCTGATCTTCATGTGGACGCCGCCGCATTTCTGGGCGCTCGCGCTGTTTGTGAAGCTCGACTATCACAACGCCCGCATTCCGATGCTGACCGTAACCCATGGCCGGACGGAAACCCGGCGGCAAACCTGGCTCTGGGCCCTGGGGCTCGCAGCGGTGTCGATTTTCGCCGCGACGACCGCCGTCGGTGGGCCGCTCGCCCTGGCCGTCGTCATCGGGCTAAACGCGGTTTTCCTACATTTGGCCTGGGATATCCACCGCCGCACCGATATCGACAGTGAAGCCGATGGCCACCGCGCTGAAAAGGCGCTTTTCAAATGGTCTCTCTTCTATCTCTTCGTGCATTTCTCGGTCTTCGTGGTCGAGGCGGCATTGCCGTTCGGAGGTTGGTGATGCGGGTTGAACATGAACTGCACTATCGTCGCCGGGGCCGGAATTTTGGGGTTCTCTTCGTGCTGCTGGCCTTCATCGCGATCGTCTTCGGCGTGACCATGGTGAAGGTCGAGACCGGCGGCCTGTCCGAAGGCTTCGATCATGTGCTGCGGCCCGCTTTGATCCCGACCGACGAGGTGTCGGAATGAAGCGCTGGTGGCGGAGCTTGAGCGACAATGGCCGGGCGGTTGCTATGACCCTTTCGACCGTGTTGGCCTTCGGCACGCTCGGTTGGGCGGCGGTGCCGCTTTACGATCTGTTCTGCCGCGTGACGGGCTATGGTGGCACGACGGGCGTCGCCGAGGCGGGATCGGTCGAGGTCTTGGATCAGACCGTGCTCGTCCGCTTCGATGCCTCCCGCGAGCGAGGGATGCCGTGGGAATTCCGCCCGTCCCAGACCAAGATGGAAGTCCAGATCGGCAGGACCAACATCGCCTTTTATGAGGCGCACAATCCTACCGATAGACCGGTGGCGGGATCGGCCAGCTACAACGTGGCGCCCTTCGCCGTCGGTCCGCATTTCATTAAGATTGAGTGCTTCTGCTTCCAGGAACAGGTGCTGATGCCCGGTCAGACTATTACCATGCCGGTGACCTTCTTCGTTGATCCCGAGATCGTCGATGACCCGGAGGCTAAGCACATGCCGGAGATCACGCTCTCCTACACCTTCCACACCATTGAGCTGCCCGAAGAATATGCTTCGGCTCTGCTCGGTGACCGCACTCTGAACTGAGGACCGTCGTCATGGCCCACGCGAAGAACCACGACTACCATATCCTGCCCCCGTCGGTCTGGCCCTTCGTCGGGTCCGTTTCTGCTTTTGTCATGCTGGTCGGGGCGGTCGTCTGGATGTCGCCCAACATCTCCAACAACCACCCTTGGCTGTTTCTCGCGGGACTTGTGGGTGTCTTGTTTACCATGTTCGCCTGGTGGTCCGACGTGGTTCGCGAGAGCAATACGGGTGACCATACGCCGGTGGTTCGCATCGGCCTGCGCTACGGGTTCATCTTCTTCATCATGTCGGAAGTGATGTTCTTCGCGGCCTGGTTCTGGTCGTTCTTCAAGCACGCGCTCTATCCCATGGGCCCTTTGTCGCCCGCTGTGGATGGCGTCTGGCCGCCCGTGGGCATCGAAACCTTCGACCCCTGGCACCTGCCGCTGATCAACACCCTGATCTTGCTTCTGTCGGGCGCGACGCTGACATGGGCGCACCACGCGCTGGTCCATGAAAACAATCGCCAGGACATGAAGTGGGGCCTGATCCTGACGGTGGCCTTGGGTGTCATCTTCACTGGTTTTCAGGCCTACGAATATAGCCATGCGGGCTTTGGCTTCGGTGGAAACATCTATGGTGCCAACTTCTTTATGGCCACCGGCTTCCATGGCGCGCACGTGATCATCGGGACGATTTTCTTGGCCGTTTGCTTGTTCCGGTTGATGTCAGGTCACTTCACACCGGAGCGTCATACCGGCTTCGAGGCCGCCGCCTGGTATTGGCATTTCGTCGATGTGGTCTGGCTGTTCTTGTTCGCGTCGATCTATATTTGGGGCGCGTGACGACCCAACCAAAGTTCCTGGAAACTTTGGCTCAATTCCTTCGCGGGACTTGAGCGCGGCGCGGGCTCCTCGCGCCGTTCTTCGTTTTAGGATTACTGTGATGCGTTTCATCCTTCCCATTCTCTTTGGCCTTGCTGGCGCCGCCGTCCTTGTCTGGCTCGGACTCTGGCAACTGGATCGGTTGGAATGGAAAGAAGGCGTGATCGCGGAGATCACCGCCAAGATCGCGGACGATTCCGGCCCACTTCCCGCAGCGCCGGATCCGGTTTCGGATCGATACCTCCCTGTCTCCCTGTCCGGCGCCGTTGCCGGGGCCGCGATCCCCGTTTTCGGCACATGGCGCGGCGCTGGGGCGGGCGACCGCATCGTCGTGCCGGTCGATGTCGGGGGCCGACGCGTGCTCGTGGATCTGGGTGTCGATCCGTATGATCCAGCCGCCGAAGAGCCGTTCGCGGTGCCGCAGGGCACGTTGGAGGTGATCGGCAACCTGGATTGGCCCAATGAGACGTCCGACGACGACGGCGACCGCTGGCTCGGTCGCGACGTGCCCGCCCTGGCCGCCGAACTCGGGACCGAACCGGTCCTCATCGTTGCCCGCAGCGTGACCCCCGATCCCGGGCTCATCCCGGCGCCCGTGGGAACCGATGGCATCCCCAACAACCACCTCGGATATGCCATCCAATGGTTCGGGCTGGCCATCGTGTGGCTGGGGATGACAGGGTTCCTGCTGTGGCGTATGACGCGCCGCACCGCCTGAGAAGGACCCCCATGCGCTACATCTCCACCCGCGGCCAGGCCCCCGTTTTGGGCTTCGAGGACACGATGCTGACCGGGCTTGCCCGCGATGGCGGCCTCTACGTGCCCGAAGACGTCCCGGCCCTGTCCCATGGGGATATCGCCGCGCTGGCCGGACTGCCCTACGAGGATGTCGCCGTCCGTATCATGGCCCCCTTCGTAGCCGATGCATTCGCGGAATCGGATTTCGCCGACATGGTCACTCGCGCCTATGCCGCCTTCGGCCATGACGCCCGCGCGCCCCTGGTCCAACTTGGGCCCAACCACCACCTGCTGGAGCTGTTCCACGGGCCCACGCTGGCCTTCAAGGACTTCGCCATGCAGCTCATCGGCCAGATGTTCCAGACAAGCCTGACGCGGCGGGGCGACAAGGTTACCATCGTCGGAGCCACGTCCGGCGATACTGGCTCTGCTGCCATCGAGGCCTTCCGCGGTCTCGACGCCGTCGATGTCTTTATTCTCTACCCCCATGGCCGCGTCTCTGATGTCCAGCGCCGTCAGATGACCACACCGTCCGAAGCCAATGTCCACGCGCTCGCGCTCACCGGCCATTTTGACGATTGCCAGGCCCGCGTGAAGGACATGTTCAACGATTTCCCGTTCCGCGACCGGGTGGGGCTGGCTGGCGTGAACTCCATCAACTTCGCCCGCGTTCTCGCGCAAGTCGTCTACTATTTTACCGCCGCAACCGCCCTCGGTGCGCCACACCGCGCCGTCAGCTTCACCGTGCCCACGGGCAATTTCGGCGACATCTTCGCCGGTCACATCGCCAAGCGTATGGGGCTGCCCATCGACAAATTGGTCGTCGCCACCAACCAGAATGACATTCTTCACCGCTGCCTGACGACCGGCGACTATCGCCCCGGTCAGGTCGCGCCTTCCATCTCGCCCTCCATGGACATCCAGGTCAGCAGCAATTTCGAACGCGCCCTGCACCTGGCCTATGGCGGCGATGGCGCCGCCATCGCGCAGCTTATGGATGAACTCAAGGCAGGCGGCTTCACGGTCTCCCAAGGCGCGCTTGAAGCCCTGCGGGAAACCTACCCGTCGGGCAGTGCCACCGAAGCCGAGACCTCCCAGACCATTGCGGATTATCTCAAACGCACCGGCGAATTGCTCTGCCCCCACACTGCCGTCGGTGTGCAAGTGGCCGAACAGCACCTAGGTCAGACGCCCATGATCACCCTTGCCACCGCCCATCCCGCCAAATTCCCCGACGCTGTTGAGGCCGCCATCGGGATCCGCCCGCCGCTGCCGCCCCGCATGGCCGATCTGTTCGACCGGGACGAACGCCTGACCCGCGTCGACAACGACCTCTCTGCCGTCGAAACCCTGATCGAAGAGAAGCGCGCCGCATGACGACCTGTCTCCATCGCTTGTCCAACGGCCTCCGGATCGTGACGGAGCATATGCCGGGCCTGGAATCCGCTTCAGTCGGCATCTGGGTCGGGGCAGGGGGCCGCCATGAGACAACCGAACAGAACGGCATCGCGCATTTCCTGGAACACATGGCCTTCAAGGGCACCGAGGAGCGGACCGCGCTTCAGATCGCCGAACAGATCGAGGATGTGGGCGGCTACATCAACGCCTATACTTCTCGGGAAGTGACCGCTTACTATGCGCGCGTGCTGGGCGAAGACGTTCCCCTCGCCGTGGATCTGATCTCCGATATCGTGCTCAACCCGATCTTCCTGGAAGATGAAATCGAAACCGAGCGCGGCGTCATTCTTCAGGAAATCGGTCAAGCGCTCGATACGCCCGACGACATCATTTTCGACTGGCTCCAGGAAGCGGCCTACCCGGAACAGCCCATGGGCCGCACGATCCTGGGTCCTTCGGAACGCGTCCAGGCCTTTACGGGGGAGGACTTGCGCCAGTTCACCGGTCAGCATTACGGCCCGGAACAGATGATCCTTTCGGCGGCCGGGGCCGTCGATCACGACGCCATCGTCCGCCAGGCCGAAGCTTTGCTCGGCCACCTGAAACCGCAGTCTCAGGCCGCCCCTGTCCCGTCGCTCTTCCAGGGTGGCGAGGCACGCCGCGTCAAGGGTTTGGAACAGGCCCATCTGGCGCTCGGGTTCGCGCAGCCAGGTTATCGCGATGATGGGATATACACCGCCCAAGTCTTCGCGGGTGCCGTGGGTGGCGGCATGTCCTCGCGCCTGTTCCAGGAAGCGCGGGAAAAGCGCGGCCTCTGCTACACGATTTTTGCCTCTATCGGAGCCTATTCGGACACGGGTCTGCTCACGATTTATGCGGGGACGGGCGAGGAGGATATCTCCGAT
>JBCDCS010000121.1:0-7777 GCA_039181205.1 Pseudomonadota bacterium
CCGTGCTTCAAAACGGGCCATGCGTCGCCTTGCGATCCTCCTCGTCCTCCTCACCCTGCCCGCCGGGGCGATGGAGTTTCCTGCGCCCGTCACCGATGCGGACTACCGCGCGACGGACCCGGAGGTGGTGAAGCTCGGCCAGCTCCTCTTCTGGGACCCGATCCTGTCTGGGAACCGCAACATCTCCTGCGGCACCTGTCACCATCCCCGCTTCGGCACGGGCGACGGCCTATCGCTTGGCCTGGGCGAAGGGGGCGTCGGCCTTGGCCCGAAACGCGTAGCCGACCCCAGCAATCTGCCCGAACAGCGCATTCCCAGAAACGCGCCGGCCCTTTGGAACCTGGGCGCCCATGAATTCACCGTGCTCTTTCATGACGGCCGGATCGAAGAAACCGATGACGGCTTGCGCACGCCGATGGGCCCGGAGATGACGCAAGGCTTCGCCACGCTCCTCTCGGCCCAGACCATGTTCCCGGTGCTTTCGGCCGATGAAATGGCGGGCCACTATTCCGAAAACGATATCTCCCAGGCTGTCCGCATGGGCCGCATCACGGGCGACGGCGGGGCCTGGGATCTCTTGGCCAAGCGCGTCCAAGCGATCCCCGAATATGCCGACCGCTTCGCCGCTTTGGGCATCGAGGCCCCCGATTTCACTGACATCTCCGATGCTATCGCACAGTTCATGGAAGCCGAATGGCGTTCCGACACCAGTCCCTTCGACGCCTGGCTGCGGGGCGAAGACAGGCTCAATCCGACTGCCCTGAATGGGATCGAGCTATTCTATGGCGCGGCCGGCTGCGCCACCTGCCATTCCGGCCCGTTCCAGACCGACCATCGCTTCCACGCCATGGGTCAGCCCCAGCTTGGCCCGGGCAAAGCCGCGCGGTTCGAAACCCATGCCCGGGATGATGGCCGCTTTCGCGTCACCGGCGCCGAAGCCGACCGATACGCCTTCCGCACGCCATCCTTGCGGAACGTGACCGAAACCGGCCCCTGGGGCCACGCGGGCGCTTACGCAAACCTTCGGAACTTTTTGCGGGACCATGCCGCGCCGCGCCTGGCCCTCGCGTCCTATGAGGCCGACGTCGTGCTTCCCGCGCTGGACGTGGACGATTGGGGTGTTTTGAAAGACACGGCCCAGGTGACGGAGATCGCCGCCGCCATCGATGGCCCCGACTTGGCCCTCGGTGAAGATGATCTCACCGCACTCATGGCCTTCCTCGAGACGCTAACAGACCGAAAGGGTCTCAGCGGCCGCCTCGGCGTCCCGGACCATGTGCCGTCGGGCCTGCCTGTGGATCGCTGACAACCGGGATGCGCGCGTAAAATCGAGCTCCGCCTCAACGCCGGATCGTGACCTGCCCCACCACTACGGGCACCGACTCCCCGACCTCACCGTCAGGCCAGGTCACCCGCACCTCCGCCGTGTCCGCCGAACCGATCCCAAAATGCAGCGGCGCTACGGCATCTCCGCCATGCCCGCCGCCCAGATTCAGTTCCTGCAATTGGACCCCCGCCCCGGTTCGCACCTCGACCCAGGCCCCAACCGCATCCCGGTTCCCGCCACTCTGGACCAACCGGACCGATACGGCATTCCCAGCCTCGGACAAGTTCCGCCACACTTCCAGCGGGGCCCGCCGGTTCACCACGACCAAGTCCAACCGCCCATCCAAATCCAGATCGGCCAGCGCCCCACCGCGCCCACGATGCATCGACGCGACCCCGGCACCTTCGGACACTTCCCGGAACACCCCACCTTCATTCAGAAGCAGATTGTTCGGATCGGCCATCGCCATCCCCGGCATCTGATCGACATTCCCCTTGGCAATGAACAGATCGGCATCCCCGTCATTGTCCACATCGCCCCATTCCGCATGCCATCCGGTTGAAGGACGCCCGTCCTCACCCACATGGGGCCGCTGGGCGAAGCTGCCGATCTCGAACGGCGCCATCTCGTGCCCCGTTTCCGTCGACAACATCGTCAACTGATCCCCCATGGAGGTCAGCACCAGATCGGGGCGAGCATCCCCCGTGATGTCCCGCGACGCGATCCCCATGCCCCAGATCGACGGCCCGACGAAGCCGTCCTCAAGCCCGAGAAACCGCGCTTCGGCGAGCGACCACATCTGCTCCGCCCCGCCGCGCACGTAGTAATGCCGGTCATTCGACAACCGCAGGGTCGGGACCCCATCCCGATCCTCGTCCGAAAACAGAATCGACAGGGCGCAGAAGCCTGGCGACAGCACGATCTCTTCCCAGCCACCGGCGACGGGCCGCACGACCGAATTGTCATCGCAGGCCTCGAACGGCCCCTCCGGATCGTCCCGATCCACATAATTCCCAAAGGCCAGGGTCGGTCGATCCCCGGCCCAAGTGGCGGAAAATGCCGTGGTCCAGGCCTCGCCCATGGGCAGCCCCATATCGTCGGGGACGAACCCACAAGCGCCATCGCCGCGCAGTACCGTATTGGGCCCGACCCGCGTCACCACCAAGTCCAAGGCCCCGTCGGCATCGAGGTCGAGCGCATAGACACCTGTCGCACCGGTGATCTCGGGCATGTCACCGCGCTCAAAAACCATCCCATCGCGATTGCGCAGCAACGTCACAGGCGTCGCGCCACCCGCCGCCACGATCTCTGGCAAGGCGTCGCCGTCGCAATCGAACACGGCCACACCGCCGCCTACGAAATGTTCCCAGCCGCCGGAATAAACATGCTCCGGCACGGCGACGGGCTCGAAGATCGGATCGGCCGCGACTGGCCACGCCATGGCGGCAAACCCCAGGCAAGCGCGCCGCGCGATCATGCCAGCAGCCGTGGCGTGAGGTCGGCCAAAGCCAACGCCGCTGCCCCCCGGGCCCAGACCAGATCGTCCCAGGCGTTCACTTCGATGGGCGGCGGCGCGTTCAAGGACATCGACGGCACCGCCTCGGCCAACATCTCCTCCGCATAGAGGTATTCATATCGCATGCGGCTGCCGGACAGGATGATCCGGTTCGGGTCGAACAAGTTCGCCACATTCGCCAGCCCCAGCGCCAGATACCGCCCCGCCCGGTCGAAAATCGCCCGGGCCGCCTCGTTCCCATCCTTCGCCTGGGCGTAAAGCGCTTCCAGCACTTCGCCCCGCGGCGGCACCTCGCCATCCAACGCCACCGCGGCCTCTCGGACCAGGGCGAAATCGGCCACATAGGCCTCCAGGCATCCCCGCTGCCCGCACCGGCACAGCGCCCCGTCCAACTGTACCTTGGTGTGGCCCAACTCCATGCCATGGCCATGGGCCCCGCGATAGGGCGCGTGATCCACGACCAGGCCCAGACCGACCCCGTATTCGATGGTCACCACGGCGAAATCCGACAGGCCGCGGCCCCGCCCGAACCAAAGCTCCGCCATGGTCAGCAGGTTGGTATCGTTGTCCACGCTGACCGGCAGGCCCAACCGTTCCGACACCAGCGCGCCGACATCCACGTCGCGCCCATCCACGATGGGCGACCACCGCATCCGGCCTGACGCATGATCCACCATGCCTGGCATGCCCAGCCCGGTCCACAGGATCGGGGCGGCCCCTGCGCCTTCCTGGGATCGCAGCCGGTCGTACAGGACGCGCAACTCGTCCAGCAGCCCGTCGACCGTCCGGATTTCCGCCGCCCGGTCCATCCGGGCCTGCGCCACTGGCTGCCCCGCCAAGTCCACCAGCATCGCCGAATATTCATGGTCGCTGACCTTCATACCCGCGACCAACCCCCGAGATGGCGCCACCCCCAAGGTCACCGGCGGGCGCCCCCGTCCGTGGGGCTGCGCCTCGTCCTCCAATTCCCGCAATAGGCCCGCCGTCAGAAGATCCGAGACGACGGGCGTGACAGAACCGGGCGAGACCTCCAGCTCCTTTGCCAAGGCAGCACGGCTGATCCGCCCGGCCGAGCGGACGGCTTCGTACACGTCTTGCCGCAAGGGCAAGGCGCCCGATGCCCGGGCCCCGCGCAAGGGCCCGCAGCCCGGCAGATCCCCGGAAAACGCGGCCGCTGATTCGAGAGACGCATCCAAGCTGATTTCTTCGTCTCCACAACAAAAGATGGCAATTAGCCCAGGAAATCATCGGATTTTCAGGCGTTCTGCCCGTCTATCCGAGCCTTAATGAACGAAATTTGCGGTATTCCGTCAAATTAATTTTGACAATCGAAGATAAAATTGCTTCCTTCCCGAAAGACGGCTCGCACCTAGACTCGCAGCCGCGATCCTTAGGGAGGATACCTATGAAGAAGATGCTCACGGCGGCCGCGGCCGCCTCCATGACGTTTGCGGGCGTCGCAATGGCCGATGGCCACGCGCCCGTGGTCGGCGTCAGCTGGTCCAACTTCCAGGAAGAGCGCTGGAAAACCGACGAAGCCGCCATCGTGGCCGCACTGGAAGCCGCCGGAGCGAGCTACATTTCCGCCGACGCGCAATCCTCGGCCTCCAAGCAGCTTTCGGATGTGGAAAGCCTGATCGCCCAGGGGGCGGACGCGCTGATCATCCTGGCCCAAGATGCCCAAGCCATCGGCCCTGCCGTCACCGCCGCCCAGAACGAGGGCATCCCGGTCGTCGGCTATGACCGCCTGATCGAAGACCCCTATGCCTTCTACCTGACGTTCGACAACGTCGAGGTCGGTCGCATGCAGGCCCGGGCCGTGCTCGAAGCCCAGCCCTCGGGCAACTACGTGATGATCAAGGGCTCGCCCACCGATCCGAATGCCGACTTCCTGCGCGGTGGCCAGCAGGAGGTCCTGCAGGCCGCTATCGATGCCGGTGACATCACCATCGTGGCCGAGGCCTATACCGATGGCTGGCTGCCTGCCAACGCCCAGCGCAACATGGAACAGATCCTGACCGCGCAGGACAACAACGTCGATGCCGTGGTCGCCTCTAACGATGGCACCGCCGGTGGCGCTGTCGCCGCGCTGGCCGCCCAGGGCATGGACGGCATCCCGGTCTCCGGCCAGGACGGCGACCATGCCGCGCTGAACCGGGTCGCCTCGGGCACGCAGACCGTCTCCGTGTGGAAAGACGCCCGTGATCTCGGCCGCGCCGCCGGTGAGATCGCCGTCGCCCTGGCTGGTGGCACCGCCGCCGCAGATGTGGACGGCGCGATTTCCTGGACATCGCCGGGCGGCACCGACATGACCGCCATCTTCCTGGAGCCGGTGCCGATCACGGCTGCCAACCTGACGACGGTTACCGATGCCGGCTGGATCAGCGTTGAAGCGCTGTGCCAGGGTGTGTCGGGCGGCCCCGCGCCCTGTAACTGACCCGACCTTTGTGGCCCGTCGCGACCCGGCGGGCCACAAACGCCACGTCTTCTTTCGACGTCTGATGCTTGTGCGGGCGATCCTTCTGGAAACCCCCACCGCCGGAGACCAGCCGACATGACCGACGCCACGTCCGCACCGCCCACCGCGCCCCACCGCAAAGGCTTCGCCGCGCTCGAGCTAGATACACGTCTGCTGGGCATGATCGGCGCCTTCGTCCTGATCGCGCTGGCCTTCCACCTGGCCTCCGACGGAAGGTTCATCACGCCGCGCAACCTGTTCAACCTGACGATCCAGACGGCGTCCGTGGCCATCATGGCCACCGGCATGGTCTTCATCATCGTCATGCGCCACATCGACCTCTCGGTCGGCTCGGTCCTCGCCACCTGCTCTGCCGTGATGGCCATGGTGCAGACGGCGCTGATCCCGGACATGCTGGGCTTAGGACTGAACAACCCGGTCACCGCTCCGGTGGCCATCGTCCTGGGCCTGCTGGCCGGTGCCGCGATCGGCGCCTTCCACGGCTATCTCATCGGCTACCTCGCCATCCCCGCATTCATCGTCACACTCGGCGGCCTCTTGGTCTGGCGCAACGTCGCCTGGTACCTGACAAACGGTCAAACCATCGGCCCGCTGGACGACACGTTCCAACTCTTCGGCGGCATCAACGGCACGCTGGGCGTCACCTGGTCCTGGATCGTGGGCCTGATCGCCACGGCCGCGGCCCTCTGGGGCCTCTGGTCGGCACGCCGCGACAAGATCATCCACGAATTCCCGGTCAAGCCTCTCTGGGCCGAGGCCGTGGTCGCCGCCATCGTCACGGGCGGCATCCTGGGCTTCGTGGCGCTTCTCAATTCCTACACCGTCCCCAGCCGCGTCCTGGAACGCCAATTCGCCGCCCGCGGGGAAGACATGCCGGACGGCTTCACCCAGGGCTACGGATTGCCGATCTCGGTCCTGCTCCTGATCGCGGTCGCCATCGTGATGACGGTCATCGCCCGCAAGACCCGCTTCGGCCGCTATATCTTCGCGACCGGCGGCAATCCCGACGCGTCCGAACTGTCTGGCATCGACACCCGCATGCTCACCGTCAAAGTCTTCGCGCTGATGGGTGTGCTCTGCGCGCTGGCCGCCCTGGTCGCCTCCGCCCGCCTGACGAACCATTCCAACGACATCGGCATCCTCGACGAACTCCGCGTCATCGCCGCCGCCGTCATCGGGGGCACCGCGCTCAAGGGCGGGATCGGCACGATCTACGGCGCCATCATCGGCGCGCTCATTATGCAATCGCTGCAATCGGGCATGGCCATGGTCGGTGTCGACGCGCCGCTTCAGAATATCGTGGTCGGCGCCGTTTTGGTCGCCGCGGTCCTGCTCGACATCTGGTATCGCAAGCGCACGGGGGCGCGGGATTGATGGCAACGCCTCTGGTCGAACTCAAGAACATCTCCATCGCCTTTGGCGGCGTCCAGGCGGTCGATGACGTCTCGCTGACCCTTTATCCCGGCGAGGTCGTGGGTCTCCTGGGCCGTAACGGCGCGGGCAAGTCGACCCTGATCAAATGCCTGTCCGGCGCCTATCAGCGCGACAGCGGCACGATCATGATCGACGGGCAGGAAGCCGACATCCGCTCCCCCGCCGATGCGCGGCGCTACAACATCGAGACGATCTACCAGACCCTGGCGCTTGCCGATAATCTGGACGCGCCGGCAAACCTGTTCCTCGGGCGCGAACTCACCACCGGGCTCGGCCTCGTGGACGACGCCAAAATGGAAGCCGAGACGCGCAAGATCATGGCGCGCCTCAACCCGAACTTCCGTAAGATCAAGGAACCGGTCAGCGCGCTCTCCGGTGGTCAGCGCCAATCCGTGGCCATCGCCCGCGCGGTCTACTTCAACGCCCGCATCCTGATCATGGACGAACCGACCGCCGCGCTCGGCGTGCACGAAACCAAGATGGTCGCCGACCTGATCCAGGAATTGAAGGCCCAAGGCCTCGGCATCTTCCTCATTTCCCACGACACGCGGGAGATGATGGAGCTCTGCGATCGCGTCTCGGTCATGAAGAATGGCCAACTGGTCGGCACCGAACGGGTCGAAGACGTCACCGAGGATGACATCCTCAGCATGATCATCCTGGGCAAGAACCCCAAGGCCGCCGCCTGATGGCGCGAAGGGCGCTGCGGTGGGGGATCTATCTGCTCTGCGTGGTGCCTGCGCTGCTGGTGGCGAACCTGCTTTCCGACACCGTATTCGGATCAGGGCCCGACCTGGACGGCCCGACATTCCAGGACATCGCATCCCTGCTGATCTGGGCCGTGATTATGCTGGCGCTTTGGGTCCTGCTTGGACGGGTTATGCCGGATCGGAACTGACAGCTGTGAGCGCGAGAGTCTCACGCACCATCAGGAGCCGTGCCCCCCCCCGGCCCTGGGGCCGGCCCCGCGCCGGCCCCCCCGGGCCGCAGGCCCGTGAGTACCGGCCGACACCCCCCCGAC
>JBCDCS010000122.1:0-7740 GCA_039181205.1 Pseudomonadota bacterium
CGGTCGAAAGCGGCAGAGATATGTGGTGTGGCGTTCATGATGGTCTCGCTCACCCGATGCGGCCCGTGATGTAGTTTTCGGTCCGCTGGTCCTTTGGGTTGGTAAAGATATCGCCGGTATCGCCATATTCGACCATTTCCCCCAGGTGGAAATAGGCGGTCTTCTGGCTGACGCGGCTGGCCTGGGACATGGAATGGGTCACAATGACCACGCTGTAGTTGGTGCGCAGTTCATGAATGAGATTTTCGATCTGGTCCGTCGCGATGGGGTCGAGTGCCGAACAGGGTTCGTCCATCAGCAAGATTTCCGGGGAGGTCGCGACCGCCCGGGCGATGCACAGACGTTGCTGCTGACCACCCGACAGGCCCGTCCCCGGTTCGGTCAGGCGGTCCTTGGCTTCGTCCCAGAGCGCGGCGCGGCGGAGGGCGGTCTCGACGATCTCATCCAGTTCCGTCTTATCGCGCGCCAGGCCGTGGATCCGAGGGCCGTAGGCCACATTGTCGTAGATCGATTTCGGAAACGGGTTCGGTTTCTGGAACACCATGCCGACCTTGGCGCGAAGCTGCACGGGATCGACGCGCTTGTCGTAGATGTCTTCGCCATCGATCTCGACCACGCCGTCCATGCGGGCCACCGGGATCGTGTCGTTCATCCGGTTGATGCAACGCAGGAAGGTCGATTTTCCGCAGCCCGACGGGCCGATGAAGGCCGTGACCGTCTTGTCGATGATGTCCACGTCCACGTCTTTGATGGCGTGATTGTCGCCATAATGGACGTTCACCTTGCGGGCGGTGATCTTGGTCGTATTGGTGCCCACGGTCCTCTCCGTCAGTCGCATATCGTTCATGGTGTGACCTCTCTCACCAGCGCCGTTCGAACCGGCGGCGTAGGAAGATGGCCGTCAGGTTCATCAGCAGCAGGAAGACCAGCAGGACGATGATCGCCCCCGACGCCCGTTCCACGAAAGCCGGATCGGACCGCTGGGTAAAGTTGTAGATTTGGACCGGCAGCGCGGTGGCCGGGTCGAAGAGACCGCCATCCCAGGGGGCGTCGGGGTATTCGCGCACGAAGGCCACCATGCCGATCAGTAGGAGCGGGGCGGTTTCGCCCAAAGCTTGGGCCAAGCCGATGATCGTGCCCGTCAGGATGCCGGGCATCGCCAACGGCAGGACGTGGTGGAAGACCGATTGCATCTTCGACGCGCCGAGCCCCAGGGCCGCATCGCGGATCGATGGCGGCACGGCCTTCAACGCGGCGCGGGTGGAAATGATGATCGTCGGCAACGTCATCAGCGTCAGGACAAGGCCGCCGACGATGGGCGCGGATTGCGGCAGGCCCGCGAAGTTGATGAAGATCGCGAGGCCGAGGATGCCGAATACGATGGACGGCACGGCCGCCAAGTTCGAGATATTCACCTCGATCAGGTCGGTGATGCGGTTCTTGGGCGCGAATTCCTCCAGGTAGATCGACGCGGCGACGCCGATGGGCAGGGCCAGAACCAGCACGATCAACATCATGTAGAGCGAGCCCAGGATCGCCACGCCCAGGCCGGCGGCTTCGGGCCGGGTCGTGGATGCGTCGGGGGCGGTGAAGAAGCGCCAGTTGAAGCCGGTTTCCAGAAGGCCCGCCGCCTGCAACGCTTCGGCGGCCTGCAATTGCTCGGGCGAGATGTTGGTATCGAGTTCGGCGCTCGCATAGGTCACGCGGCCCTTGAAGAACCCGTCGATCCGGCCGGAGGCCAAAACCTCCACCGGGATCGTCTGGCCCACCACATCGGGGTTTGCGAGCACGTAACGCCGCAACTGCGCGACGCTTTCATCGGAAATCAGATCGGCGATGTCGCCGGCCGAGAGATCCGTTTCAATTCCCGCCTCGGCCAATGTGGCGACCAGGCCGTCGCGCAGCAGCGGCGCATAACCGAAGGTCGTGACTTTCGCCATTTCGACGGGATCGCGGGTGCCCGACCTGTCCAGCCGATCCTCAGGCAATTCGACCATGATATCGATGGTCGTCTGCCGAAACGACGACAGGCCGTTCGACAGGATCGAAGTCAGCAGCAAGACAAGCATCAGGATGCCGGTACAAACCGCGACCAGCCCGTAGATACGGAAGCGTTTCTCCGCCGCGTTGCGCTTGGCGGTGCGGTCGTCCGTTTGGATCAGGGAGCCTTTTCCTGCCCCGGCCGGGTTTGCGGTCGCGTCGGTCATTCGTACTGCTCCCGATACTTGCGGACGATATAGAGCGCGAGGACGTTGAGCCCGAGCGTGATGACGAAGAGCGTCAGGCCCAGGGCGAAAGCCACCAGGGTTTCCGGCGACGAGAAGTCCGTGTCGCCGGTCAGCTGCGACACGATCTTCACCGTGACCGTGGTCATCGCCTCGAACGGGTTCAGGTCGAGCCGGGCCGCCGCCCCGGCCCCAAGGACCACGATCATCGTCTCACCGATGGCGCGCGACGCGGCCAGTAGCACGGCGCCAACGATCCCTGGCAACGCCGCCGGGATGATGACCTGTTTGATCGTCTCAGATTGCGTCGCACCCAGGCCCAGCGATCCATCGCGCATGGCTTGGGGCACGGCATTGATGATGTCGTCGGACAGAGACGACACGAAGGGGATCAGCATCACACCCATCACCAACCCGGCCGTCATCACCGACGAAGCCGAGTTCCCCAAGCCCAGCGGTGAAGCGATGGCATCCCGCAGGAGGGGGCCGACCGTGATCAAGGCGAACAGGCCGTAGACGATGGTCGGGATCCCCGCCAGCACCTCCAAGAGAGGCTTGGCAACGCTGCGGAACCGCTTGCCGGCATATTCCGAAAGATAGATGGCGGAAAACAGCCCGATCGGCACGGCCACCAGCAAGGCGATGAACGAGATGTACAGCGTGCCCCAAAGCAGGGGGATGATACCCAGTTCGGACAGGCCGCCGCGGCCGGAAAAGCTCGGGTCCCAGGTGGTCGAGAAGAAGAATTCCGCCGCCGAATATTGCGAGAAGAAGTTCATCGTCTCGAACAGCATCGACAGGACGATTCCGAACGTGGTCAGGATGGCGATGGTCGACGCCCCGACCAGGATCATCAGGATTGCGCGCTCCACGGCATTCCGAGCGCGGTAGTCTTTGTCTGTCCGCAGAAGTGTCCAGGCCAAGCCGGCCCCGGCAAGTAAGAGGACAACGACCGATAGGGCGACGTCGCCGCGGCCATCCAGCGTGCGGTAGCGCTGCGCGGCCGCCAATGTCGTTTCCCGCACATCGGACCCGATAGCCACCCCAAGTTGCGCCAGGCGGTCCCGTACGTCGGTGGAACCGATGCGCAAGTCGCGTGCCTGATCGGCGGTCAGCGCATCTTGCCGCACGGCCTGGTCCAGACCATCGGCAACGCGGCGCACGTCGGCCATGATCAGGCTCAGCTCGCCTGAATCGGCGTATTCGCTGTCCGGTATCAGGGTCGAGACGCGGCTTTCGATCAATACCGGCTGCAGCACCAGCCAAGCCGCCATCACCAAAAGCGCGGGCGCGGCCACGAAAAGGGCGACATTCATGCCGTAGTAATGCGGCAAGGAGTGGAGCTGACGCTGATCGCCGCCTGCCGAGGCCAGTGCTCTCTGACGGCCCAGCATCATTCCGGCGACGGCCAGGAGTCCGATGATACCAAGAAGCCAGATCAGGGGCATGCCGTCACTCCACCGGCTGAGTTTCCACGACCCGGTATTCGGGGCGAATGAACGCCGCGGGGCCCATCCGAGGCTCCGCGGCGTCGTCTATCTGCAGAGGGCAAACCTTACTGGGTAAGGGCCTGCTCGTTTTCGATCGTGGCCTGTATGTCGGCCAGTTCCGGATCGGAGACGAGGCCGTATTCGGCCAGCGGACCGAACGGACCCGCGATGTCATCGCTGACAAAGAAGGATGCATATTCCTTAAGACCGGGGATGACACCGATATGGGCGGCCTTGATGTAGAAGAAGAGCGGACGCGACACCGGATATTCGCCCGATGCGATGGTCTCGGTGGACGGGGCCACACCGTTCATCGTCGCGACCTTCAGCTTGTCGGTGTTGTTCTCGTAGAACGACAGCCCGAACACACCCACCCCGTTGGGGTTCGAGTCGATGCGGGCCAGGGTTTCGGTGTAATCACCGGTGATGTCGACTGAGACGCCGTCGGCCCGAACGGCCAAGCAGGCATCTTCGGCGTCATCTTCGGACATGCCGGCATCGATCATCGCCTGCATGGCACCGGTCGCCTCGCAGCCCGCGGCGATCACCTGCTCTTCGAAGACTTCCCGCGTGCCGTGATTGGTGCCGGGGATGAAGGCTGCGATATCGACGGCGGGCAGGTCGGGGTTGAAGTCCGACCACTGGGTGTGCGGGTTCTCGACCAGTTCGCCATCCACCAGGACCTGTGCGCCGAGCGCATTGAACAGATCGGACGGCTCGAACGCGGTGAAGGCCGGGCCCGTCTGCTGGCTGGCGAAGACGATGCCGTCATAACCGATCCGGACTTCGATAATGTCGGTCACGCCGTTGGCGGCGCACTCTTCGATCTCGCCCTCGCGGATCGCGCGGGACGCGTTGGCGATGTCGATGGTGTTTTCACCGACGCCTTCGCAAAAACGCCGCAGGCCGGCCGATGACCCACCCGATTCGACGACGGGCGTCGGGAAGTCGAAATTTTCGCCGAAGGCTTCGGCGACGATCGACGCGTAAGGCAGCACGGTCGAGGACCCGGCGACTTGAACCTGATCGCGGGCCGCGGCGGCGGTGGCCGAAACGGCCGCGATGGCGAGCGCCGAAACGGTGGCCTTGGTGAAGGTCATGGAATGCTCCTGGTGTTTCTTTGAGCGAAATACGAATGCCCCCCTGGCACCCGTTGGCCGCGACCTACGGCTGGTGTGCTGGCCTTTTGTGACGGTTGCGTAACAGTTTTATGACGGCGCAGATGCCGCCGCCCGTTCGGCGGGCAGCAGGATGGTGACCTCGGTCCCCCTGCCCGACCGGCTGTCGATCCGAAGGCGTCCGCGATGCCGATTGACGATGTGTTTGACGATGGCGAGCCCCAGCCCCGTCCCGCCCTCCGCCCGGCTGCGGCCGGTATCCACGCGGTAGAAGCGTTCGGTCAGCCGGGGGATGTGCTCCGGCTCGATCCCTGGTCCGTCGTCTTGGACATGCAGCCGCCAGGCCGGGCCCTTGATGACCGGCTCCCGGTCGATTGGTGTGACATCCAACGTCACGCGGCCCGGGCGTGCCCCGTATTTGATGCCGTTCTCGACAAGGTTGGCCACCACCTGGACCAGCTGGTCATAGTCACCCGGCCCATGGGCCCGCTCCGGCCCGGTTATGGTCAGATCGACGGCTTCCGCTTCGGCACCCGGACGCAGCGCATCCACGGCTTCTGCAATCACGGCCATCAGATCGATCCGCGCCGTGGGCCGCTGCCGCGATTGGCCTTCCAGGCGGCTGAGCGACAGCAGATCAGAGACCAGCCGCGACATGCGCCGAGTTTCCTGAGACATCAGCCGCAGAAAACGCTCCTGCGCGGCCGGATCGTCCCGGGCCGGTCCCTGCAAGGTTTCGATGAAACCCATCACGGCGGTCAGCGGCGTTTTCAACTCATGGCTGACATTGGCCACGAAGTCCCGGCGCATGGATTCGCTGGCTGACCGTTCCGATACATCCCGGAACACCAGCAGGACCGAGGGCCGGCCGCCTTGGCCGTCGATCATCAGGGGCGAGACTTTCACATCGAACAGCGTTTCCACCGCACCCGTGGAATGACTGAACCGTGCCGTGCCCGTCGTGCCCTGGACAAAGGCATCTTCCACCGGCGCCAAAAGACCTGGTTGTCTTAGAACGCTGACATAGCTTTGTCCGATAACCCAGACACCTAGGCGATCTTGGGCGGCGGTGTTGGCGATCCGTACGCGGCCATTCCCGTCCAACAGCATGGCGGGTTCTTCCAGCGCTTCCAATGCGCTAGCAACCATTGCGGGACTGTCTTTCTCCATGAAAACCCGTCAGTGCAACTCTTGGTTGCAGAATAGTTTTTCTTCCGAATGCCGCGGTTTTGCGCTATCGTTCCCTAGCCGCATTCATCCATCCAATGGCAGGCGGTGAGTCTCCACCGCAGGCACAGGGGTGATCCCAATGGGACGACAAAGCAAGCGCAAGGCGTCCTTGGCTCCCAGTTTGGAATTTGGTGGCCAGCGGTCCGATGCGATTCTGGCCGTTGGCCTGACCGACGGCCAGAGGGAAAGTCTGCCCTCGGTCTTGTTCGGCGCACTGGGATCGACGGCGGTGATGGCGAAATTCACCGATCTGAGCCGCGACCGATTGTGGTCCGCCGTTGCCGTCATGTCGCCCCTGGTCGCGCTGGACTTCGACGCGGTCGACATGGCCAAACGCCTGGCCGGGGAACACTTCCAGGGGCGGTATTACGCGGTGGCCGTGGACGTGCCGGATACGGCGTTGATCCAGAGGGAAATCGCGGCGGTGGCGCCCGACTTGTCCTTCCAGGTCATCGATATCAGCCCGACGCCGTCGGTCGTCCCCGATACCGGCGTCAGGGCCTGATCGCGCCGTCCGACCGAACCAGATATTTGAAGCTGCACAATTGTTCCGCGCCGACCGGGCCACGGGCATGCATCTTGCCGGTGGCGATGCCGATCTCGGCCCCCATACCGAACTCTCCCCCATCGGCGAACTGGGTCGACGCGTTGTGCATCAGGATCGCGCTGTCGAGCCGGTCGAAGAACCGCGCGACCGGCACTGGGTCTTCGGCCAAGACGCAGTCGGTATGACCGGACCCATGGGCTCGGATATGGTCGATTGCTTCATCAACGTTATCAACACGTTTTGCAGCGATCTTCATGTCGAGGAATTCGGTCCCCCAATCCTCGTCCGTGGCAACGACACTGCCGCGCAGCCCCGCACCGGCCCGCACTTCGACCCCCTCGGCCATCAGCGCGTCCAGCACGTCCTGACCGATGCCACCTGCGATATCGCGATGGATCAGCAGGCATTCTGCAGCGCCGCAAATCCCGGTGCGGCGGGTCTTCGCGTTCAAGACGACCTTCTTTGCCATGTCGGCATCGACCGAGGCGTCCAGATAGATGTGCACGATCCCTTCGAGATGGGCGAAGACCGGGACCCGGGCCTCCCGCTGGACAAGGCCGACCAGGCCCTTGCCGCCACGGGGGACGATGACGTCGAGATATTCGGTGGCGCGCAGCATCTCCGCCACGGCCGCCCGGTCCCGGGTCGGAATCAGTTGGATCGCGGCCTCGGGCAGACCCGCGGTGCGCAGCCCCGTCACCATGGCACCATGGATCGCGCGGGACGAATGGAAGCTTTCGGAGCCGCCCCTAAGGATCACCGCATTCCCGGCTTTCAGGCACAGCGCGCCGGCATCGGCGGTCACGTTGGGGCGGCTTTCGTAGATCACCCCGATCACGCCCAGCGGCGTCGCCACCCGTTCGATCCGCAGGCCATTCGGCCGTTCCCACGCGGCCAGAACGCGCCCCACCGGATCATCCTGGTTCGCAATGGCGCGAAGGCTGTCGACGATCCCGGCGATCCGGTCTTCGTCCAACCGCAGCCGGTCCATCATCGCATCTGACAGGTCCTTGTCGCGCCCGAACGCCATGTCCTTTGCGTTGGCGTCAATCACATCGGTCCGGGCCGCCCAGAGCGCGTCGGCCGCCCCCATCAAGGCCGCGGCTTTTTGGTCCGGGGATGCCGAAGCC
>JBCDCS010000123.1:0-7724 GCA_039181205.1 Pseudomonadota bacterium
CGACCGACTTCGCCGGCCAGTTCCAGTTCGGAGAGATGGACCGTCGCCAAGTTAGCCGGGATCGCGCCATCGGCGAGCAAATCGCGCAGCAACTGGTCTTCAGAGACCGGCACAGGGGATAGGAGCGCCAGGATGCGGTCCCGCACCTGGTTTTCATCCACGGGTATGGGGTCAGTGGTCTGCGGCGCGGGGTCCGGATCGGATGGCGGTGCGGTCTCCTCCGAGGTCCGCTCATCCAGGGCTGACAGCACTTCCAGGACATCGTCGGCGCCGCGTACCAGCGTCGCGCCATCGCGCAGAAGAAGGTTGCAGCCCGACGCCCGGCCATCGAACGGATGGCCCGGAACGGCCATGACTTCGCGGCCCTGATCGGCCGCATCCCGCGCTGTGATCATCGAGCCCGACCGCGCCGCCGCTTCGACCACGACCACGGCCTGGCAAAGGCCCGAGACGATCCGGTTGCGGCGCGGAAAATCCCGCGCGATGGGCGACAGGCCGAAAGGGCGTTCCGAGAGGTTGCAGCCCTGCGCCGCGATCTGCGCCGCAAGGTCAGCGTTTTCAGTCGGGTAGACGCGATCCAGTCCGCCAGCATGCACGGCCACAGTGCCACCCTCCAACGCGGCCGAATGGGCCACCGCATCGACCCCGCGGGCAAGGCCCGATACCACAGTCACGCCTGCCGCCGCCAGATCGCGGCCCAGCGCGCGGGCCATCCTCAGGGCGAGCGAAGAGGCATTGCGCGTGCCCACCAGCGCCACCGAGGGGCGCGCCAGAAGCGCCGTCGATCCCTGGGCCCAAAGCACCGGCGGCGCATCGGCCACTTGGGCCAAACGAGTGGGATAGCCCGGGCCGCCAAGGGTCAGCATCTTGGCCCCGATCTTCCGCGCGGCCTTGGCTTCGGCCCGGATATCGGCGTCGTCTGCGGGTTGATATCCGTCGGCCCCCGCCGCCGCGGCAATGCCGGGCAAAGCATCGAGCGCAGCTTGAGCAGTGCCGTGTTCGGCGATCAGGCGGCGAAACGTCGTCGGACCGACGCGGCGCGAGCGGGCCAGGCGGAGGCGGGCAAACATCTCCTCCCCCGTGGGCGGGGCATCAAATAGCGGGAGCGGTGGCTCAGCCAGACCATCGGGAACGGTCAGAAGCTCGGGAATCGCATAATCCATGCATCAGAGTCGCCCCGAGACCGTTGCGAAATCGTTAACTCTGCAGCACGGACATAGGAGGCCGCCAGCGCCGCGCGAGCAAGGGGCCATCGCATGAAGGACCGGGACAGTGAAGAAGCGCGCGCCCGCCATGCCAAACGGTTCGAAAAATCGGCACAGCGTCAGGCTGCCGACCCGCCCACCGTAAGCCCGCCGATCAGCAGGGTCGGCTGGCCCACGCCGACCGGCACCCACTGCCCGGCTTTGCCGCAATTCCCCATGCCCGGATCCAGCGCCATGTCATTGCCGATGGCGCGGATGCCTTTCAGGGCCGTCGCGCCATCGCCAATCAAGGTGGCGCCTTTCACCGGCGCGCCGACTTTGCCGTCTTTGACACGGTAGGCTTCGGTGCAGCTGAACACGAACTTGCCGTTGGTGATGTCCACCTGCCCGCCGCCAAAGCCGACGGCATAGATGCCATCCTTCACATCCGCCACGATGTCCTCGGGCGCCGCGTCGCCGCCCAGCATATAGGTGTTGGTCATACGGGGCATGGGGGCGTGGGCATAGCTTTCCCGGCGACCGTTGCCCGTGGCGGGGACGCCCATGAGCCGGGCATTCTGGCGGTCCTGCATGTAGCCGACCAATATGCCGTCCTCGATCAGCGTGTTCTTGCCCGAGGGCGTTCCTTCGTCATCCACCGTCAGGGACCCGCGCCGATCGGGGATCGTACCGTCATCGAGAACAGTCACGCCCTTGGCTGCGACCTGCTGGCCCATGAGCCCTGCAAAGGCGGACTGGCCCTTGCGGTTGAAGTCGCCCTCCAGGCCATGGCCCACGGCTTCGTGGAGCAGGATGCCCGGCCAGCCAGCGCCCAGGGCCACATCCATGACACCGGCGGGGGCCGGTTCGGCCGAGAGGTTCACCACGGCGATCCGAAGCGCTTCCCGGGCAAGATCTTGCCAGTGATCCGCCGTCATCAGGCCATCCAGCGCTACGCGCCCGCCGCCGCCCGCGTTGCCGGATTCGCGGCGACCGTTCTCTTCGACGATGACCGACACGCCCAGGCGGACCATGGGCCGGACATCTGCCACGGAAGTGCCTTCGGGGCGCAGGATTTCCACCTCCTGCAGGGAGGCGGCGATGGTGGCGGTGACCTGCACGACCCGTCTGTCCAAAGACCGGGCATACGCGTCGATTTCGCGCAAGGCATCCAGCTTCACTGGAAAGGCCTGTCCGGCAATCGGATCATCATCGCCGTAGAGCCTCCGGTTGGTCCCCACAGGCGCGTCAGCCAAGGTGCCGCCGCCGTCACCGACGGCCAGGCGCGCGGTTTCGGCGGCGCGCTTGAGCGCGGCCTCGCTGATCTCCGTGGAATGGGCATAGCCGGCCGTCTCGCCCCGAACCGCGCGCAGGCCGAAACCTTCGGAGGCGTCGTAGCTGGCCGTCTTCACCCGCCCGTCATCGAAGACGATCACTTCGGAGCGGCGGCGTTCCAGGAAGAGTTCACCATCATCGGCGCCCGCCGTTGCGCTGCGCAACGTCGCCAGGGCGGCTTCGCGATCCAGAAGGGTGTCGAAGGGGCGGAACAGGGTGTCGGTCATCGGGCGATCCTTGTCGGTGTTGCCCGTCAGATAGGACGGATCAGGGCCAAACCCCAGGGGCGATGTCATCGGGCCGCAATTGCCGGTGCGATGGACAGCAGGGCATGTGTGCACGTCCGCAGGATGACAGGGGCGGCATTCCGGCGCATCTTACACCCAAGCTCAAACCCCGGAGACGCCCATGCCCCGCCCCCATGCTCTGATCGTTGGTACCGGCCCTGGTCTGTCGGCGAGCCTGGCCCGCCGTCTGGCCGCCGATTACGACCTGACGCTGACCGCGCGAAACACCGATAAGTTGGCTGACTTGGCGGCGGAAACCGGGGCGCGGACGGTGGCCTTGGACGGCAGCGATCCGGCGGCGATGGCCACGTTGTTTGCCGACCTGCCCGGGCCGCTGAAGGTGGCGGTCTACAACCCGTCGGCCCGACAAAGGGGGCCTATCGCCGATCTGGATCCGGAAACCGTGCGGAAGTCCGTGGAGGTCACCGCCTTCGGCAGCTTCCTACTGGGCCAGCAGGCGGTGAAAGCCATGGCCGGGAATGACGGGCCGCATCGCGGCACGATCCTCTTCACTGGCGCGAGCGCCGGCGTGAAGGGTTTCCCGCAATCCGCCCCGTTCGCCATGGGCAAGTTCGCCCAGCGCGGGCTCGCGCAGTCCATGGCCCGCGAACTGCACCCGAAGGGCATCCATGTGGCCTGGGTCAATATCGATGGCGGCATCGCGACGGAGCGAGGCGAGACGCCCGACCGGCTCAACCCGGACGCCATCGCAGAGGCCTATCTGGGTCTGATCGCGCAGCCGATTTCCACCTGGTCCCATGAGATCACGCTTCGTCCAATGAACGAAAGCTTCTGACATGATCCCCGCCCGCTTCGCCCCCATGCTCTTCGGTTTCATCCTGTCGGGGCTGATGTCTTGCCTGGTCTCGGGCGTCGCAACGCTGCGCGCCACGGGTCTAACATCGACCTTCCCGTTGGATTGGCTGGGCGCCTGGATGTTCGGCTGGGCGGTTGCTTTTCCGACCGTTCTTATCGTGGCGCCCATCGCCCGTCGGCTTGTGGCGCGGGTCACGTCACCGGAACCAAACTGACAGTACGCTGTCAGCAGGGGGTGGATATGGGTTAGGCTCCAAGACAGAGGAGCCAAAAGATGTCCTTCGCCCCCGAAAACCCTGTGATCTGGACTGAGATTCCGGTCAACGATCTGCCCAAGGCCGTCCGTTTCTACGAAACGGTGTTCCAATGGCAGACCACGATGCATGAAGACGGCCCGAACCCCTTCGCCATGTTCCCGGATAAGGGTGTGTCGGGCCATCTTTATCCCGGGACCCCGGCCCGGGAGAGCGGCCCAACGGTTCATCTCCAGGTCCCCGACGCTTTGGAGCCAGCCATGGATCGGGTGCGCGAGGCCGGAGGGACCGTTTTGCCAATCCCACCGATCACCATACCGGCCGGGCGCTTCGCCTACGCGACGGACCCAGACGGCAATTCGCTGGGGCTGTTCGAGCCCGCCAAGGCCGCCTGATGCGCCGGGCCGATCGCCTGTTGAGGATCATCGATATCCTCCGCGGCGGTCGGCTCATCACGGCCGCGCAACTGGCTGAAAGCTTGGAGGTTTCCAAGCGGACGATCTATCGCGATGTGGCCGATCTGATGGCCAATCGTGTGCCCATCGACGGCGAGGCGGGCGTCGGCTATCTCATGCGGGATGGCTATGATCTGCCGCCGGTGATGCTTTCGGCCGAGGAAGTGGTGGCCCTGGTCGGCGGCGCCCGGCTGATCCGCGCCTGGGGCGGCACGACCATGGCTCGCGCGGCGGATGCGGCCCTCGACAAGATCACCGCGATCCTGCCCGATCCCCAAGCGGCGCGGGCGGGATCGGTCCATATCCACGCGTTCCGGCCCGACGATCTGGACCCCGGGCTCACCGATCTGCTGGACCGGGCCGAAGCGGCAACCGCCGCAGGGCTCTTTCTCACACTGGACTACACCGATGCCGATGGCCGGGTCTCACGCCGCGATGTGCGGCCCCTGGGTCTTTGGTTCTGGGGCAAGGTGTGGACCTTGGTCGCCTGGTGCGACCTGCGCGAAGACTTCCGCATGTTCCGCATCGACCGGATCGCCAAGATGACTGAAGGCACGCCCTTCCCACGCGATCCTTCCAAATCGATCGAGGCCTTCAAGCACTGTGAAGGCGCGTAGTATTTCTGTCGCCGGATTACGGTGAGGGACAAGCTTTCCTCCAGCGGATTTCGGCGCATGGTTCCCGGTTGGTCGGAGCGTCGAGCAGCCCAGTTCCACCCGCGGCTGAGCCACCACTTCGAACCTAAACCGACGGGCGGTATTCTAACGAAACAATGCTCCGCATTAGCCAATTCCGGTTCCGTGCCTCTCCCCATCCGCGCGCGGCTCGGCTATGGGTCCCTCGAAGATTGGGGAACAGAGTCGTGCCAGGGTCCAAGGATACTGAAAGCCGCAAATTGCTGCGGCGCCTGCAGGCCGTTATGGCCGAAGAGGCCCAGGGGCAGGCCCGGCTCGACCGCATCGTCGATCTTGTCGCGGATTCGATTGGAACGGAAGTCTGCTCCATCTACCTGCACCGGGACGCCCAGACCCTGGAACTCTGCGCCACGCACGGTCTGAACCCCGCCGCCGTCCACATCACGCGCATGCGGGTCGGCGAAGGTCTGGTCGGTCGCGTGGCCAAAAACAGAGCCTCGGTCAACACGGCGGACGCCCCGGGCACAAAGGGATTCCGGTACATGCCGGAGACGGGGGAAGAGGTCTTTTCGTCATTCCTCGGCGTCCCTGTCCAGCGCCTGGGGGAACGGCTCGGTGTCCTGGTCGTCCAATCTAAGCGGGCGCGTGAATACTCAGAAGACGAAGTCTACGCCCTGGAAGTCGTCGCCATGGTGCTGGCCGAAATGGCCGAACTCGGCGCCTTTGTCGGTGAAGGCGAAGCGCTGCGACCGCGCCATGCCGAACAGGTCTTGCTCCGCGGGATCACCGGTCAAGAGGGCAACGCCGAGGGCATCGTGCATCTGCACGACCCCCGTGTGGTCATCAGTAAACCGGTCAGCGACGACCCGGAAAAGGAACTCGCCCGATTGCGGGATGCCATCGACCAGCTCCGCCTGTCGGTCGACCAGATGCTCGACGCGGCGATGGGGGATCACGCGCAGCGGGAGGTGATCGAGGCCTTTCGCATGTTCGCCTATTCCCGGTCCTGGGTCCGGCGGATGGAGGAAGATATCAATGCGGGCCTGACCGCCGAGGCCGCCGTCGAGAAGGAACAGACGGCCGCCCGGGCGCGCATGGCGGACGCCGATCCATATCTGCGCGACCGCCTGGCCGATCTGGATGACCTGTCGAACCGTCTGCTGAGGATGCTGACGGGCCAGGGCCGGGAAGCAAACCCCCTGCCCGACAATGCCGTGCTGGTGGCCCGGAACATCGGGCCGGGCGAGTTGCTGGAATATGGCCGCCGCCTGCGCGGTGTCGTTTTGGAGGACGGAGCCGTGGGCAGCCACGCGTCGATTATCGCGCGCGCCTGGGCGATCCCGCTTGTCCTGCAGGCGCGCGGCATCACGACCGAAGCGCTATCTGGCGATCCGATCCTGGTCGATGGCGATCAGGGGGTCGTTCACCTGCGACCCGATGAGATTGTACGCAATGCCTTCGGCGAAAAGCTCGCCATGCAGGCTCAGGCCCAGAAGCGCTACGCGTCCATCCGGGACACCGCCTGCGTGACCGCCGACGGCCACCGGATCGAGATGATGATGAATGCGGGGCTGATGGCCGACCTGCCGTCCCTGGAAGGGTCCGGCGCCGAAGGCGTGGGCCTCTTCCGGACCGAGTTGCAGTTCCTCACCCGGAACCAAATTCCCCGCCGTGGTGAATTGGCGTCGCTTTATGCCCGCGTCATGGATGCCGCCCGGGGCAAGCCCGTGACCTTCCGCACGCTTGATATCGGGTCGGACAAGGTGCTGCCTTACATGAAGGCCGAAGACGAGCCGAACCCGGCCCTAGGCTGGCGCGCGATCCGCGTGGGACTCGACAAGAAAGGCGTCATGCGGATGCAGCTCCAGGCGCTGCTGCGGGCCGCCAAAGGCCGTCCGATAAACATCATGTTCCCGTTCATTGCCCAGCTTGAAGAATTCCTGGCGGCGCGGGGCCATCTGATGCGCGAAATCCATCGAGAGAAATCCCTGGGCCATGTGCTTCCTGAAACACTGCGCATCGGCGCCATGCTGGAGACGCCGTCCATGGCCTTCAGCCCGCGCAAGTTCTTCGAGGAAGCCGATTTCATTTCCATCGGCGGCAACGATCTGAAGCAGTTCTTCTTTGCCGCCGACCGGGAAAACGAACGGGTCCGCCGCCGCTACGACACGCTGAATGTCAGCTTTCTGTCCCTCATTCAGCAGATTGTTGGGCGCTGCGCCGAGACCGAAACGCCCGTCAGCTTCTGCGGGGAGGATGCGGGGCGTCCGGTCGAGGCACTATGTTTCGCGGCGATGGGTCTGCGCAGTCTGTCCATGCGCCCGGCCTCCATCGGGCCCGTGAAGCACATCCTCCTGCGCTCCGATCTGGGTGAGGTTCGCAATGTCATCGAAGCCGCGCGGGAAAGCGGCGAACAGACCGTGCGACCCGCCGTGATGGACTATCTGCGCAGCCGATAAGAGCGGTTTGGCATCTGCAGTGTCGAACATCCGGTCGTCTTCGCGGCCGTGCCAATAGTTTAGCCAGAGGAGGATGGAGATGATCGAAGGCGGCTGCCATTGCGGCGCGATCCGCTACCGGATTTCGGCAGATCGGGTGACCGGCGGGCAATGCCATTGCCGGGCCTGCCAGCGCTATTCCGGCGGCGGACCAAACTTGTTCGCGCTGATCGAGCCGGACGCCTTCACCTACACCAAAGGCACACCCAAGCGCTTCGCCCATCCCGATCTGCCAGACGCCGTAACTCGTTCATTCTGCG
>JBCDCS010000124.1:0-7617 GCA_039181205.1 Pseudomonadota bacterium
ATGCCTTTCTCGCCCAGCGCCGCAGCGACGCGACCGCCGAACTGGCCACGGAGCTCCTGTCCCGCATTTCCGAACGCCTTCCCATTCTGCCGATGGCCCTCGTTTGCGAGGCGCTGGCGCAGGGCAAAACCGACATAGCGGCTATCTCGGATCACCTGGATCACCGGGGCGAGGCGCTCCGTGCCCAAGGCTACCCGGTCCATCGGATGGCCCGCGATCCGCGTGAATCCGTCCTCATTGCCCTGCGCATGCTCCAGAGTAGGAAGGTCCTTGACCTGAATGCGGATCGCGTCTTGCCCACGCTCGACGGTCAGAAGCTCTTTGCCTTCTACGCCCGAACGCTCCCGCAGATTCCGGCGCAAGAGACAGAAAATTTCACAGAAGAGAAATTGGAGGTTTGATTATTACCGTCACGCTGCTACGTGATGTTGCAGCGCAGCATTCTGATTCTTGCAGGAGAGACACTTGATGGCCCTCGACCAAACCGCCGCACCGGCCACTTACGACGCCGTCGCGAAAGACCTGTACGAGATGGGCGAAATGCCACCCATGGGCCATGTCCCGAAGCAAATGTATGCCTGGGCGATCCGTCGCGAACGCCACGGCGAACCCGATACGGCGATGCAGCAGGAAATCGTCGACGTGCCGGAACTGGACAGCCACGATGTCCTGGTTCTCGTGATGGCGGCTGGCGTGAACTATAACGGCGTCTGGGCCGCCTTGGGCCAGCCGATCAGCCCATTCGACGGGCACGGCCAACCCTACCACATCGCCGGGTCCGACGCGGCGGGCATCGTCTGGGCGGTGGGGGATAAGGTGAAGCGCTGGAAGGTCGGCGACGAGGTCGTGGTCCATTGCAACCAGGACGACGGCGATGACGAGTTCTGCAACGGCGGCGATCCGATGTATTCCCCAAGCCAGCGGATCTGGGGGTACGAGACGCCCGATGGTGCCTTCGGACAATTCACGCGCGTCCAGGCCCAACAACTCATGCCGCGACCCAGGCACCTGACTTGGGAAGAATTGGCCTGCTACACGCTGACGCTCGCCACCGCCTATCGGATGCTCTTCGGCCACGAACCCCATGATCTGAAGCCCGGCCAGAACGTCCTTGTCTGGGGCGCGTCGGGCGGCCTGGGCTCCTACGCGATCCAGTTGATTAACACGGCCGGGGCCAACGCCATCGGCATTATCTCCGACGAAAGCAAGCGCGACTTCGTCATGGGACTGGGCGCCAAGGGTGTGCTTAACCGGAACGATTTCAATTGCTGGGGCCAATTGCCCAAGGTCGGGTCGCCCGAATACACCGAATGGTTCAAAGAGGCGCGCAAGTTCGGCAAGGCCATCTGGGACATCACCGGCAAGGGCGTGAACGTGGACATGGTCTTCGAACATCCCGGCGAGGCCACGTTTCCGGTCTCGACCTTTGTCTGCAAAAAGGGCGGTATGGTCGTCATCTGCGCCGGCACCACTGGCTTCAACCTGACCTTCGATGTCCGCTATATGTGGATGCACCAGAAGCGCCTGCAGGGCTCGCACTTCGCCCATCTGAAACAGGCCAGCGCCGCCAACAACCTGATGGTCGAACGGCGCCTGGACCCGTGCATGTCCGAATGTTTCGATTGGTCCGACTTGCCCGAGGCGCATATGAAGATGATGCGCAATGAACATAAACCCGGGAACATGGCCGTTCTGGTACAATCGCCGGAGCCCGGTCTGCGCACGCTGGAAGATGTCTTGGACGCGGGCCGAACCACCTGATTGGACTGATTCGCGCGGGCCGAACCTCCCCAAATTTGGGTCGGATCGTTCACTTTTCGTTCTTTACAGTTAATGAAATCCGATGGTTACGAGAGCGGCCCTCCCCCGATTTGGGGAGGGCAAATCTGCGAATACTTCTGAAATCTGCGGCAAACTAGAGTTCGCTTAATGCTTCGTTAACTGTCTGGGAAGGAACGTCCGATGTCTAAGGAATGGATCATCGAGGTGCTCGGGGACCTGCGCGGGTTTGCGAAGACGAACGGACTACCCTCTCTGGCCTCGCAGTTGGAGGAAGCCATGGTCGTCGCCGTGACCGAAATCGCCCAGACAGCCCCGCCACCCGAAGCGGAACGGAATGGCGCGAAAGCTCGACGACTTGTTGGAACGGCTGGCTGATGCTGCCGATCTGGAGGCCATAGACGCCTTCATTCACGATCTCCGCGACAGTTACGATGTGGAACATCTGGTCTACCATTCCCTACGTTCCGGGGGGGAGCCTTGGGCCGCGCTGACCTATGCGCCACGCTGGGTCGAAACCTATATCGAGCAGAATTTTCAAACGGTCGATCCTGTCGTCCTGTCCTGTTTCAATCGGTTCACGCCGGTCGACTGGAAGCGGCTCGACTGGTCATCGCGCCCGGCGCGCGCTCTGATGGCCGAAGCTGTGGCCCATGGTCTGGGAAATCAGGGATTCAGCTTGCCCATTCGCGGCCCGTCGGGACAGTTCGCGTTGTTCACGGTCAACCATCGCGGCGGGGATGATGCCTGGGCCCGCTTTACACGGAGCCACCTGAACGATCTGCTTCTAGCAGCCCATTACGTCAATGAACGGGCGCTGACGATGGAAGGCGCCATGCCCGCCGCTGTATCCAGCTTGTCGCCACGGGAAACCGATGCGCTCACCCTCTTGGCTGCCGGGGCGAGCCGCGCGCAGGCGGCTGAACGCCTGAAGATCAGCGAACACACCTTGCGGGTCTATATCGAAAGCTCTCGCCACAAACTGGGCGCCATCAACACGACCCATGCGGTGGCCAACGCTCTGGCGCGCGGGCTCATCTGCCTCTGAACGGCCGGAGTTGCGCGAATTCTTCGCCAACGCACGCTAAGGTCTCATTAACCCGCTCCCGATCAGGTCTCCCCGTCATCGCTGACTGGGATGACCAACATGATCCGCTACCTCTACGCTTCCGAACTCGCCGATCACCCCGATCTCGCCGCCGACATGTTCCGGGATCGTGCCGTGCAGTTCCGGGATCGAATGGGCTGGGACGTGAAGGTGGACTCGCTTGGGTGGGAGACGGATGCCTATGACCTGGCTGACCCGCTCTACCTGATCGCCGAAGACGGGCAGGGCGGTCATGCGGGGTCCATGCGGTTTCTGCCAACGACCGGTCCGACCATGCTGGCCGACGCTTTTCCAGACCTGACCGGCGGCAGCCCGATCCGTTCGGGCCGCATCTGGGAAGTGACTCGCTTCTGCCTGGCGCCAAACGCGGCCGCCGGGGTGGCGCGCCGTCTTCTTCTGGGCGCATCGGAACTGGGGCTCGGCATGGGCCTCACCCATGCCATCGGCGTCTTCGATCAGCCCATGTTGCGCGTCTATCGCCGTCTGGGCTGGCAGCCCGCGGTTTTGGGCTTGCAGGATCGGATCGCGGCTGGACTTTGGGCCTTTTCGGAGGATGTGCACGACAAGCTTCTGCAATCCTGCGATCTCTCGGCGCGCCAGTCGCGCCGCTGGTTCGAGGCGGCGTTCGGCGATATCCCCGGTCTTGGACCCCTTCCCACCCGCGTCTGACCACGCCATGAAGGGGGGTGATGGCCCCCCAACTTTCCCCCGATCAGGCCGAGGCCTGGGACCGCATTTCCGAGATGCTGAAGGACAGCGGCATCGACCTGGTCGATGGCATCGCGGCCCCGCGCGAAGACGAAGACACTCGCGTCCTGGCTGTCACCGGCAAGGCGGGGTCGGGGAAGACGCTGCTGCTGGCCGAACTGGTCCAGGCGTGCCGCGAAGCGGGTCTCGACCTCGTCTCCGGCGATTATGAACGCAAACGCCGCGACCGCCGCACGCTTGCCATTCTGGCGCCGACCAACAAAGCGGCCAGCGTCTTGCGCACCCGCGGTGTGCCTGCGACCACCATCCACCGGATTCTCTATACCCCGGTCTACGACCCGGAATACGAGAAGATCGCGGAATGGCTGGCGGGCGACCGCGACCGCCCGGAAACCGATGTCTTGCCCGATGAGGGTCTGGACCGCGCCAAGCGCGTCTATGACGAAACCAATTCCGTCCCGGCGGCGCTTGCAGCCGCAGGCCTGCGGGGCTCCGACTTCATCACCGGCTGGAAACGCCGGGAAAGCCCGCTCGACTTGGGCTTTGTCGACGAATCCTCCATGCTCGACGACACGCAATACGAAGACCTGACGGAGATTTTCCCCTCCCTCGTGCTCTTCGGCGATCCGGCCCAACTGGCCCCTGTCAACCAATCCGGCCGCATGGTGTTCGATCGCTTCCAAGGCGATGATCACATGCATCTGAGCCGGGTCCACCGGCAGGAAGCCGACAGCCCCATCCTGGATCTGGCCCATTCCCTGGGGGATCCGGCGCTCGATTTCTACAGCTTCGAGCAGATGATCGAAGAGGCGGCGCAGGCGGATGACCGCGTGCAGGTCGCCTCCCGCGTGGACAGCGATCTGATGGCGCGGTCGCCCGTGCTCGTCTGGCGCAACGCAACGCGCATCCGTCTGATCCGCGCCTTCCGGGGCGCCCATGGGGCCGACGACACCATGATGCTTCCGGGTGAGCCGCTCATCTGCGACGGGCTCGAACTGCCGCTCAAGCACCGCAAGCGGCGCATCGATCTGGAAGCGCGGGGCCTGATCAAAGGGGCGCAAGTCGTCTATCTGGGCCCAGGTCGAAAGCCGGGCTTCTCCAAGCTCCATGTGATCGGCGCGCCCGAACCGGAGCTGTCCGTCAGTTCCATCGTCAAGATCGAAAGCCCCGACGAGGAGGAACCCTTCCTGCCCTTCGCCGCGCGGATGGGGGCAACATTCTTGCATGGCGCGGCTGTCACGATCCACAAGGCCCAGGGTTCGCAATGGGATGAGGTTCAGGTCTTCGCCCCCGATCTTTATGCGGCTTCCCGCGCGGGCCGGGTGGAAGCAGGCCAGCAGCTTTGGAAACGCCTGGCTTATGTGGCGATCACCCGGGCCGTCACCCGGCTGATATGGGTGAAACGCTATGCCTTGGCCCTGCCCAAGGGCCCGCTCGATACCGCCGATCTCAAGGCCGAACCCGCGCCGCTGACCCTGGAACAGGAGGTCTCCGAATGACCCACTCCATCCTGATCACCGGTGCGTCCTCTGGCATCGGCGCCGCCACGGCCGAGGCATTCCTAGCGGATGGCTGGACAGTCGGCCTCATGGCGCGCCGGGAAGATGCCTTGCGGAACATCGCCGCCAACCGGCCGAATGCGCATGTCCTGCCTGGCGATGTGACCGACCACGCGGCCTGCGAGCGTGTCACCGATACCTTCGCCGAAGCGGCCGGCGGCCTGGATGTGCTCTTCAACAACGCCGGTATCTTCGCCTCCGCCGCGCCCATCGACGAAACCGCTCTGGCCGATTGGGACCGGGCGCTGGCCGTCAACCTGACCGGCATGTTCCTTATGGCCCGCGCGGCCTTCCGCGTTATGCGGTCCCAAGCGGCCGGGCGGATCATCAACAACGGGTCCATCTCGGCCCATGTCCCGCGGCCGAATGCGGTGACCTACACCGTCACCAAACACGCCATCACGGGACTCACCCGCCAATTGGCCCTCGATGGGCGGGATCTGGGCATCGATTGCAGCCAGATCGATATCGGCAATGCCGAGACGGAGATGCTGGTCACCGCCCAAGAGGCTGCCATCGCCGCGGGCAAGAAGGTCGAGCCGACCTTCGACGTGGCCGATGCCGCCCGCGCGGTTCTTCACATGGCCGGGTTGCCTAAGGGCACCAATATCCTGACCCTGACGATCATGGCGTCGGGCATGTCCTATGTGGGGCGCGGCTGACCAACTGGTGAATGCAACGCGCCCTAGATTCGGACCCATCGGAAGAAGGCCGACGCCAGCCATCCGGCAGCGATCGCGATGACCAGGGACAGCAGACCATAGATCAGGGGCTGGTCGTGGGCGAGATTGTAGATGAACCGCTCCAGCCCGACTTTGCGGACGAAGATCGAGGTCGAAAAGCTATCCACCACGGACCCGTCCCGGGTCAGGAAGATGCGGGTCTGATAATCCCCTTCCGTCAGGTCCGATGGCAGCGCGATCTCGGCTGAAAACAGCGTCTGGTCGCGTAGCGTCACGGCGCCTTCGGCCACTTTGTAGACGCCCGCCGCTTCACGCACCCGGATCAAGGCCCGCAGGAATTCGGGCGCCTGCGCGCTCATGGTGGCGGCGCCCACGGCGCGGATGGCCCGGGGGATGGAGATGCGGTGGCGCTGATCCTCGGTCTGGCGCAGGGTCTCAGCCAAGGGGCCGCTGGTCGCCACCGCATAGAAAGACGGCGCACGGTTCACATCGACGGATTCCACATTCACCCAGATGCCGACACGCCGATCCTTGCGGCGCACCGTGACGGGCTCGCTAGGGCCGGAGACGGCGATGATCACCTCCAGAGGCCCGCCCTCGGGCACGGGGGCCTCGCGCTTGACGGCGCCGAAGACTAAAATCTCCGACCCATCGAACGACGTCGAGATCGACACCTGATCCTGGCTGAGCGCGGCGACCACCTCTTCGGCCCGCGCGGGCAGGGCGAGCGCCAGGAGGAGGAGCGCGAGCCGGATCACGAATGCCCCCCGCTGCCGCCGACCGAGAAGAGCTCGGCGGGCTGGATTAGCAGATCACCGGCCAGTTTGGCGCAGACCAGCAGCACCATGAGCGCGAGCAGGATGCGGAGTTGCTCGGCCTTCAGCCGCGTGCCGATCCGCGTGCCAACCTGCGCACCGACCACGCCACCAATCAGCAGCAAGACGGCAAGCACCATATCCACGGTGAAGTTCGTCGTGGCGTGCAGCAGCGTGGCGAAGCCGGTGACGAAGATGATCTGGAAGAGCGATGTGCCTACGACGACCTTGGTCGGCATGCCCAGCAGATAGATCATCGCGGGCACCATGATGAAGCCGCCGCCCACGCCCATGATCGCCGCCAGAAGACCCACGAAGAAGCCGACCATCACCGGCGGGATGACCGAGATATAAAGACCGCTCGTCCTAAACTTCATCTTGAAGGGCAGGGCGTGGATCCAGCCGCGCTGGCGCCGTTCGACCCGCTGGACCGGGCCCTTGGCGCGGGCGCGGCGGATGGCGTTAAGGCTCTCGACGAACATCAGCGCGCCGATGATGCCCAGAAAGACCACGTAGCAGAGCCGCACCAGCAGATCGACTTGACCGAGTTCGCGCAGGATCGCGAAGACTTGGACGCCGATACCCGCGCCGAGCAGGCCGCCGATCAGCAGGACAACACCCATGCGCAGATCGACGGTCTTCCGCCTGAGATGGGCCAGGACGCCGGAGAAGCTTGAGGCGACGATCTGGTTGGCTTCGGTCGCGACGGCCACGGCCGGCGGAATGCCGATCATGAAAAGGAGCGGGGTCATCAAAAACCCGCCGCCCACGCCAAACATCCCCGACAAGACACCCACAAAGCCGCCCAAGCCCAGAAGCAAGAAAGCATTCACGGAGACTTCCGCGATGGGGAGATAGATTTGCACGGGGCCGATCCTCTGGTCCTGATCCCGTGATGGCAGGGGGCGCCGGTGGCGTCAAACCGATGCCGCAGCGTCAGATGCGCCCCGATGGGCTTGTCAGCC
>JBCDCS010000125.1:0-7575 GCA_039181205.1 Pseudomonadota bacterium
TGACCATGTTCGACCGTCGAAATCGACTTTGCCAGCAGGTTGAAGAAGAGGCGCGCCGAACTTTGGGCGATTTGGTCTATGAAACCAAGATTCCCCGAAATGTTCGTCTGAGTGAGGCTCCAAGCTACGGAATGCCCATCTTGAACTACGATCCAACTTCACGAGGGTCGATTGCATATCGGGCCTTGGCCGGCGAATACATCCAGCGAACCGAAGAAAGGCTACCTGTAGATGGCTGATGATAGGAACCGTCGACCGATGGGCCGCGGTCTATCGGCCTTGATGGCAGATGTGGGGGTCGCAGCCGATGATGTGGACCCGGTGTCTGATCGCGTTCTGCCGATCGAACGACTCCATCCGAATCCGAACCAACCCCGCCGGCAGTTCGATGAAGATGCGTTGGCGGACTTGGCCAAGTCGGTATCCCAGAAAGGTGTTCTTCAACCGCTTATCGTCCGCCCATCAAAGGAGACATCGGGAAGTTATGAGATCGTCGCGGGCGAGCGACGGTGGCGTGCAGCGCAGGCCGCGTCGCTGCACGAACTCCCTGTCATTATTCGCGACTTCACTGATGGCGAAGTGCTAGAAGTTGCGATTGTTGAGAACATTCAAAGATCCGATCTTACGCCGCTAGAAGAAGCGGCGGGATATCGACATCTGATGGATCGCTTTGGCCATACACAGGAACAAGTATCTGAAATACTTGGAAAATCACGCAGCCATGTCGCCAACCTGCTGCGCCTCCTTTCTCTACCCGAAAAGGTGCGTGATCACCTGTCTGCCGGACGCATTACTGCTGGCCATGCAAGGGCTCTTTTGACGTCGCCTGATGCTGAACGCTTGGTTGAGGTGGTCGTTCGCAAAGGCCTATCCGTTAGAGACACGGAAGCACTTGCCAAGGACTCGAAGCCGTCGAAACCAGGGAAGCGGACAGCGGCATCTCCTGCAAAAGATGCTGACACACGGGCGCTCGAAGGTGATCTGTCGGCGGTTCTTGGGATGCGGGTCGGTATCGATCATCGGCCAGACGGCGGAGGCGGAAAACTCTCGATTCAATACAAGTCGTTAGATGACCTCGACAACCTTTGCCGGCTTCTTTCAGAGGGGATTGAGCGGAACTAAGTCGGCGACGATTGCGTCGATGAGCAGCATGCCAGCTGATGTGGCACGAATATGAGAGCCTTCCTCTTCAAGAAGACTTTGGTCGACGAGATATCCGAGGCGGTCGGCGGGAATGTCATATCCCCACCTGTGTAGTCTACTGCGGACGAAACCGTCAGACAGCCGAAGTCCGCTAAACAGGATTTCTTCGGCGGCCTCCTCTGCGGTTTGAAGGTCGACGGCATCCTCGTTTAAGGCGGGTCGGTCGACTTGGTTCAGCCATGCGGATGGGCGCTTGTCGGACACCACTTCGAGGCGTCGATTATCAAGTGTAATCCGTCCATGGGCACCGGGGCCAAATCCGACCCAATCTCCCGCTTCCCAATAGACCCGGTTGTGTCGCGACTGACCTTCCAAACGACTATGATTTGATATCTCGTATCGAAATAGACCTCTGCTACTACATATGGAGTTCGTGACGGTATAGAACTCCGCAGAGAGCGAGTCATCCGGTAGTCCCGACAGCCGGCCACGGCTGGCCTGATAGGCGAAGGGTGTCCCTGGCTCGACCGTGAGTTGGTAGAGCGAGCAATGATCACCGCCAATGGCGAGCGCCTGGCAGAGCTCATCTTCCCAAGCACTCAAACGTTGGCCTGGACGCCCATAGATCAAGTCGAACGATACGCGATCACAAACATCATTGGCGACCGATAGCGCCTCAAGCGCCTCTGCAGAGCTGTGTCGCCGACCGAGTTGCTTCAAAGCTTGATCATCCAACGCCTGAATACCAATCGATAGCCGATTTATACCCACCCGTGCGAACTCGCGGAACTGCGATATCTCGACGGAGGTCGGATTAGCCTCCAGAGAGACCTCTACATCAGGTGCAATTTGCCAAATGTTAGCGATGGCATCCAAGATGGCCGAGATCGTATCCGGTGGCATTAGTGACGGCGTTCCCCCGCCGAAAGAAATCGATCCGACGCGCCGGCCCGGCAGCAAGCCTTCCCAGGTTTGGATATCCTTGACAAAGGCCGCCTTCCAGGCCGCCTGATCTACGTTGCGATTCAGCCTAACGTTAAAGTCGCAGTATGGGCAGATCGCGTCACAGAACGGCCAATGGACATAGATCCCCAAGTCGTCCGTGTTGCGTCCTGGGTTCGCTCTGGCCATCGCGCTCATGTTCTCGCTTCGCCGCCGGGGTACGGTCTCGCAGTAGCCCACTAGCTTTCCACCAGGCCGAACACAGGCGCCATTGCCGCAAGCGCCCGGGCTCTATGGCTGATGGCGTTCTTTTCTGCGGCTGACATCTCTCCCAATGTCCGGACATGGCCATCCGGCTGAAAGATCGGATCATACCCGTGGCCGCCGATTCCGCGCATCGGCCAGACAATTCGGCCGGCAAGCTCTCCTTCGAAGATGGCTTCGTCGCCGTCTGGCCACATCAACACCAGCGTTGCTTTGAAGCGTGCGGTGCGCGGTTCCGGGATTGCCCGTGCCTCCAATTCTTTCCAGGTTCGCGCCATAGCGACCGAAAAGTCTCGTCCGTTCGGTGTTTCTGCCCAATCGGCGGTATGTACACCCGGCGCACCGTCCAAACCATCGACTTCGATACCGGAATCGTCTGCCAAAGCTGGCAGACCGGTCGCCTCCACTGCGGCGCGTGCTTTGATCCGCGCGTTGCCCAGGAAGGTCATTTCCGTCTCGTCGGGCTCCGGAAGACTGAAGTCTGCGTTGGACAGACAAGCAATCCCATAAGGTGCGAGAAGCGCCTGAAATTCCTCCAGCTTGCCCGCATTGTGTGTCGCAATCAGAAGCCGGTCGCCTTCGAACCGTCTCACGCGACGGCAGCTTTCTGAGCGGCGACCAACTCGGCAACGCCCTTCTCCGCGAGGTTCAGCAGCTCACCGAACTGATCTCTCGAAAATGTGGAGCCCTCGGCGCTCGCCTGCATCTCGATCATCTGGCCCCCTCCGGTCATCACGAAATTGCTGTCGGTCCCTGCCTCGCTGTCTTCGGGATAATCCAAGTCCAGCACCGGTTGCCCTGCATAGATGCCACAAGATACGGCCGCCACATGATCGGTCAGCGGATCGCTCTGGATATCACCTGCTACCATCAACTTATTCACTGCCAGCCGCAAAGCCACCCATCCCCCGGTGATGGCCGCGCAGCGTGTGCCGCCGTCGGCCTGGATGACATCGCAATCTACCGTGATCTGCCTCTCACCCATGGCGTTGCGATCAATCCCAGCGCGCAATGACCGTCCGATCAAACGTTGGATTTCTTGGGTGCGACCCGACTGCTTTCCAGCCGCGGCTTCCCGTCGCATCCGGGTCGTCGTAGCCCGCGGCAGCATTCCATACTCCGCGGTCACCCAGCCCTGCCCGGAATTCCGCAAGAACGGAGGAACCCTTTCCTCCAGCGAAGCTGTGCACAAAACATGCGTGTCGCCACAGCGGATCAGACAGGACCCCTCGGCATGCCTTGTCACCCCCGTCTCGATGGTGATGTCCCGCATCTGGTCAAGGGCCCGGCCGGAAGGTCGCATCTCTGTCTCCTTGGATGATCGGGTCCACATGACGTCACCCTGCCCCGCACGCAACCCCGCTGATTGACCCTCGTGCGGCGCGTCTATACATCCCTCACGCCCATGTCCGAAAATGCCCAGATCCTCTCCGAAATGAACGACCGATCCCGTGAGGTGTTTCGCCGGGTCGTCGAAGGTTATCTCGGCAGCGGCGATCCCGTTGGTAGCCGAACCCTGACCCGGACCATGTCCGAAAAAGTCTCTGCAGCCACGATCCGCAACGTCATGCAGGATCTGGAATTCCTTGGCTTAATCGAAGCACCCCACGTGTCCGCCGGGCGCATCCCAACGCAGCAGGGTCTGCGCATGTTCGTGGATGGCCTGTTGGAAGCGCAGCTTGGCGACGAAGATCGCGAACGGATCGAGGCCACCGTTGGATCATCCGAAGACGACGTAGCGGCCATGATGGATCGCGTCGGTAGTGCCCTGTCCGGGATCACACAGGGCGCATCTCTTGTCCTTGCCCCTAAGCGCGAAGCGCCGATCAAACACATTGAGTTTGTCTCGCTGGCGTCGGATCGGGCCCTTGTTGTGCTGGTCTTTGCTGACGGTCATGTTGAGAACCGGATTTTTGTGCCACCGCCGGGTCAGACGCCGTCATCCATGCGAGAAGCGGCAAATCTGCTGAACGCCATGATCGACGGAAAGACCATTTCCGACCTCCAAGGCTTGATGTCCCGAGAGGTGGCTGCCCGACGGCAGGAGATCGATACCCTTGCCCACGACTTGATCGAGAAAGGTCTGGCCGCCTGGGAAAATGAGGGTGAGCGGAGCGAGCGCCTCATCGTGCGTGGCCGCTCCAACCTTCTGGATCAGGGCGTAGATGCCGACCAACTTGATCGCATACGCACCCTCTTCGACGATCTGGAGCGGAAGCGAGACATCGCTGAATTCCTCTCGCTGACGGAAGACGGTGACGGCGTTCGCATTTTCATCGGGTCGGAAAACAAACTCTTCTCTCTTTCCGGTTCCTCTCTGGTCGTTTCTCCTTATATGGACGCTGATCGGAAGATCGTCGGGGCTGTCGGCGTGATTGGCCCCACGCGTCTGAACTACGGTCGCATCGTTCCCATCGTGGACTATACCGCGCAGCTTGTCGGTCGGATGCTCTCCGGCCCCCGAACCTAGAAGGTCAGTCAATGGCAGAGCCCAAGGAAAACCCATTCCTCGACGATCCCGAGGCCATGGAAGAGGAATTCGACCTCGACGCCGCCATGGAGGAAATCCCTGAGGAGGAGGCAACTTCAGGCCGGGCTGCCTATGACGCCCTTGTGGCCGAACGGAATGAGTTGAACGACCGTCTGATGCGTGCGTTGGCGGAGGCGGAAAATGTCCGCAAGCGAGCCACCCGCGACCGGATCGAGGCCGAGCAATATGGGGGCTCGAAGCTCGCCCGCGACCTTTTACCGATCTACGACAATCTTCGCCGTGCGCTCGATGCAGCCGGTGAGGAAAACGACGGTGTCATCGAGGGTGTCAAGCTAACGTTGAAAGAGCTGCTCAGTGTCTTCAGCAAGCACGGGATAACGCTGGTCGCGCCCGAGATTGGCGACAAATTCAACCCGCAGCTGCATCAGGCGATGTTCGAAGCCCCGCTTCCGGAGACGAAGGCCGGCGACATCATCCAGGTCGCAGCCGAAGGCTTCCTGCTCCATGATCGCCTTCTGCGCCCAGCGCAGGTCGGCGTCAGTTCAACGCCCGGTTAGGACCGGGCCTCACGCCATCTTCCCCTTCAACTCGTAAACCAGATCCAGTGCTTCTTTGGGTGTCAGTGCATCTGGCAGGATATCGCGCAGACGTTCTTCGACCGCACTCTCACGTATTGGTGCGGGCGGCGGCGAAGGTGTCACGCTGAAAAGCGGCAGGTCATCGATCACTGCTTTCGATCCGCCTTCCCGCTCCCCCTGCTCCAAAGCGTCCAGCACCTCTCGCGCCCGCGCCACGACAGCCTCAGGTAGGCCAGCCAACTTCGCCACCTGTACCCCGTAGGATCGGTCCGCCGCTCCTTCCCGGACCTCGTGCAGAAAGATAACGTCTCCTTCCCATTCCCGCACGGCGACCGTGGCGTTCTCGACCCCGTCCAGCTTCGCCGCCAAAGCCGTCATCTCATGGTAATGCGTGGCAAACAGCGCCCGGCATTTGTTCACATCGTGCAGGTGTTCCAATGTCGCCCAGGCGATCGAAAGCCCATCATAGGTCGCCGTCCCCCGGCCGATTTCGTCCAGGATGACCAGGGCTCTTTCGTCGGCTTGGTTCAGGATCGCCGCCGTCTCCACCATCTCGACCATGAAGGTCGAGCGTCCCCGTGCCAGATCGTCCGACGCACCGACACGGCTGAAGAGCTGGCTGACGATTCCGATATCCGCAGCCTCTGCCGGGACGAACGACCCCATCTGTGCCAACACTGCGATCAGCGCATTCTGCCGCAACCAAGTGGATTTGCCCGCCATATTCGGCCCGGTCAGCAATCGGATCGCAGCGCCCTCATCCGCTGATAACCGCGTCTCGTTGGCGACGAATGGCGTGCCTTCGCGCTTAAGAGCCTTTTCGACAACGGGGTGGCGACCTCCCGCTACTTCGAATATGCGGGAACCGTTCACCCGAGGCCGACACCATCCCTCGCCTCGCGCAAGATCGGCGAGCGCCGTCGTAACGTCCAGTTCAGCCAAGATGCGTGCCGCAGCGAAGATGGAGTCCGATACCTCCAGAACCGCTTGTTTGAGCCTTGCAAAGACCCTTTCTTCGATGTCCTGCGCCCGGGCACCGGCATTCAAGATCTTCGTTTGAAGTTCCGAAAGTTCCACGGTCGTGAACCGCACCTGGTTCGCAGTCGTCTGCCGATGGATGAACTCCGCTTGGCTTCTCAGCTTGGCATCATGGATCGCCGTGACCTCGACGAAGTACCCCAGAACGTTGTTATGCTTGATTTTCAACGACCCAACGCCGGTCGCTTCCGCATAAGTCTTCTGTAATGCAGCGATCACGCCACGCCCTTCGTCCCTCAGCTTCCGTGCTTCATCCAAGTCTGGATCAAAGTCCGCGGCGATGCATCCGCCATCCCGAAGCATCAGCGGAGGCTCGGCAACCAAGGCGGCGTTGAGTAGCGCGAGCAGGTCCTCCGTCCCGATCAGATCCGTGATGTCCAGGGGCAAATCAGTCTCTGACAAGAGCGAAAACAGCGTTTCACCTGCCGTCAGCCCATCCCGGATGGCTGCGAGGTCGCGGGGCCCACCTCGATCCAGCGATAATCGGGAAAGCGACCGATCCATATCCGGTGTCCGGCGCAAGGTCTCGCAGATATCGGCCGCTAAGCGGTCCTCTTGGACGGCCCAATCCACGGCATTCAGACGTGCTCGAATGACACCTTCGACAGTCGATGGCGCCGAGACTCTGCGCTCCAGAAGTCGGCCGCCACCGGCCGTAACAGTGCGGTCGACTGCCCAAAGCAGTGATCCGTCTCGGCTCCCGGATGCACCCCTAACAAGCTCCAGATTGCGCCGCGTCGCCGCGTCGATTGCCATCAATTCTCCGGCCGCTTCCCGTCGCGGCGGGCGCATCAGGGGGAGCCGACCGCGTTGGGTCAGTTCGACATATTCGACTAACGCGCCCATCGCGCCGAGTTCAGACCGTCCAAAAGCTCCGAATGCCTCCAAGGATCCCACGTCGAATAGGGCCTTCAGTCGGACTTCTGCCGATCCGGAATCGAACGCGCTTTTGCCCAGTGGTGTAGCCGCGGCCCCTTGTTCTTCGACGACATCATCCAATGCCGTTCCTTCTGCCAAAATGAGCTCTCGTATGCCCAGCCTGGCCAGCTCCGGCCCGAGCCGCACCCGCGGACACGGCGCGACATGGAGAGTACCGGTCGAGATATCAGCCCAAGCTAA
>JBCDCS010000126.1:0-7571 GCA_039181205.1 Pseudomonadota bacterium
GATGGGGCATATCTGGCGATCGGGTGAGCGGGATGGCGATATTCACGGAAGTCAACGGTGGTCTTGAATGCCGGTTCATGTCGGAAATCGTCCGGATCGAACCCTGGGGGCCGGATGCTCTGCGCGTGAGAGCACGACCTGGGGTGACACTCGGGACGCCCCATGTTGATGCGCTTTTGCCGGTTCAGCCTGGCGGAGCGACCGTTGATATTGGCGACGACCGCGCGACCATAAAACAGGGCCGGATCACCGGCGAGATCACGTTGAAGACCCGCTATGGCGCCGACATCAAGCGGGAGGCCGTGATCCGGTTTCTGGATGCCGATGGGGAAGAGCTTCTGGCGGAAACACGGAGCCATTTCGCCGGACCGCGTACGCGCCGTTTTGTGGCTTTGGCCAGCGGTTCGTGGCGGCTGGAGCAGCAGTTCCGAGCCTATGAGGACGAAGCACTTTGGGGCATGGGCCAGCCCCAGCACGGGCAGATGAACCTCAAAGGTGTCTCGACGACGCTTCTTCAGCAAAATGCCCATGCGGTGATCCCATTTGTCGTGTCATCGCGCGGCTATGGCATTCTGTGGAATAACCCGGCGACCGGGCGGGCGGAGTTTGCAAAAAACGTGACCCGCTGGACTGCGGACGCAACGGGCGGGCTGGATTACTGGATCACGGCCGGTGACAGCCCGGCGGAGATTGTCCGCGCCTACGTTGATGCAACAGGGCATTCGCCCGACATGCCCGATTGGGCCACCGGTTTCTGGCAATGCAAATTGCGGTATCGGACGCAGGATGAATTGATGGACGTCGCACGCGAATACAAGCGTCGCGGTCTGCCGCTGTCATGTATCGTCATCGATTTTTTCGCGTGGACCCGGCAGGGTGAGTGGAAGTTTGATCCGAACGATTGGCCCGATCCAGAGGGAATGGTGGCAGAACTTGCTGAATTGGGCATTGAGGTCATGGTGTCGATCTGGCCGACCGTGTCGGCGTCGTCGGAGAACTACCGTGAGATGACCGAACGGGGACTTCTGCTTGGGACGGAAAAAGGTGTTCCGGTCGTGATTCCGTTTCCGGACAAGGACCCTTTCGGCGCGGGCTTCTTCACCTATTATGACGCCTTCAATCCAGAGGCGGGTGAGTTCCACTGGGACGTGGTCAAGCGCAACTATGTCGACCGGGGGATCAAGCATTTCTGGCTGGACGCTTGCGAGCCGGAGATGCGACCGGCGAACCCCGAGAACGTGCGAACCGCGCTTGGTAACGGTGCCGAGATGCTCTGCGCCTATCCGCTGCTGCACGAGGGCGTCTATCGCAAGGGGCTGACGGACGCCGGTGTGCCCGACGGGGCGCTTTTATGTCGGTCGGCGTGGGCGGGGTCGCAGCGGCATGGCGTAATTCTGTGGTCCGGGGATGTTTGGTCGGACTGGGACTGGTTCCGGGCGCAGATCCCGGCGGGCTTACATGCCGGCATGGCGGGTCTTGGTTGGTGGACGACGGATATCGGTGGCTTCTACGACGGCCACGGCGGATCGGAAGATTTCCGTGAGTTGCTTGTCAGGTGGTTCGAGTTCGGGGTCTTTTCGCCGATCTGCCGTTTGCATGGCTTCCGTGTCCCCGACGATGTTCCGCCGCCGGCCCCAGGGGAGCCTGTGACCTACGGTCAGGACACGTTCAACATCTTCACAAACTCTGGCGGATCCAACGAGGTGTGGAGTTTTGGCGAGAAGGTCGAGGCTGTTCTGGTGGAGCTTCTGGCCTTGCGCGAGCGTCTGAGACCCTATCTGAACGAAGCCTTTGCGCATTATTCGAAAACCGGGGACCCGGTGATGGCCCCGTTGTTCTACCATTTCCCTGATGACTCAACGCTCCATGATCGCAATGACGCATACATGCTGGGCCGTGATCTTCTGGTGGCACCGGTTTTGGAGCCTGGAGTGCAGGCGCGAAAGGTCTTGCTCCCACAAGGTGAAGACTGGGTGAATGCGTGGACAGGGGAAGATCACTCTGGCGGCACGTCGCCGAACATATCGGCGCCTTGGGGCCGACCGCCCGTTCTCATCCGCAAAGGAAGCGATGACGCGTTGCAGACCATTTTTCGGGAGCAAGAGATCACGGAAGACCCAGGGAAACCAAGTACCGAAAGACAAGACAACAGAGGAGGAAGACAATGACACGATTATTCGCCACGACCGCGCTGACGCTTGCGGTCTCCGTCGGGGGGTCATGGGCACAAGACATCACGCTCACGCTGTGGACCGAAAGCGCGACCGCGCCGGAAGGCGTTTTCGCGCAAGAGTTCTCGGAAATGGACAACGGCATCACGATCGACGTTCGGGAGATCCGCTTTGACGACTTGGTGACCGACACGCTGCGTGCCGTCGCCACGAACACGGCACCCGACCTTATAGCGATCGACAACCCTGACCATGCGGCCTTTGCTTCGCGCGGTGCGTTCCTCGACATCACGGATCGGGTTGAAGGCTCTGATGTCATCGAAATCGATCGTGTCTTTGACGGCCCCAAATCGTCGCTCACATGGGATGGTGCGATCTATGGCATTCCCCGGGCGTCGAACACGATTGCGCTTTACTATAACAAGGACCTGTATCGCGCGGCAGGCCTCGACCCTGACAGTCCGCCTGCCACCTGGGACGAATTGCTTGAGGCGGCACGCACGCTCAATGATCCGGATGCCGATGTCTATGGCCTCGCCTTCTCGGCGCGAGCGTCGGAGGAGGGGACATTCCAGTTCCTGCCCTGGGCACAAATGGCCGGAGGCAGCTTCGATGAAATCAACGCGGACGGCGTGGCTGATGCGTTGAACCTGTGGGACACGTTCCTTGATGAGGGGCTTGCTTCGCCCGATACCTTGACGCGCGGTCAGTGGGATTCCACCGGAACGTTCAACGGCGGAAATGCGGCGATGGTGATATCCGGCCCGTGGGAACTGGGTCGAATGAGCAGCGATGCGCAGTTCGATTGGGGCGTGACGCTTCTGCCGACCAAGGAAGCAGGTGGAGAGCGGGCTTCGGCTTTGGGTGATTTCAACCTTGCTATCTTTGCCAACTCCGAGAACCCAGACGCGGCGTTCCAGTTCCTTGAGTATTTCTGGAGTCAGGCGGACCGGATTTGGCCGGAGTTCACACGTATGCCGGCCATTGAAGGTGTCGCGCTGGCACCGACCGGTGACGAGCGGATCGACGCAGCAGCAGAAGTGTTTGCCGAACAGCTGAAGTACGCCCGTAACCGCGGCCCGCACCCTGAATGGCCGCGCATCAGCCAGCACATTCAGGATGCGTTTCAATCTGTGCTGACGGGACAGGCTGAAGCGCAGGAGGCGCTTGACCGGGCCGCTGCCGAAATCGACGTGATTGTTAACTGATCCTTCCCTTCGGGCACGTCCTGAGGGAGGTGCCCGCATCCTCCCCAACAGCGGGGCCCGCATGAAACGATGGCTGCAATCCATGCGCGACGGGATCGGTTTCGATACCGCGCTGGTCCTTTTGACGCTTCTCTACCTGTTCATTTTTGCCGGTCTGCCGCTGATCTATAACGTCATCATCAGCTTTCAGACCGTCGACGTGTTCAGCCTCGGGACGCTCGTTCACCCCTCGGCCGGAGTCGAGAACTACCAGGACATCTTCGACGACCGACAGGCGGGGACGGTCCTTTGGAACACGATCATATTTACCATCGGGTCGGTTGTGTTGCAGTTCGTCCTCGGATTTTCGCTCGCCCTGTTCTTTCAGCAGAATTTCACCGGTGCCACTTGGATCAGAGGTCTTTTCCTTGCCGGCTGGGTGATGCCTGGTCTTGTCGTCGGCGTTTTGTGGAATTGGCTGCTCTCCGGAGATTTCGGCGTGGTGAATTACGTGCTCGAAGGTCTGGGGATCATCGACGAGCCGGTGTTCTGGCGGTCAAACCCCGATACGTCGCTCTACTCCGTGCTGATCGCAAACGTCTGGTATGGCACGCCATTCAACATGATCTTGCTGGCCGTTGGGCTGTCGCAGATCCCCGACGACCTCTATGAGGCGGCGGAACTTGACGGGGCCAACGCATTTCAGCGGTTCTGGACCATTACCTTGCCGATGATGCGGGCGACCATTGGTGCGGTCATCGCGCTGGGCATCATCTTCACCCTGCAGCAGTTCGACCTTTTCGCCGCGATCACCCAGGGTGGACCAGCGGGGTCATCGACGGTGGCGCAATACTGGTCGTGGGAGTTGTCGTTCCGTGAGTTCGACTTTGGCCGGGGGGCGGTGATCTCGGTCCTCATGATCCTCGTGGTGCTTGTCGTCTCGCTGATCTACGTCCGGTCCACCAAGGCGGAGACGCACCTATGAGCCGCACGACCGACAAGGTGCTGTTGATCGTCGCGATTGTGCTCGCCGCGATCTATCTCTTCCCGCTTTATTGGATGTATCTGACCAGCGTGAAGACGCAGTCGGCGATTTTTGCCGTGCCGCCAGAGTTCCTGCCCGGGACACCGCAATGGGGGAACTATGCCCAGATTTGGGAGCTGGCGAATGTCCCCCGCTATTTGTGGAATTCGTTTGTGATCGCGGTCGGTGTCACGCTGATCACCGGCATCTTGGGGTCTGGCTGTGCCTATGTGCTGGCGCGCTACCGCAACGTCTGGATCGACGCGGCGCTGTTTGCGGTTCTGATGCTTCAGGTCTTGCCGCCATCGCTGATGGTGACGCCCATCTTCGTCGGCTTCTCCTGGGCCGGGCTGCTCGAATACCCTCGTCTTGCGTCGGTGCTCGCGATCTCCGCCAAGACGCTCCCGTTCTTTGTGATACTCTGTCGCGCCGCGTTCATGACCGTTCCGCGCGAATTGGAGGAGGCGGCGCTGGTCGATGGCAATTCGCGCGCGGGGGCGTTCGTGATGATCGTTCTGCCCTTGGCGCGGAACGGTATTCTGATCGCCGCGCTGATCGTATTCATGCAGGGATTTGGCGAATACGTTTATTCGGCGTCGATCATCGCTGATAACCGACTACAGCCTGCCTCCATCGGGATGACCAATTACCTCCAACCCAACCAGGTGAACTGGAATGCGATCATGGCCTATGCGGCGACCTATGTGACACCGGTCCTGGCGGCGTTTGTCCTTTTGCAACGCCAGATTGTTACTGGGCTGACCGCCGGAGCGCTGAAATGACCGCCCAGATCGAATTCGCCGATGTTCAAAAGCACTACGGAAGTTTCCATGCTCTGAAGGACATCAATCTGTCGATCCCGAAGGGTCAGTTCACTGCCCTTGTCGGGCCGTCGGGCTGTGGGAAGTCGACCCTTCTGCGATCGATCGCGGGGCTGGAAAAGATCACGTCGGGCACGCTGCGCATCGCGGGCGAGACGGTCAATGACATCCCGCCACGCAAGCGCGATCTGGCCATGGTTTTTCAGTCCTATGCGCTTTATCCGCATATGTCGGTGCGCGACAATCTGACCTATGCGTTACGGCTCAAGGGCGTCTCCAAGGCCGAGCGTGCGATTGCCGCCGATAAGGTGGCGGCGATCATTGGTCTGGAGGATCTGCTGGACCGTCGTCCCCGCGAGCTGTCCGGTGGTCAGCGGCAGCGCGTCGCCATGGGCCGCGCCATCATTCGCGAGCCGAAGGCGTTTCTCTTCGACGAACCTCTTTCAAACCTGGACGCCGCGCTGCGTGTTCGGATGCGCAAAGAAGTGCGGGGGCTGCACGACCGGATCGGCGCGACGAGCGTCTATGTCACCCACGATCAGATCGAAGCGATGACCATGGCCGATCATGTGGTCGTTCTGAACGCGGGCCGGATTGAGCAGCAGGGGCCACCCATGGAGTTGTATGACCGCCCGGCGAACCGGTTTGTCGCCGGTTTCATCGGAAGCCCGGCCATGAATTTCGCAGAAGGGGAGACGACGGATCAGGGTGTGCGCCTGGCCCTTCCGGGCAATCCTGAGCTGGTGATCGAACAGGGGCATGGCGCGGGGCGGAAGGTCATCGTTGGTCTGCGGCCCGAGCATCTGAGCATCGCGCCGCCGGGTGCGCCAGGTCTGATGACCGCAACCATCGGTGCCGTCGAGCCGACGGGGTCCTCGACCTACCTCTTCATGGAGGGTGAGCCGGAGTTGCTGGTCACCACCGAGGGGCTTGCGCCGCAACGCGCCGGGGAAGAAGTCCGGCTCGCCATCGCGCCGGAGCAGGTGCATCTGTTCGATCCTGACACCGGGGTATCCTTGCGCGCATGAGCGACACCCACTCAGATGCTGTGATCGTCGGGGCGGGTCCATCCGGCGCGGTCGCGGCGCTGGAATTGGCGCGGGCAGGCATGGGCGTGACTGTTTTGGAACAGGGCGATTGGGTTCCCGCGGAAGCATTCGACGGTGCGACCCGGCACTGGGAGTTGACGCAACTCAAACGCTGGCATCCGAACCCCAATGTGCGGGGGCGGGTGGAGGATTATCCGGTCGAGACCGGCGACAGTGACGTGAACCCATTGATGTTCGCAGGAGTCGGAGGTGCGGCGCTGATTTATGGGGCCCATTGGGTGCGGTTCATGCCGTCCGATTTCCGGGTTCGAACGCTGGATGGCGTCGCCGATGATTGGCCCTTCAGCTATGACGATCTCGCCCCGTTTTACGCCTATGTGGAAGAGGCGATGGGCGTGTCAGGGCTGTCGGGCAATCCGGCTTATCCCGATGGCGCGCCCTGTCCGCTGCCGCCGCTCCCCATTGGAAAGGTCGGGCGGAAGGCTGCGGAAGGGATGAATAAGTTGGGTTGGCACTGGTGGCCGGGGTCCAATGCGATCCCATCGCGGGTCTACCGAGATTTACAGCCTTGTGTCCTGCGCGGGACCTGCGGCACCGGATGCTCGGATGGCGCCAAGGCGACACCTGACCGGACTCATTGGCCGGAAGCGGTCCGGTTGGGTGTTGATCTCAAGACGGGAGCGCGCGCAGCGGAGGTCGAGACCGACGCACTAGGGCGCGCTACGGGGGTGGTGTGGATCGACCGGGAAGGCGCGCGCCACCGGGCACGGGGCGATGTGGTCATCCTTTGCGCCAATGGGATCGGGACGCCGCGTCTGATGCTGATGTCGGGCATCGCGACGCGGACCGGTCTCGTGGGGAGGCGGCTGATGATGCATCCCTACGCTGGTGTGATGGGGACCTTTGAAGAGGATCTTGAAAGCTGGGTTGGACCCGCCGGGCAAATCCTGACCTCGATGCAGTTTTATGAGACGGACAGATCGCGCGGCTTTGTCCGTGGGGCGAAATGGAACTGTATGCCTGCTGGTGGACCGCAGAGCTTCCGCGCCGGTTACGGTGACAGCTACACGGCTGGTTGGGGCGCGGCGTTGCATGACCGGGTCGAGCGGAAGTTCGGGCGCAGTTTCGAGTGGGGCATCATCGGTGAGGACTTGCCGGACCCCGAAAACCGGATTGAGCTGAGCGACCAACTGACCGACGGCGACGGCCTGCCCGCGCCGCGCATCATCTATAGGATGTCTGACAATACTCGGAAAATGCTGGCTTTTCACACGGCGCGCGCGGTCGAGGCCATGGAGGCGTCCGGCGCAATCGAAACC
>JBCDCS010000127.1:0-7552 GCA_039181205.1 Pseudomonadota bacterium
GGAACGGGAATGGCACCGCCTGCTGACCTCGGTGCAGGGGGTGGGGGCCAAGGTGTCGCTGGCGATCCTCAACGTGCTGGGCCCTGACGGCGTGAGCCGGGCCATCGCCTTGGGCGATGCCGGGGCGGTCAAGGCGGCGCCGGGGGTCGGGCCCAAACTGGCCCAGCGGGTCGTCAACGAATTGCAAGGCAAGGCACCCGCGCTCATGGCGCTTGGCGCCGATCCCGGTGCCGGGTCGGTGGCGCCCGCCGCCGCGAGCCCGGCCGCTCCCGCCCCGGCCGCCGTCGCGCCCGCCGCCCAGGCCGAAGCGCTGTCCGCGCTGACGAATCTCGGCTACACGCCCGTCGATGCAGCCCGCGCCGTCGCCGAAGTCGCCGAAGATGGCCAAGAGGTCGGCACGGTGATCCGCGCCGCACTGAGGCGCCTGGCGCCCGGGGGTGAGTGATGACCGACCGCGACCCGCTGCTCGACCCCACGGCCCGGGAGGAGGGCGACAAGGCCCTGCGCCCCCAGACCCTGGACGAGTTCATCGGCCAGAAGGAGGCGCGCGCGAACCTGCGGGTCTTCGTGGAAAGCGCCAAGAAGCGTGGCGAGGCCATGGATCACGTGCTGTTCCATGGGCCGCCCGGGCTCGGCAAGACGACGCTGGCCCAGATCATGGCCCGCGAACTGGGCGTGGGTTTCCGCATGACCTCGGGCCCGGTGTTGGCCAAGGCGGGCGATCTGGCGGCGATCCTGACCAATCTTGAACCCCGCGACGTGCTCTTCATCGACGAAATCCACCGGCTCAATCCAGTGGTGGAGGAAGTGCTTTACCCCGCCCTGGAAGACTTTGCCCTCGACCTGGTGATCGGGGAGGGCCCCGCCGCCCGCACCGTCCGGATCGACCTGCAACCCTTCACACTGGTCGGCGCGACCACGCGGCTCGGCCTCTTGACGACGCCGCTGCGTGACCGCTTCGGCATCCCGACCCGCCTGCAATTCTATACGGTCGACGAGTTGCACGAGATCGTCACCCGCGGCGCCCGGCTGCTGGGCGCGCCGGCGACCCAGGATGGCGCGAGGGAGATCGCGCGGCGTGCCCGGGGGACACCGCGCATCGCCGGGCGGCTCTTGCGGCGCGTGGTGGATTTCGCTGTGGTCGAAGGCGACGGCCAAGTGACCCAAACGGTTGCCGATGGCGCGCTCACGCGGTTGGGCGTGGACCATCTGGGCCTAGATGGCGCGGATCGGCGCTATCTTGGCCTGATCGCCGAGAATTACGGCGGCGGCCCCGTGGGGATCGAGACCATCGCCGCCGCCCTGTCGGAAAGCCGCGACGGGCTGGAAGAGGTGATCGAGCCGTTTCTGTTGCAGCAGGGGCTGATCGCGCGGACGCCAAGGGGGCGCATGCTGGCGGCCAATGGCTGGGCCCATCTCGGGCTCGACGCGCCGCGCGGGCAGGACGATTTGTTCAATTAGGGCGGGGCGATATTGACCGAAGAGATCGATACCATCCGCGACCGGATCGAGACCAGTTTCGGCCGCCAAGGCATGATGACGACCCTGGGGGCCCGCATCCTGGAGGTGGAGCATGGCCGCGTGCGGATTGGGGCGGAGGTGCAGGCGGCCACGTCCCAACAGCACGGCGCGGGGCATGCGGGGCTGACGTTTTCCCTGGCGGATTCGGCGGCGGGTTATGCGGCACTGACCACCATGGACCCGGACACCGAGGTCATGACCTCCGAATTCCGCATCTCCCTTCTGGCGCCCGCCCAAGGGCGCCTGATGGCCGAGGGCCGGGTTCTGCGGCCAGGGCGGCGGTTGGTGGCCGTGGCCGCGGATGTCTGGGCCGGAGACGTCCATGTGGCGACGGCTTTGGGCACAATGGTGCCGGTTCGAAAGTCGTCCTAGCGCCGGCTGGCTGGGCCGTCAGACCCGTCAGCCATCCTCCTCGCGGGCCGCATCGACCATTTCCTGCAACTGCGCGGACGTCAGAAGGCCCGGTGCCGTCGCTTCGCCTACGACGAAGGCGGGCGTACCGTTGAAGCCGAGCTGCTGGGCCAGACGCAACGTCGTGTCGATATGGGCCTGCACCTCGGGCGACGCCATATCCGCGCGCAACTGGTCCACATCCAGCCCCACATCCGCCGCGACGATCATCACCGACCGTTCGTCCACGCGCCCGCGCGCTTCCATCAGTGCCTTGTGCATTTCGGGGTAAAGCCCCTGTTCGCGGGCCGCCAAGGCCGCGCGGGCGGCGAAGACCGATCCCTCGCCCAAGATCGGGAATTCCCGATAGACCACGCGCACGCCCGGATCGGCGGCGATCAGCGCTTCGATCTCGGGTCCGGCGCGGCGGCAATAAGGGCAGTTGTAGTCGAAGAACTCCACCACGGTCACATCGCCGTCTGGGTTGCCCAAGACCGGTGCATTCGGGTCCTGTTCCAAGAGATCGCGGTTTTCCGAAAGTGTGGCGCGGGCCAAGGCTTCCGCCTCGGCGGCTTCGCGATTCTGCAGGATCGTCACCGCCTCCATGACGATTTCGGGGTTTTCCAGGATCGCCTGTAGGGCGAGTTGCTTGATCTCCTCCTCCGAGAAATCCTGGGCCGCGGCGGGCAGGGTCAGAAGGGCAGCGGCGAGCAGGGCGGGGAGGCGCATGGCAAAGCTCCAGATTGAGGGTTGCCCAAGGTTAACCCAACCACCGCAAGCTGTGCGAGCGGAACATAAAGCCGCAGATCACGTCTGTGTCAGGGGGGCGTGCGCCCCTGTTCCAGGCCGATCCGGCCCATTATGACAGGAATGATGACCCGTTTTCTGTGGCTTTTCCTGGCGCTTCTGGCAGCGCCCGTCTTCGCGGCCGAATCCGAGCCGGTGCGCGGGCATGCGCTTACGGCAACCCTGCTGACGGCCGAAAACGGCGTCGCGGGTGAAACCCTGTCGGCCGGCCTGAAGCTGGACCTCGATGAGGGCTGGAAGACCTATTGGCGCTCGCCCGGGGAGGTCGGCCTCCCCCCGGTGCTGGATTGGAGCGGCAGCGACAACATCGTGGATGTCGCGCTCGCCTATCCGGCCCCTGACCGCTTCATCGCCTTCGATATCCAGAATTTCGGCTATGGCGACCAAGTCGTCTTCCCGCTGACCGTGACATTGGCGGACGGCACGGCGCCGGCGCGGCTCGACATGAGGGCCGACCTTCTGGTATGTGCCGATATCTGCATCCCCGAAACCGTGGCCCTGTCACTCGACCTGCCCGCCGGTGGCGGCATCGACGTGGCATCGGCCGAAATCCTGTCGGATTGGGTCGCGCGGGTGCCGGGCGGCGAAGAGGTCGGCATCAGTGTCGAGGCCGTGCATCTGGACGACACGGCTTTGACCCTGCGTGCGGTGTCCGAGCAACCCTTCCTGTCCCCGGACATCTTCCCCGAACTGGGGGCTTATGCGTCCTTCGATGCACCCGATTTGCGCCTGTCGGACAATGGCCGCGTGCTCTGGGCCTCGCTGCCGGTTCTGTCCGAAGGCGAGGGCGCCTTGGATCTGACCATCGTGGATGGCCCGCGTGCGGCGACGCTCCGGGTCGAGCCTGGATCGACGGTCCCCGCGCCGCCCGCGGGCGGGCCCTCGCTCTGGTGGATCTTGGCCATCGCGGCGCTGGGCGGCCTCATCCTGAACTTGATGCCCTGCGTCTTGCCGGTCCTGTCGATCAAGCTCGCCTCCGCGCTGAAGTCCGCGGACCGGCCGCTGCCCCGGGTGCGCGCGGGCTTTCTGGCTTCGGCGGTTGGGGTGCTCGTCTTCTTCGCCGCACTGGCGCTGGCGCTGATCGCCTTGAAAGGCGCGGGCGTGGCCGTGGGCTGGGGCGTGCAATTCCAACAGCCGATCTTCCTAGCTTTCGTCATCGGCCTGATGACGCTTTTCGCCGCCAACCTGTTCGGCGCCTTCGAAATCCAATTGGGTGCCACGGCGACCACGACCCTTGCAAAGGCCGAAGGTGAGGGCTTGCGTGGGGATTTCGCCACCGGCGCGTTCGCCGCGCTGATGTCGACGCCGTGCTCGGCCCCGTTCATCGGCACGGCCGTCACCTATGCGCTGACCTCTGGCCCGGTGGAAACCCTGGCAGTCTTTATGGCCATGGGGGTCGGCCTCGCCATACCGTATCTGGCCGTGGCGGCGCGGCCGTCGCTGGTGCGGCGCCTGCCCCGACCGGGGCCCTGGATGTCGACCTTGAAAACCGGTCTGGGGATTCTGGTGCTGGGAACGGTGGTCTGGCTGCTAACGGTCTTGGATGGTGCGGCCGGGCGATCCGTCGCCCTGGTCATAGGTGGGCTTGCCGCGGTGCTGCTGATCGCGCTTAAGATCGGCCGCGCCGGACCAGTGGCGGGCGTCGGGCTGGCCGCCTTGGTCATCGCCGCGGCTTTTGTGCCGTCCACGCCAGCCGGGCAGGGGCCGGACGCCGCAGGCGTCTGGCAGCCGTTCGAAAAGGAGCGCCTGGCCGCTGAGGTTTCCGACGGTCAGGTCGTCTTCGTGGACGTGACCGCCGATTGGTGCCTGACCTGCGTCGCCAATAAGCGGTTGGTCCTGAACCGCGGAGAGGTGGCGGATGCCTTGGGCGATGTCGTCGCCTTGCAAGCCGACTGGACCCGTCCGGATCCGGCGATTTCCGACTATCTGGCGATGCACGGGCGGTATGGCATCCCATTCAATGCGGTCTACGGCCCCGGGGCGCCCCAGGGGATCGCGCTGCCCGAACTCCTGACCGAAAGTGCCGTGCTGGAGGCTTTGGCGCGGGCTGGCGGCTGAACGCCGACCGTTGGTTTGCTGGGTGCAAGCCGATCCGTGGGCGGGCCGCGGTGCGGCGATCCAACGTGTGTTTGGCAACGCTTTATGTCAGCCACATCCGAAGAAGCTCATAGCTATGCGCTGACATCAGCCAGATCGCCGGGCCGGGGGGCGGCCCGGCGATGGACCGGCGGCCTCTGGCCTTGATTCCGGTCCAGGCAAGAGCGGCGAGCGCAGATGACGGCAAATTTCGTGATCGTAAACCGATCCCCCCTCACCGAGACGCAGCCCGCGTCCGCGCCAAATGGTCATCCACCAGCTCCGTCTCCTCCGGCGTGAGCATCTGGGCGCGGGAATAGATCGGCGCGGCGCGGTCGTCGCGGATCGGTGCATCCCAGCCGGCTGTCGTGGCGAACAGGCGGGCGACGCCGTCTTTCCCGAATTCCCGCAGATAGCCTTGGACGACCGTGTCGATATAGCTGCGCAGGATCGGATGCGTCTCCGTAGCCGGGCCATGGAGCCCGTCGGGAATATGGTAGATCGATGGCCCCTCGGGCAGCGGCGCGCGCAGATAGGCCGCCTCCCGCTCGTCCAGCGCCGACCAGTCCGCGTTGGGGATCGAGGCGGCCAGGCCGTCGATTGCGGCATCGTCATCGGGCACGACGGTCAGAAATGCGACCGGACGCAACGAGGTGTGTCGCCACGCCCGGCGCCAGCCCTTGACGGTCATCGGCTGGGCGTCGGCGTAGTCGTGGGTGCGGCGGTTCACCAGGCTGCCATAGCCGAAGAAGCGATGGGTCATCGGCAACAGTCTCGCAGCGTTTCCGACCCGGCGCAGCAATCGTCGATCAACCAGGTCAGCAGACCGCCAAGCGTGTCGAAGCGCACGGTGTAGATGATCGTCCGGGCATCGCGGCGCGATGCGATGAGATCGGCTTCGCTCAGCTTCGCCAAGTGGAAAGAGGTTCGCGACGGCGTGGCGTCCAACGCATCGGCGACCCGTCCGGCGGATAACCCCTCGGGTCCCGCGCGCACCAAGGCCCGCAAAATCGCCAGCCGGGACGGGTCCGACAGCGCGGCAAAGCGCGGGGCGGCTTGATCGGCATTCATATTTCAACTATCGTTGAAATAATAGGAAAGGAAAACCATGCCATGCCTCTGACACTCGACGATATGTTGACGGCCCTGGACCGGGCCGATCCGGATGCACCCGCCAGTTTCGCCGGAGCCCATGGGGCGACGCAAGGCCATTGGCACGTCTCGCGGGTGACCTTGGCCCGGCAGGACCACGTGGATTGCGATGGAAAGGGCAGCGCGGACCAGGAAGCGGTGCTGGAACTGCTCGACGGCCCGCCCGGCGCGCCGATGCCGCTTTCCCGTCTCGCATCGATCCTGCGCCAAAGCCGCGCGGCCCTGCCGGACGCGGGCCCCGCGCCGCTCCAGGTCTTCCACCGTTCCACCCGCTCTGTCGTCGATGGCCTAAAAGGCGGCGCCTTCCAGATCACCCCTGTCCACGCCGCCTGCCGCCCGGCCGATCGCCTGGGCTGCTGCGCGTGAAGACCCTTGCGCAGCCCGGAGACAGTTTCCTATAGGAAACGGACAAGGCATGGGAGACGCTGCCCACCAGGCAGGGCCGAAGGAGCAACCGCCCCGGTAAACTCTCAGGCAAAGGGACCTGCCTTGTCCGACAACTCTGGAGAGACCCCGGCAGGGGCGCCGAAGGGATAGCGATCTCAGGCGAAAGGACAGAGGGGGCATCGAGACCGCGGAGGGCGGAGGGATGCCGTTGGACGACCTGATAGATCTACCGCTTGCGCCGCTCCACCAGGAGCTTGGCGCCAAGATGGTGCCCTTCGCAGGTTATTCGATGCCTGTGCAGTACGCTGCTGGCGTGATGGCCGAACATCTGCATACGCGGGAAACGGCGGGGCTCTTCGACGTCTCCCACATGGGGCAGATCGTCATCCGTGGCTCCGATCCGGCCGCCGCCCTGGAACGCCTCGTCCCCGTCAACGTCATCGGCCTGGCCGAAGGCCGCCAGTGCTATGCCCTGCTGACCACCGATCGGGGCGGCGTGGCTGACGACCTGATGGTGGCGAACCGGGGCGATCACCTGTTCCTGGTCGTCAATGGCGCCATGAAACACGCTGATTTAGCCATGCTGCAAACCGCCATGCCGGACCAGGACGTCACGATGCTCAACGACCGGGCCCTGCTGGCACTGCAAGGCCCTGCGGCGGTGGAGGTGTTGGATGGCCTGCTGCCCGGCGTGGCCGACATGCGGTTCATGGATGTGCGGACCGTCGATTGGCTGAGCGCTTCGCTCTGGATCAGCCGGTCGGGCTATACCGGTGAGGATGGGTTCGAGATCAGTGTGCCCGCCGCCTCCGCCCTGGGGTTCGCCCAGGCTCTGCTCGGCCATGACGACGTCATGCCCATCGGGCTCGGTGCGCGCGACTCGCTACGGCTCGAAGCCGGCATGCCGCTCTATGGCCAGGACCTGACGCCGGACATTTCTCCGGTTGAGGCCGGTCTCGGCTGGGCCATTCAGAAGGTGCGCCGCACCGGCGGTGAAAGGGCGGGCGGCTTTCCGGGTGCCGACCGTATCCTGGCGGAGCTGGAGAATGGGCCGAACCGAACCCGTGTCGGCTTGCGCCCCGAAGGCCGTGCACCCATGCGCGCGGGCGTCGAACTTTTTGCCACCGAAGACGCCAGCGACCCCATCGGCACGGTCACGTCGGGCGGTTTCGGGCCGTCTGTCGGCGCGCCGATCGCCATGGGCTTCGTTCCCGTCGGA
>JBCDCS010000128.1:0-7544 GCA_039181205.1 Pseudomonadota bacterium
CGATGGCCGTTTCGTGAAGGCCGCGAAAATCGCCGCCCGACCGCCGCGCAGCAGCGGCGTCGTTGCACCGCCCTTGGACCATATGCAGCGCATCGCGCGCCACCATGGCGGCGAAATACTTCGCCATTCCGTCGGAACGCGTGTCTCGCCCGCTTTGGTCCTCGCGCTGATTTCCGTCGAATCGAGCGGGCGGATCGCTGCGGTTTCGAACAAAGGTGCCACCGGGCTAATGCAGCTTATCCCAGCGACCGCAGCCAGGTTCGGCGCCCGGGATATGCGTGACCCGTCCCAAAACATCGCCGCCGGCGTGGCCTATCTGGACTGGTTGATGGAAGAATTCGGCAATGATCCCGTATTGGCTCTGGCGGGCTACAATGCAGGCGAAGGTGCCGTCCGTCGCTATGGCGGCGTGCCGCCCTTTGGGGAGACGCGCACCTACGTCCCACGGGTCCTCGCGGCCTGGAACGTGGCCCGCCTGATGTGTCAGACGCCCCCAGTGATGCCGGCGGATGGCTGCGTGTTCGATGCGTCCTTGACGGAAAGCTAGGTCGCTACTCTATGACATCCGCCCAATCCGGGTGCGCGCGCGCCTGCGCTTTCACGAAGGGGCAAAGCGCGATCACGCCGCGGCCGTCCGCGCGCATGTCGGCCACCATCCGCTCGGCCAGCGCCAGGCCTGCACCCGTGCCCCGCAGTGCTCCCGGCACGCCTGTGTGGTCCACGATGATCTTGGTCGCGCCCATTTTGGAATAGGTCATCTCGGCTTCATGCCCGCCGGATCGCAGCACCCAGCGACCGCCGGTTTCCCCATCCTCGCGCGTGATATCGAAAACTTCCATTAGTCGACGATCGTCGCCTCGGTCTTGTCCCGCATCTCCCGCTCGGTCACGCCATCGGCCAACTCGACGATCTTCAGGCCGCCCTCAACCACGTCCAAAACACCCAGATTGGTGATGATCCGATCGACAACGCCCTGGCCCGTCAGGGGCAGCGTGCATTCCTTCAGCACTTTCGACTGTCCGTGCTTGTTGGCGTGATCCATGACCACGATAACCTTTCCGACGCCGGCGACGAGGTCCATGGCGCCGCCCATCCCCTTCACCAGCTTGCCGGGGATCATCCAGTTCGCCAGATCGCCGTTCTCGGCCACTTCCATCGCACCCAGAACGGCGGCGGCGATCTTGCCGCCACGGATCATGCCAAAGCTTGTGGCCGAATCGAAATAGGACGTCCGCCGCAATTCCGTGATCGTCTGCTTGCCGGCATTGATCAGATCGGGGTCTTCCTCCCCCTCGAACGGAAATGGCCCCATACCCAGCATCCCGTTCTCGGACTGCAGCGTGATGTCCTTGTCGCCGACGTAGTTCGCGACCAGCGTCGGGATCCCGATGCCCAGGTTCACATACCAGCCGTCCTGCAACTCTTCCGCAGCCCGCGCCGCCATCTGATTGCGATCCCAGGGCATCGGCCCCTCCTATTCCTAGACGTCTGCGATGCCCACGGGCACGTCGATCATCACCACGGTTCCGGCCGCCCCGCGGACCGGCGTGATCGTGGCGTCCAGCCCACGCGTCAGCGTATCGATCAGGCGGCCGCCCACGGTCTCGGTATCCGGGAACGGCCGGTTGGACGGCAGGCCGACGCCGTCATCGGTAACAACCAATCGCAAACCTCCGGCCGCCAGCCGAGAAAGACGCAGTTCCACAAAGCCTTCATCCATGCGCTCGAAAGCGTGGGCGAAGGCATTGTCCAGAACCTCCGACAGAAGCAGCGAAATTCGAACCGCCGAGTCGAGGTTCACCTCCATCGCTTCGATGGCCTGCACATAGCGAATGCCCGGCCGGCTTTCTTCATGGGCGATCGATGTCGCGACACGGCTGATCAACGACCCCAGGTCGATCCCCGATTCCCCGTTGGGTCGCTGATCCGATAACTTCATCGACTCATAAACCAGCTGCAGGCATTCCAATCGGCGCGCAATGGCATCGAAGCGGATATACCCCATGGGCTCCAGCACCGTGCTGTCCACGTCGGAGATCGTCGCCAAAACAAGAGAAAGGTCAGCCCGAACCCTGGACTGGATGTTGACCAACAATTCCGCAGCACGCGACTCCTCGACCTCGGTGTCGTAGACTTCCTTCTGGATGCCCAGGAAGTAGATCACCTCGTCATCCGCATCGGTGATAGGCGCGATGATCAGGCGATTCAAAAACGGTTTGCCGTCGGCGCGGTAATTCAGGATGTCGACCGTCACATCCCGGCCGGTCTCGATGGCGTCGCGCAAGCGATCAACTGACGCCTTGTCCGTCTTCTCACCCTGTAGGAACCGACAATTCCGACCGACAACGGCCGATCGTGCATAACCCGTCGTCCGCTCGAACGCCGCGTTCACATAAACGATCGGATTGTCTTCGGCCCGTGGGTCCGTCAGCACCATCGCCACACGCACGCGGCTAAATCCGGCCAAGGCCGTGTCGTCGCCCACCACCGTCGCCAATTTTTGGCGAGACATCGAGCTGGGAGGCCGGGGGAGGTGGCCGTCCCTTAGGCCCGGGTCGTTGCGCTTATCTTCGGCGTCAGTTGTCACGAGGGCGTGTTGTCCGTTGCTCAATCCGCTTCTCGTGCTCGCCTTGGATCAGGCGATGCACATAGATGCCCGGCAGGTGAATGTTGTCGGGGTCCAGCGACCCCAGCGGTACGATCTCTTCCACCTCGGCCACGCAGACCTTGCCGGACATGGCGGCGGGCGGATTGAAGTTGCGGGCCGTCTTGCGGAATACGAGGTTGCCTTTTTCGTCGCCCTTCCAGGCCTTGACGATGGCGAGATCGGCGAAGATCCCGCGTTCCAGGATGTAGGTTTCGCCGTCGAACTCCTTATGCTCCTTACCTTCGGCTACCTGGGTACCGACGCCGGTCTTGGTATAGAAGCCCGGGATGCCGCAGCCACCCGCGCGCATCCGCTCGGCCAGCGTTCCTTGCGGATTGAACTCCAGTTCCAACTCGCCCGACAGGTATTGACGCATGAACTCGGCGTTCTCGCCCACATAGGACGAGATCATTTTTTTCACCTGTCGAGTCTGCAGCAGGATACCTATGCCGAAGTCATCCACGCCCGCATTGTTTGACGCGAAGGTGAGGTCCTTGGTCCCGGCCTCTTTGATGGCGGTCAGCAGAAGTTCGGGAATGCCACAGAGCCCAAATCCGCCTGCCGAAATGAACATCCCATCACGGAGCAGCCCGTCGAGCGCCGCCGAGGCGGAGGGATAGATCTTCTTCATTTCCGGTCGTCCTTCGGTCGTCTTGATCATCACGCTTATCCAATGGGCAAGCGCCTGACAATCGGGCAGAGCGACCTTCAGTTTACGCAAGCCCCCTTGCGCGAGCCATTTCGACGATTCGTCCTTCCACGAAGGTGTCGAAATCAGCCGCTGGTTGGCGTTTGGCGAAAGCCTCGGCGAACGGATCGGGCGCGTCGATAGCGCTGCCCGCCATCTCTGCGAGGATGGCATGGCCGCAGAACGGGACGTAGACTTCGGAGTAGCCGCCTTCATGGGCCATCATCACGCGCCCGCCGCACATGTCCCGGGCCAGATCCAGAACCTGTCGCGTCATGGCGCGAAATGTCTCGACTGTAGCCAGCATCCGACCCAGCGGATCGATCGCGGCCGCATCCAATCCGCAGGCGATGATCAGCACGTCCGGATTGTGGGCTCGGATGGCTGTCACGGCGAGCTGTTCCATCGCGCTCAGATAGCTGACGTGACCCGCCCCCGGGGGCAGGGGGATGTTGAGGTTGGCCACCGCATCGGTTTCGAAGGCACCGGTATCTAGGGGATAGTTGTTTTCTTGGTGGATTGAGACCGTCAGCACATCCGGGTGGGCGGCATAGATTGCTTCGGTGCCATTGCCGTGATGCACGTCCCAGTCGAGCACCGCGACCTTCTTGCAAAGCCTGTTGGCGCGGGCTCGTTCTACGGCCAGCGCGATATTCGCCATCAGGCAGAAACCGTTCGGCCGGTCAGGCAGGCAATGGTGGCCCGGCGGTCTGCTCAGCGCATAAGCGTTCTCCAACTCGCCCTGCAGCACCGCCTCCAACGCTTCGGCCACCAGTCCCGCCGACAGCGCCGCGATCTCGAACCCGCCGGGTCCGAACGGCGCGCGGATGCCCAACTCCCCGCCGCCGCTATCCGAAGCGGCGGAAAAGGCATCCAGGTAAGACGCCGGGTGAACGCGCAGCAGATCCTCCCGGGAGAGCATGGCGGCGGATCGGGTGTCCAATTCCGCCATCAACCCGGTCACTTGCAACAGATTGACCAGCCGCCGCTTGGTTTCCGGATTTTCGGGAAGACCTCCACCGCCAGCCATGGGCTGCACCCAGCCACCCACCGGGGCCATCTGCGCATAGTTGCCACCGCCATGCCAGAAGCAGCGTTCGTCGTAGAAGAAGCCGGTCGTCATTGGATAACACCGCTCCGCGAATTCTGTAAGAATTGGGAAACGGGCGCCGGAAAGTTACCCCAACTTCTAGATTTTCTCACAGATCCGGGTAGATCGGGAACCGGTCGCAGAGCGCCTGAACCTTCTTCTTCACCGTCTCTTCCACCGCGCCATTCCCTTCGGGTCCGTTTGCCGCAAGCCCATCCACGACCTCAACGATAAGGTCGGCGACCTCGCGAAATTCGGGTTCCGCGAAGCCCCGCGTCGTGCCAGCGGGTGTGCCGAGACGGATGCCCGACGTGACGGTCGGTTTTTCCTCGTCGAACGGTATCCCATTCTTATTGCAAGTAATATGAGCGCGGCCCAGCGCCGCTTCGGTTTCATTCCCCTTCACGCCCTTAGGCCGCAGATCGACCAGCATCAGATGTGTATCGGTCCCGCCCGTGACGATATCCAATCCGCCCTTCTGGAGTTGATCGGCCAGGGCCTTCGCGTTTTCAATGACCTGCGCCTGATAATCCTTGAAACCCGGCCGCAGCGCCTCCCCAAAAGCCACCGCCTTCGCCGCGATCACATGCATCAAAGGCCCACCCTGGATGCCCGGGAAGATCGCGGAATTTACCTTCTTCGCGATCTCCGAATCGTTCGTCAGGATCATCCCGCCCCGCGGTCCACGCAGGGTTTTGTGCGTCGTCGTCGTCGCCACATGGGCGTGTGGGAACGGCGACGGATAGTGGCCGCTGGCAACGAGGCCGGCAAAGTGCGCCATGTCCACGAGAAGATAGGCGCCAACACTGTCCGCGATCTCGCGCATCTTGGCGAAGTCGATGATCCGCGGAATGGCCGAGCCGCCGGCGATGATCATCTTCGGCTGATGCTCGGTCGCAAGTTCCTGCACCTGGTCGTAGTCGAGAAGCAGGTCCTGGCGCCGCACGCCATATTGGATGGCATTGAACCACTTGCCCGACTGGTTCGGCCTGGCGCCATGGGTCAGGTGCCCGCCCGCATCGAGCGACATGCCCAGGATCGTGTCGCCCGGCTGCAGGAGTGCGGTGAAGACGCCCTGGTTCGCTTGAGACCCGGAATTGGGCTGCACGTTTGCATAGCCGCAACCGAACAACTCTTTCGCTCGATCACGTGCCAAGTCTTCCGCGATGTCGACAAATTGGCAGCCCCCGTAATAGCGGCGACCCGGATAGCCCTCGGCGTATTTGTTGGTCATCACGCCGCCCTGTGCCTCCATCACGGCCCGGCTGACGATGTTTTCGGAGGCGATCAACTCGATCTCATCGCGCTGGCGGCCCAGTTCCTGTCGGGTCGCAGCTGCGATCTCGGGATCGGTATCGGCCAAGGTGGCGGTGAAGAAGTTCGGGTCGCGATGGGGGGCGTTCATCTGCGCTCTCCTGCTGTCGGGTTGGGGCCTCATAGCGGGCCCATGCGTCCACGAAAAGCGCAGGTTTGCACAAGTTGGACATGAGACGCTTGCTTGCGTTTCCGATCGGCACCCCGCAACCGTATGCCGGAAACAGGGGACATCCATGCCGAACCGTGCGCGCCAGATCGCTTTTGTCGCTTCCCGGATGCCGGAGGCCCAAGACGCCTTGACCAGTCTCACCGATCGTTATGGGCAATGTAAGTTGAACGAAGCGGACGTCGTCGTGGCTCTGGGCGGGGACGGCTTCATGCTTGAGACGTTACACGCGACCATGGGGTTGGATGCGCCTACCTACGGGATGAACCGGGGCACCGTGGGCTTCCTGATGAACGAATATGCCGAGACCGGGCTGACCGCGCGACTGGAAGCCGCAGAGGAGGCGGTGATCAACCCGCTGAAGATGACCGCGACCCGGGCGAATGGCGACGTGGTGGAGGCGCTGGCGATAAACGAAGTGTCGATGCTGCGCGCTGGTCCGCAGGCCGCGCGACTGCGAATTAGTGTCGATGGCAAGCTGCGGATGAGTGAGCTGGTATGCGATGGCGCTCTCGTTGCAACACCAGCGGGATCGACGGCTTACAACTACTCCGCTCACGGACCCATCCTGCCCATCGGCTCCGAGGTCTTGGCGTTGACGGCCATGTCGGCCTTCCGGCCGAGACGCTGGCGCGGGGCATTGTTGCCCATGGCGGCGCAGGTTCGGTTCGATGTTTTGGAGCCCGAGAAACGGCCGATGATGGCCGAGGCCGATGGCGGGTCGGTACGCGACGTGGTCTCGGTCGAAGTAGCCCGGGAGCCATCGGTGGCGCATCGATTGCTGTTCGATCCGGGACACGGTCTGGAAGAACGGCTGATCCGGGAACAATTCACATGAAGTCTGAAACAGACGTCTGATCTACGTCGGACGTTGGTCAGCAGCGCCGCGCAGCTTGCGAGTGGCCCTCCCAGCGGCCTAGAAGCGCGCGATCCGTCAAGAGAAGCCCATGGCCCGCACGCTCATCACCTCCGCCATTCCCTACATCAACGGGATCAAGCATCTCGGGAATCTGGTCGGCAGCCAGCTTCCCGCCGATCTCTATGCCCGCTACCGCCGGGCACGGGGCGATGAGGTCATGTTCATCTGTGCCACCGATGAACATGGGACGCCCGCTGAATTGGCGGCGGCCAAGGCGGGGAAGCCGGTGGCCGAATATTGTGCCGAGATGTGGCAGGTGCAGAAGGACCTATCGGACGGGTTCCGGCTGTCTTTCGACCATTTTGGGCGATCCAGCAGCCCGCAGAACCACCGACTTACCCAGCATTTTGCGGGCAAGCTGGATAAGGCCGGGCTGATCGAGGAACGGTCATCGCTCCAAGTCTATTCCAACGCGGATGGGCGCTTCCTGCCGGATCGTTACGTAGAGGGAAAATGTCCCAACTGCGGATACGAACGGGCCCGGGGCGACCAGTGTGAGAACTGCACCAAGCAGCTCGACCCGATCGATCTGATCAATCCGCGCAGCGCGATTTCTGGATCGACCGATTTGGAGGTACGCGAAACCAAGCACCTGTTCCTACTGCAGTCCCAGATGCGGGATCGGTTGGACGCCTGGATCGACGGTCAGAAAGGCTGGCCGATCCTCACGACGTCCATCGCCAAGAAATGGCTGCATGACGGGGATGGGCTGCAGGA
>JBCDCS010000129.1:0-7534 GCA_039181205.1 Pseudomonadota bacterium
CAACGTCCCGTTCATGCCGTTGGCCAAACAGGTCGTGAAGGCCGGGGCCGAGCCATAGGTTTCGGCCACCGACCGGATCAGATCGCCGATCGTGCGATAGGATGCGGCCTCGATATCGGTCCGAACATCCGGGCCGTAGAACGCCGTCCAAGGCCGGTCCGCTGCGGTCATTACTCCCTCCCCGAGTAGTGGCTTGCGCGACAAATTGGTCCGAAGACGCGGCGTTGTCGAATGCAAAGTCCGCTGATTCCGTGACGGAATCGGGTCGAGCGGGCCACTGGGAGCCCTTCACCGCTTCGGTCGGGGCGGATCGACCGATCCGGCGACAAGCTCAGACCCAGGGCAAAAAGGGGAGCCGATGCGACGCAGGCGATGCCTTGACTGTATTTGTTGAGTCGTTTCATCGTCTTGCGATCCGATCCTTCGGATCAACAGGGAGAATATCATGAACAAGCATTTGGTTGGCGCATTGGTCGCGGCCACGACGGCGCTGGGCGCGGGGACGGTTTCTGCACAGAACACGTTCATCGCCATCGGCACGGGCGGTGTGACCGGGGTCTATTACCCGACGGGCGGCGCCATCTGCCGTCTGGTCAATCGCGACCGCGCCGAACACGGGATCCGCTGCGGCGTGGAATCGACCGGCGGTTCCGTTTTCAACATCAACGCCATTCGCGGCGGTGAGTTGGAGTTCGGCGTGGCCCAGTCCGACTGGCAGTTCCATGCCTTCAACGGCACATCGCGCTTCGAAGAACAGGGCCCGTTCGAGGGACTGCGCGCGGTCTTTTCGGTCCATCCGGAACCGTTCACCGTGGTCGCCCGAGCCGATGCCGGGATTTCCACCTTCGAAGATCTGCAGGGCAAGCGAGTGAATGTGGGTAACCCCGGGTCTGGTCAGCGCGGCACGATGGAAGTGCTGATGGAAGCCATGGGCTGGACGATGGACGACTTCGCGGTCGCCGCGGAGCTTCAGGCCGCCGAGCAGTCCCAGGCGCTGTGCGACAACAACATCGACGCCATGATCTACACGGTCGGCCATCCGTCGGGATCGATCCAGGAAGCCACGACCGCCTGCGACAGCGTGCTGGTCACCGTGGCCAATGATGCGGTCAACGGGTTGGTGGAGGAGAATTCTTTCTACCGCACCGCGACCATTCCGGGCGGCATGTATCGCGGCACCGATGAAGACGTGCAGACCTTCGGCGTGGGCGCGACCTTTGTCACCTCGGCGGATGTGCCGGAAGAGGTGGTCTACACCGTGGTGTCGGCCGTCTTCGAGAACCTGGACCAGTTCCGGGGCCTGCATCCCGCGTTTGCGAACCTCGACGCCCAGACCATGGCGACGGACAGCCTGAGCGCGCCGCTGCATCCGGGCGCCGAGCGCTATTTCCGCGAGGCTGGCCTGATCGAGTGATCGGCCGCTGACGCGACAGATAACGTCCCGGGCGGCCATAGGCCGCCCGGGACCCAAAAAGGGGCGAGACTGCCTCGGGACCGATTTCTGGGGGACGGGGCGATGACGGATCAAGACGGGCGCGACGGCCGCCAATACACCGATGAGGAATTGCAGGACCTCGTCGCGAGCACCGATAGCGGCGCGAGAGCCCCGACGAACCGGAATATCGCGCTTCTGATCACGGGGCTGGCGCTGACTTGGTCGCTGTTTCAGCTTTGGATCGCGCAGCCGCAGCTTTGGTTCGCCGAATACCTTCCGGTGATGAACTCGTCCCAGACGCGGCCTCTGCATCTGTTCTTCGCCATCATTCTGGCTTTCCTGGCCTATCCCGCCTTCAAGACGTCGCCCCGCGATCGCATCCCGGTCGGCGACTGGATCCTGATGGCGATTGGCGGGTTCTGCACGTTCTACATCTTCTGGTTTTCCGACACGCTGGCCCTGACGGCCCGATCCGGCCTGCCGACACAGGCTCAGGTCATCATCGGTGCCATCGGCATCCTGGTCTTGCTGGAAGCCAGCCGCCGGGCGTTGGGTCCGGCGCTGACGGTCGTGGGCTCCATCTTCCTGCTTTACGCCTATATGGGCACGGGCTGGCTGATCCCCGATCTGATCGAGCATGAGGGGCTGTCCTTCACCGCGCTGATCAATGCCCAATGGCTGGATACGGGTGGCGTCTTCGGCATCCCGCTGGGTGTTTCGACCGCCTTTGTGTTCCTCTTCGTACTGTTCGGTTCGCTGCTCGATAAGGCGGGGGCCGGGAATTACTTCATCAAGTTGGCCTTCGCAGGTCTCGGCCATCTGCGCGGCGGCCCGGCAAAGGCAGCGGTGGTGGGATCGGCGATGACCGGCCTGATCTCCGGCTCGTCCATCGCGAATGTGGTCACGACCGGTACCTTCACAATCCCGCTGATGAAGCGGGTGGGCTTTACCAATGAGCAGGCGGGGTCGGTCGAGGTGGCCAGCTCCGTCAACGGACAGATCATGCCGCCGGTGATGGGCGCCGCCGCATTCCTCATGGTCGAATTCATCGGGATTTCCTACGTCGAGGTCATCAAGCACGCCTTCATCCCGGCCGTGATCTCCTACATCGCGCTGGTCTATATCGTGCACCTGGAAGCGCTGAAGAAAGACATGCCCGCGCTGGGTGAAGCCAAGAGTTTCACCGGTATGATCCTGAAGTTCCTGATCGGGTTCATCGTGGCGGGCGTGGCCTTCACCGCGCTGATCTATGGCGTCGGCGGGCTGCGGGCTGCCGTGCCGGACCTGACCGGGCCGATCATGATGGCCGTCCTGGCGGCGGTCTACATCTGGCTGGTCGCCGTGGCGTCCCGCAAGCCAGACCTTGAGGTCGACGACCCGAACGCCCAGGAAATCAAGCTGCCGCAGGTGAAGGACATCTATTCGACAGGCCTGCATTACATCCTGCCCATCGTGGTCCTGGTCTGGTTCCTGATGGTGGAACGGCAAAGCCCCGCGCGCTCGGCCTTCTTTGCCACGGCCCTGATGATCGGGATCATCGCCACCCAGCGGCCGCTGAAGGCCCTGTTTCGAGGCGAAGCCGCGCGGATCGCATCGGAGTTCAAAGCCGGTCTGGTCGACCTGCGCGAAGGGCTGATCGCAGGGGCCCGCAATATGATCGGGATCGGTGTGGCCACGGCCGCGGCCGGGATCATCGTGGCCACCGTCACCCGGACGCCCATCGGGACGGAATTGGCCGGACTGGTGGAACAGCTTTCCGGCGGCATCCTGTTCATCATGCTGGTCCTGATCGGGCTCTTTTCGCTGATCCTGGGGATGGGCCTGCCGACGACGGCCAATTACATCGTGGTGTCGTCGCTGATGGCGTCGGTGGTGGTGTCGCTTGGCGCGCAGGAAGGGCTGATCGTCCCGCTGATCGCCGCGCATCTTTTCGTGTTCTATTTCGGGATCATGGCGGATGTGACGCCACCGGTGGGCCTGGCGAGCTTCGCCGCCGCGGCCGTGTCGGGCGGCGACCCGATCAAGACCGGCTTCACGGCCTTCTTCTATTCGCTGCGGACCGTAGCGCTGCCGTTCCTGTTCATCTTCAACCCGACGCTGATCCTCTATGGTGTCGATCTGGGCACGTGGGCGGGCATGGGTCAGGCGGTGTTCGTCTTCATTGTCGCGACCTTCGCCATGCTGCTCTTCGCGGCCGCAACGCAGGGCTATTTCCTGGCCAAGTCCCGGATCTACGAAAGCGCGGCCCTGCTTCTGGTCGCGTTCACTCTGTTCGTCCCGAATGTGTGGCTGAACATGGTGCAGGACCCGTTCCGCGAAGTGCCGCCCGCACAGTTCGAGACGGCGCTGGCCGAGGCGGCGGAGGGTGAGCAATTGAGGCTCCAGATCGCGGGCCCGGACTTCAATACGGGCGAGATGGCCGAAACCACGCTGGTGGTGGACGCCCAAGGCGCCACGGCGGAGGAGCGGTTGGCGAATTCCGGTCTGCTGCTGTTGCCGGAGGGTGATATGGTGCGCCTGGACGAACCGGCCTTCGGTAGCGAGACGGCGGAAGCGTTGATCGATTTCGACTTCTATTCGGACGTCCCGGTGCAATTGGCCGCGGTGCAGATGGCGCAAAACCGCATGCCGGAGCAGGTGTTCTACATTCCCGCGCTGCTTCTGTTAGGTGTGATCATCCTGCTGCAGCGCCGGCGTCAGACGAAGCCGGCCTTCTGAGGAGGGATCGCGATGTTCAAAACCGTTCTCTTGCCCATCGACCTGTCGGCCGAGGAATCCTGGCGCAAGGCGCTGCCTGCGGCGCTTCGGCTTTGCGGACCGGAACATGGCACCTTGCATGTCCTGACTGTCGTTCCCGATTTCGGCATGTCCGTTGTCGGTGGCTTCTTCGAGGCCGGCTTCGAGGAAAAGGCGATGCACAAAGTGGGGGAAGATCTGGCGGCATGGGTCTCGGCCAATGTTCCCGACAATGTAGAGGTTCATCCCCACGTCATGCATGGGCGGGTCTACGACCAGATCATCGGCGCGGCGGATCGGCTGGCCGTGGATGCGATCGTGATGGGGTCTCACACACCGGAATTGAGCGACTACCTGCTGGGGCCGAATGCGGCCCGGGTGGTCCGGCATGCGAAGCAATCGGTGTTCGTTGTCCGAGGGGCTTAGCATCCGATGAGTCATGTCTTCGGCCGAGGTCCCAGCGCGCTGCGTACGGCCGTTCGCGGCGAAGGGTGCTACATCTACGATGCCGATGGGACGGCCTATCTGGATGGCTCGGGCGGGGCGGCGGTGTCCTGTTTGGGCCATTCCGATCCGGAGGTTCGGGACGCGATGCATGCGCAACTGGACCGATTGGCCTTCGCCCATACCGGGTTTTTCACATCAGAGGCCGCCGAGCGTCTTGCGGACCTCCTAATCGCACATGCCCCCAACGGCATTGAGAAGGTCTACCTGCTCGCCGGCGGGTCGGAGGCGGTAGAGGCGGCGCTGAAGCTGGCCCGGCAGTATTTTCTAGAGATCGGGGAAGGGCAGCGGCACCGCGTCATCGCCCGGCGGCAGAGTTATCACGGGAACACGTTGGGGGCTTTGGCGGCGGGCGGCAACGCTTGGCGGCGGGAGAAGTATGCCCCGCTGCTTGTCGAGACGAGCCATATCGCCCCCTGCTTCGAATACCGGGAACGGGCCGAGGATGAGAGCCCCTTCGACTATGGCCAGCGGGCGGCCAATGAGTTGGACGCGGAGATCGAGCGGCTTGGGCCCGAAAGTGTGATGGCCTTTATCGCGGAGCCAGTGGTGGGGGCGACGGCGGGCGCGGTCCCGGCGGTTGATGGCTACTTTACCCGCATTCGGGAAATCTGCGATCGCCACGGCATCCTGCTGATCCTGGACGAAGTGATGTGCGGCATGGGGCGGACCGGCAGCTTCTTCGCGTGCGAGCAGGACCAGATCGCGCCAGACATCGTCACGATCGCCAAGGGGCTTGGCGCCGGATATGCGCCGATCGGTGCTATGCTTTGTTCCGGCATGATCTACGATGCCATTGCCGAGGGCTCCGGCAGCTTTCAGCACGGCCATACCTACCATGCCCACCCATTGTCGGCGGCGGGGGCCCATGCGGTCGTCAGCGCCATCCTGAACCGGGGGCTCATCGCCCGGGTGCAGGAGCAGGGGGCCAAGCTGGACGCCGCACTGCGGGCCGCGCTCGGACAGCATGCCCATGTGGGCGATATCCGGGGGCGCGGCCTGTTTCGCGGGATCGAATTGGTGGAGGACCGGGAAACCAGGCAGCCGTTCGATCCCGCCCGGAAGCTGCACGCCAAGGTGAAGACGGCCGCCATGGAGAACGGTCTGATCTGTTACCCGGCGGGCGGCACGGTCGATGGCGCGCACGGCGACCATATTCTCTTGGCGCCACCCTTCATTATCGAAGACGCGCAGATCGACGAATTGGTCGGAAAGCTGAGCCGGGCCCTGGACACCGCCCTGGCCCGATCGTGACTTTCATCGCCCCAAGTCCGGCGCGGGGCGATGAAGCTCGTTTAACGGACGGGTTTTCACCCGCCTCTCAGGCGAAGACGGCCTGGACAACATCGCGCTGTTGGCTCATCCCGTCCGTCCGGACCGTCGGGACGAACAGACGCGGCGAACGACCGAACCGTGACATCAGGTGAACGGTACCGCCTGGAACCGTCAAATCGGCCTTCACGATAGACGCGCCTTCGAAGGCGAACCCTTCTTTGGCGTTGATGAGGACCTTCCGCTGGTTGAGGTTCGTGGCCCAGATCTTCCGGCCGGAGAACCGCTCCAATGGGCCATGACCGGGGATGATGAACTGACCGACGAACTCTCGGACGCGGCCGATGGAGATGGTGTTGAGCATGCGTTCGACAAACGCGGCGCCATAGAAGTGGAAGGCGGCATCGGTCGGCAGGAAGATCGTCCACGCCTCGGACGGAGGGAGGGCTGCCTCGGTCTCCGCGATCTCGACAAGTTCACGAAAAATGTCTGCATTGGGGAAGCCTTCAATGGCAGACTGGACAGAGTGATCCTCCGATGCAGACGGTTTGCGACCGGCAAGATCGGACGAGAACAGTTGATGGGCTTGAGCGACGCGTACGTTCATGATTTTGCTCCAATATCTCTGATTCCCCCACCCCCATGTGGGCCTATAATTTCACTCGGGGGTCGCGTCGCGCACGTGACGGAAGATCTATCGTCTTCTTCTATCTCACGTGCGCGGGCCGCTCTCCCCAGAACTTCTTGGTGGCAGTCTGTTTTGGTGACTGCACTGCTCGGCGTTTACCTCTGGATCATCTTGTGAGGATGGCGATTCTGGCCCTAGAAAAGCGCCAAAATCTGATACAGGTGGTCGCCCGCGCTTCTGTCTTGGCTTTCTGAGTGTCGAAACTCCCTTTGGCTAAACTTGTGGGCGTGTCTTAGGCCCGACCTCGGCCTGATCGATTTCAGGTTTCCTGGAATGTGTTCCAAGAAATTCGGTGACCCGGGCAAAATTCCCAATTTATCGAAAATCTGTGCACTGAAGCTTCGTATGATCGCTGGATCAGAGCCCGACCCCGGCATCTATGATGTGCATGTTCGGCAAGCGACCAAGCACCCTGGCGTTTCTTCGACCAGCGGGGAATAGGACCCTGCCACGATGCCTAGATCATTGGTGATCAGGATAATCGCGGTACCTACTCCAGACCGGACCTCGTCGAGCAGACCCGTGATTTGCGCCGGCGGGGACCAGTGCCTGGGATAGGGTCTTGTCGGCGCGGCGGTATTTCCTCCGCCTGTCTCAGCCTGTACGTCCGGGAAGCACTGGAGCGGAGCGCAGCATCATGTTCAAACGGAGCGCCACCATCGGTGGGCTGACTGTGGTTGCTGGCGTGGCTCTGGGCGCGGCCTTGCTTGCCCGCTTTGTTCCGTCGGGAACACCTGCCGGGCCACTGGCGCGCATTTTTGACAGCCTAGCCCCAGCGCTGATCGTTCTGGCGATGGTCATGGCGCTTTTGGTTTTGATACTGGGGGCGCGTCGTCTTGGGTCGGCCTTGCTGACCGTCGCGGTGCTCGGCACGGGGCATCTGGTATTCGACCACTGGC
>JBCDCS010000130.1:0-7477 GCA_039181205.1 Pseudomonadota bacterium
CACCCTCAGCCAGACTCCCTCCAAAATTGTCACCTCGCACAGTCATCCCGAATCACCACACACACTTCACCACGCACCGTCATCCTGTATCACCACACACTGTTCACCATGCACCATCATCCTGAATCACTCCACACTGTTCACCACGCACCATCATCCTGAATCACCCCACACTGTTCACCACGCACCGTCATCCTGAATGACCAATGCCCCCGTCCGTAATCGTAGCGCACATGTCCAAACGCCTCGAACACGCCGCCCGGCATCGCCGTCGCCCGGCCCAGACGGATCAATTCCGGGGCGTCCAGCATCTCGCCCGCCTCCCCGGCTTTGGCCGCAACGTCGTCGTGCAGCACGATGGACGATCCGCAGAAATCGCAATTCACCATCCGCACATGGCGCAGCAGCTTCGGCAGGGCCGCACCGCAATTGGGGCAGGAACGCTCGCTCATCGCGGCGACCATAGCGTCACGCCGCCGGGACGGAAGCCCCCGCGTCCAGCATCTCGAACGCCTCGCTGAAGAAATCCTCGCTGCCGAAATTGCCGGACTTCAAGGCCAGCGCCAGCCCGCCCTCGGCGAAGCACCAGGGCACGCCCGGCGCGATCTCCGGCCCGATGCGCAAGGTGCGGATCCCCAGCGCCCGGGTCACCGCGCCCGAGGTTTCGCCCCCCGCGACCACGATCCGCGCGATCCCAAAGGCCCGGGCATCCTGCGCCAACTGCGCCAGCGCGTCCTCGACCAGCCCGCCGGCCCGCGCGACGCCCAATTGCTCCTGCGCGGCGGCCACCGTCTTCGGATCAGCCGTCGCGAAGACGATCTTGTCTTCGCCGGGCGCCCGGGTCTTCAACCAGGCCCGCGCATCATCCAGACCACCCGACGCCAATTCGATCGGATCCAACCGGTACCCCACACCGCGCTCCAGATAGGCGCTGACCTGGGCCCGCGTCATCGCCGAACAGGACCCCGACAGAACCAACCGTCCGCCGCCGATCTCGGGCACCGGCTCCGGCGGCGCGGCCATCGTTCCCGCGGCCCGCCACAGCCCGGGCAACGGCTCGGCAATGGCCGACCCGCCACAGATCAAAGGCATGTCCTGGATCGCATCGGCCAAAACACCCAGATCGCCATCCTCGACCGCATCCAGCACCACATGCCCGTGCACCGTCTCCAGCGCCTGCCGCACATCGCTTGCCCCCGCCCGCACGACCGGCAAGGTCACCCGCCCCACCTGCCGCTGCACCTGCGGCGTGAGCAGCCGGGTCAGGTCGCTGTCCCTCATGGGCGTCAGCGGGTGATCCTTCATCGGGCTTTCATGCAGCGGCTGATCCCCGACGAAGAGATGCCCCATGAAGACCCGCCGCCCGTTTTCCGGAAAAGCCGGGCAATGCACCGTCCGGTCGATCTCCAGATCGCACATCAGCGCGTCCGCCACCGGCCCGATATTGCCGCGCGGCGTGGAATCGAACGTCGAACAATACTTCCAGAAGACCCGCGCGACCCCTTGCCCCCTAAGCCAGCGCAAGGCGGCCCGCGCCTCGGCCATCGCCTCCTCGGGCGGTATGGTCCGGATCTTCAGGGCAATCACTTCGAACGGCGTGGCGGGCGGCGCATCATCATCGGGCAGGCCGATCCGAAGGGTGACCGCAACACCGCCCCGCGCGATCATTGCAGCCAGATCCGTGGCTCCGGTAAAGTCGTCAGCGATGGCGCCAAAAAACGCGCTGGCCATTGAAATCTCCCCCCGCGTTGCACTTTGCCCGGCCCCCGCCCCTCACCATAGCCCTGGCTTTTCTATTCCGGACCAGGTGATGCATGGACGCCGCATTCCACGCCGGATAGCGTTGCGTCCGACCCCTTTCGGAGCGACCCTCATGCCCGACGATCTCCCCAATTCCTGGGATGCCCGCGCCAAAGCCCACAGCTTCTTCGGCTTCACCGACCTGCCGTCCATCGCCGAACGCGGCACCGTCGTCGTCACCCATGGCGAAGGCCCCTATATCATCGATACCGAGGGCAACCGTTACCTCGACGCCAATTCCGGCCTCTGGAACATGATCGCCGGGTTCGACCATCCGACGCTCACCAAGATCGCCCAAGACCAATACGCCCGCTTCCCCGGCTACCACGCCTTTTTTGGCCGGATGGCCGACACCACGGTGGAGTTGTCGGAAACCCTGGCCCGCGTGGCCCCGTTCGACGGGGCGAAAACGTTCTACACCAATTCCGGGTCCGAGGCGAACGACACCATGGTCAAGATGCTTTGGTTCCTCCACGGTGCCGAGGGCCAACCCCAGCGCCGCAAGATCCTGACCCGCGGCAATGCCTATCATGGGGTCACCGCCGTCTCGGCGTCCATGACCGGCAAGCCCTACAATTCCGTCTTCGGCCTACCCCTGCCGGGTTTCATCCATCTCACCTGCCCGCACTTCTACAAGGAAGGCCACGACGGTGAGACGGAGGCCGATTTCCTCGCCCGCCTCGTCACTGAACTGGAAGACACCATCGCTCAGGAGGGCGCCGATACCATCGCGGGCTTCTTCGCCGAACCGGTCCAGGGCGCCGGCGGCGTGATCCCTCCGGTCGACGGCTATTTCGACGCCATCCTGCCCGTGCTACGCGCCCACGATATCCCTGTCATCACCGATGAGGTCATCACGGGCTTCGGCCGCACCGGCAATCTCTGGGGCTGCCAGACCTACGGTTTCACCCCCGATGCCATCATCTCCTCCAAGGCGCTCACCGCGGGCTACTTCCCCATGGGCGCCGTGATCCTTGGCCCCGACCTGGCCGACCGTCTTCAGCACGCCTCCGACGCCATCGAAGAATTCCCCCACGGCTTCACAGCCTCGGGCCACCCGGTCGGCTGCGCCATCGCGCTGGAAGCCATCCGCCTGGTCGAAACCGGCCTTCTGGACAATGTCCGCCGCCTCACGCCCGCCTTCGAAGCCGGGCTGGCTCGCCTGGCCGAACACAAGAACATCGGCGAATGGCGCGGCAAAGGCCTTATGGGCGCCTTGGAAGCCGTCCAGGATAAGGCAACCAAGACCCCTTTCGACGCCCATCTCTCCGTGTCCGAACGCATCGCCAATACCTGCACCGATCACGGCCTGATCTGTCGGCCACTGGGCCAAAGCATCGTGCTCTGCCCGCCCTTCATCCTCACCGACGCCCAGATGGATGAGATGTTCGCCAAGCTTTCCACCGCTCTCGACGATGTTTTCACCGCCCTGACCTAGCTTTCGGAGTTTCCCATGGTTCGCCTTGCCCTCCTCGCCACGACCCTCCTGGCCGCGCCGGCTTATGCCCAGACCGACGCGCCGTTCTGCGGCGGCATCAGCCTGGTGGGCGAATGGGTCGGCGGGTCGGAGACAGGTTCGGACGTCACCCGGGCCAACGCCGCTTTCGATGCCGACGGCCAGATTCCCATCGCCGGTCATCTGGTGCGCCTCTTCACCCTGTCCGACACGACCGACATCCGGGCCGAGGTCGCCGCGCAACCTGCCGGGGACCCCTACATTTCCATCTACGATCGGGCCGGGGCCGAAGTCGCTACAGATGACGATTCCGGCGGCAATTTCGCCAGCCGGGTCGAAACGACCCTCGGCGCCGGGACCTACTGTCTGGCCGCCCGCAGCTACGAAAGCGGCCTGACGGATGTCGCCGTGCGCATCGGGCGCTTGGACCATATCGCGCTCACCGAAGGCGGCGCCCCCATGCCCCCCGCTCGGGTCGAAATGCCCAGCGGCCCCGGCTGCTTCGCGGCCGACACGCCCTCGCTCGGATCGGATCTCGGCCCAGAGAACCTCGCCGCCAGCGCGACCGGCTCGGTCGCCGAACGCCCCGCCTACGGCTTCGAACTGACGGAGCCTGCCGCCCTCTCGATCCTCGCTGTCAGCGAGTTGGGTGATCCGCTCATCACGCTTCTGTCGGAAGACGGTGTGGAATTGGCCGAGAACGATGATTTCGACGGGCTCAACAGCCGCATCGACATGACGGCCCCCCTGCCCGCCGGATCCTACTGCATCGAGGTCGAAGATCTGAACGGCGCCGCCAACGACATCACCGTCTCCCTGCAAGGCTACGATCCCGCCCAGATCCGCGCCCAGCAGATCGCCGATGCCGACATCGCCCCGACCGCCGATGACGGTGTCCCCATCCGCGATCTGGGCAGCCTGGACAACGCCCTCCTGGCCAGCGTCGACGCGACAGAGGAAGCGACCTGGCTACGCTTCGACGTACCCCAGGGCGGCCTGCTTCTGGCCGAAGCCGCCGGCAACGGGGCCGATCCGACCCTGACGCTTTTCGACCGCGTCGGTCGCCAGGTCGGCTATAACGATGACGGCCCGACCGGCCTCGACAGCCAATTGGCCGTCCGCCTGTTCCCTGGCACCTATCTCATGGCCGTCCAACTGATCGCCGAAGGCAACGCCCCGATTCAGGTCGTTCTGGAACGCTACATCCCCGCCCCATGAAGCTGGGCTTGGCCCCAGGCAGCCTGCGGCTCGTCCCTTACGATCCAGCTTGGGTAGCGGAATTTGAAAGATTGTCGACGGAGCTATTGAAAGGCCTGCCATTCGGCGTTTCGATCCACCACATCGGAAGCACCGCCGTCCCGGGCCTGGCGGCAAAGCCGATCCTGGATATGGCTATGGCCGCCGCTCCGACGCAGCATGATGCCATCGCGTCCGCGCTCACCCGCTCCAGTTGGATCGACCGAGGCGAGCGGAGCGGCCGCTTGTTCATCCGACAGACCTCGGATCATGGTCGAACGCACAACCTCCACCTCTACGCGCCCGACGCGCCGGAACTCTTGGACCAACTGGTTTTCCGAGATCGCTTGAAGGCGGACAGCATGCTCCGAGACACATACGCGGCCCACAAACAGGCCCTGATCGACGGCGGCTGTCCTCGTGGCCAATACGCGGAGGCCAAGACCGACTTTATCCGATCGGCACTCGACCGCCCCTAATTGTCACTTATTCATCTTCGAAAGCATGGCCTGCATCTCGGCCAACTGCTTGCGGATCGCGTCCAACTCTTCGCGCGATTGCTCATCCGCCACCGGCGCTCCGGCAATCTCCTCTTCGTCGGATGACGGCACCGTGGACGCCGCCCAGCCCCCCGTCATCGCCTTGAAGAACGCCGCCTGCTGCTCCTGCATGGCCTTGAAGCCCGGCATCTGCGCCATCGGGTTCATGGCCGTCATGTTGTCGATCATCTTCGACTGGCCGGACCGGAGCATCTCGAAACTCGCCGCCAGAAAATCCGGAACCACCGATTGCGCCGCACCGGTATAGGACCGGACCAAATCCGTCAGCACACCCAGCGGTAGAACATTCTCACCCTTCGATTCATGCTCCGCGATGATCTGCAAAAGATAGGACCGGGTCAGATCGTCCCCCGACTTCAGATCGACGATCTGGACCTCTCGCCCGGCGCGGATAAAACCCGCGATATCCTCCAGCGTGACGTAGTCGCTGGTTTCCGTGTTGTAGAGCCGTCGGCTCGCGTAGCGCTTGATCAGCAGCGGTGTCGTGTCGTCCGCCATGGCGAGCTCTCCGTCTGGGTGCGGAGAACCGTAGCGCCTCTGCGACGCGGCGTAAACGACAACGGCGCGTCAGCAGATGACCGCTTTAACCGAACGACTGGGTCCGGCGCACCTGGTACCGAATGGTCACCGCGATGCCCCCCAGACCCACGGGAATCCACAGAAGGCTCGGCAACAGGACGGAGCCGATGATGGCGCCCGACAAGACGAAAACGCCGATGCCGAACAACACCACTTCGCCTGTGGTCCGCTTCTCGCAGGTCTGCCGGATCAACGCGTCATCGCCCGGCTGCTTCAGCGCGCCGCCGTAGAACACCATGGCCAGTCCGGCCACCAGGACCACGCCCCACAAAAAAGACGGCATGAAGGCATAGCCGCCGATGGCCGTGCCAACCATCGTCGCACCGAACAAACGAATACGGCGGCCGCGTTCTGCGGTCGCGATCCGCGATTTGTCTTCCTCACTCATGGGATACTCCCTCCAGTTTGCAGAGATTATTCCCAAAGAAGACGGCTGGACTTGGGCTAGATGGGGCACAAAAAAGGGCGAAGCGCTTCAGCGCTCCGCCCGATCGGCGCCACCTCAATGGGAGGAAGAGGGTGGCTCCGTCCCCGTACGGGATTACTTCGATGCGGCCTTCTTGGTGGCCGTGGTGGCTTCGGCGGTCGCCTTCTTGACGGCGGCGGTCGCGTCTTCTTGGGCTTCCTTGCCAGCGGCCATCATGATCTCGACCGTCTCCATCTGGAGCTTCTTGGCGATCTCGGCGAAAGCGGCCATGTTCTCGGCGGCGACTTCGGCGGAAGCCGAGGCGAAATCGGTCATGGCTTTGGCGTAGTCCGTGGGCTCTTCCTTGACGGCGGCAACGGGGGCCATCTTCGCCAGGGTCTCACGGGTCCACTTATGGCTGATCTCAGCGGATTGCTCAGCAGCGGCCAGGGCCACGCCGGACATCTTCTCGGCGAAGGCAGCCTGGGTCTTGAAGGCTTCCTGCATGGCCGATGTGTCGACAGGGAACGCGCCCATCATATCGGTCATGTACTTGGTGTAATCTTGCGTCTTGCTCATCATGGTCGATCTCCTCGCTTCCATATGCCTCGCGGGGTTGCCCAACCACCGGGCCCACTCCTCTGCGGCTGCGAAGGAGATACATGCTGCAATGCAGCAATGCAAGTCTTTTGCTGCATTGCAGCATAAATTTTTCCCCTACGGCATGCATAAGACGGCCTTGCGTTTCCGCAACATCGCACGCGCAGCATCAGACGGATGGCTTGGTCAGCATCAACCAGACAATCGCGAGAACAGCGAAGAAGGCCGGAAACCCGAACGCGAACCACCAGCGATACAATCGGTGATATTCCTCGGGCAGCGACGATCCGCCCTGGGCGGCCGCGCGCGCCAGATTCCGCATGCGCAGCTGCATCCAAACCACGGGCAACCAGAAACATCCGACAAAGACATAAAGCACCAGCGACTAGGCCACCCAGCCCTCGAATAGCGGCCAGCCCGCCTGCCACGCCAGCAGCGCCCCAGTCATCGGCTGGATCACCGCCGCCGTCGCCGTGAAGACCATGTCCGCCACCACGACGATCCCGGCCACATGGGCCACCAGCGCCGGATCGTCACTGCCATTGGACATGACCGTGAAGAACGCGATCCCCACCCCAGTCCCCAACAGCACCGTGGCGCCGACCACATGGACGAACAGGAGAACGTCGTAGATCACCGATCCTCCAGCATCAGCCAGACCAGCGCCGCCAGAACCAGCGACGGGATTACCTTCACCATCGGCCCCAGCGGATCGACCCACAAGTCCGGGGCAAAAATCAAGCTCCCCGCCAGATAAATCCCGGACAGCGCCACCATCCCCAAAGCCGCGCGCTTGGCCCAGCGCCGCCAGCAGATGGCGGCGCCGAGGGCGATATCCGC
>JBCDCS010000131.1:0-7464 GCA_039181205.1 Pseudomonadota bacterium
CGGCGGGCTGGACGACAATGCCTTCGTGAACCTGCTCTATAACAACGTGCTGGGCCGGGATGCGGATGCCGGGGGCCTGGCGCGCTGGACCGGCGATCTGGCGTCGGGTGTGTCGCGCGAGGCGGTGGTGCTGGGCTTCTCGCAGAGCCCGGAATTCATCGCGGGCACCGCGGCCGAGGTCACGGCGTTCATGGCCGCGACCGAGGGCGACCTGTTGCAGGGCAGGGGCGGCGAGGACATCCTGGTGGGCAGCTTGCTGTCGGACGAATTCGTCTTCGACGCCGATCTGCCGGGGCGGGACGTGGTCTTGTCGGTGGATCCCTGGGACAGCTTGCGGTTCCAGGATTTCGGCTATGCGGACCGCGCCGACGTGCTGGCCCAGATCCAGCAGGTGGGCGACGATCTGGTGTTCTTGGACGCCGCCCGCGGTCAGCCGGGCCAGCAGGTCCAGGTGACCCTCGCCGACCTCACCCTGGCCGAGTTGGAGGCCATCCGGATCGACACCGACTCGATCCTGGTCTGACCGGGACACGCGCCCCGGGCCCCGCGAGCGGGCCCGGGATCTTCCGATATCGAAACGGCCTCCGTGGCCCATGCATCCCGGATATCCGGGCCTTCGTGGCGCGGATGCGGCAGGATTGCTGCGATCCATCCAGAACCGAGTCCGATCTGCCATAGCCTGGCCTCAAAAACCTCTCCGTTAAGGGCTTATCAACGGGCGAATGGTTGAAGGCGCGTCAGGTCGACGGCTACGGGCCACGGAAAACCACAAAGAGGGTACGGGTTTCGGATATGGATCTCTTTCACGAGAATGAAGACATCGCCTTTGCGCCGCTTGCGGCGGTTGCCGGCGATCCGGGCGACACGCAGGCCACCGCCACGGTGCTGACCGAAGGCACCTGGGACATCGACAGCAACGCCATCGACTGGTTCCGGCTGGACTCGGTCAGCGGCGAGATCAACCTGTCGATCGACCCCACGGGCGACACCCTGGCGCGGGACCGCAACCTGAACCTGGAGCTGCGCCGCGACGACGGCGTGGGGATCGGCGCCGGGCTGACCCCATCGGGCAGCGAAGACTTCTCGCGCCTGTTGACCGAAGACGGCACCTATTACCTGCGCGCCTACGACGCGCAATTCGTCGACAACCCGCCCGCGGGCTTCGGCATCTCGTATCGTTTGACAATCGACCTGCCCGAAGCCGATGCCGATGACGGCAATAACAGCCAAGCCACGGCCGACCCCCTGGCGGCGGGCACGTCGTCCCATTCCGGGTCCTTCGTGGATTGGCACCGCATCGACAGCCCCTCGGGCGAATTGTCGGTGACGATGACGCCCACGGGCACGGGCATGGTGGGCAATCTGAACCTGGCCGACCTGAACCTGAGCATGGATCTGCGCGATGCCGAGGGCCGCGTCATCGGCTCGGGCTTCACGCAATCGGGTCCCGAGACGGCGACCACCCTGGTGCGCGAAGACGGGCCCGTCTTCGTCCGGGTCTATTGGAACGCCTACCCGAACGGCGCCCCCAACGACGTGCCGCTGAATTACGATCTGACGGTGACCTTGCCCGAGGTCGTGGCCGATGACGGCAACAACACCCGCGAGGAGGCCGACCTGCTGGCCCGCGGCACCACGGCCTTCAGCGGATCGCGCGAGGATTGGCATCGGATCGAAACCGGCCCGGGCCCCATCGCCCTGACGATGACGCCCACGGGGACCGATACCGACCTGAACCTGGAGCTGTATAACGCGGCCGGCGAACGGGTCGCCATCGACTTCCAGGCCTCGGGCCCGGAAACGGCGCGGTTCTCGGCCTTGACCGACGGCACCTATTACGCCCGCGTCTATTCGCCGGAATTCAACATGGGCGCGCCCAACGGGGTCAGCCTGGATTACACGCTGGATCTGGACATCCCGCGCGACGCTTGGGTGACCGACCTGGGCCTGGGTCCGGTGCGCAACGCGTCGGTCGGGGTCTACGACATCGACCGCGACGGCGAGGACGAGATCGTCGTGGGCGCCTCCAAGCTGCTCGATGACGACGGTAACGAGATCGCGCCGGGCGGCCTGACCGTGTTGGAAGCCGACGGTACGGTGAAATGGACCAAGACCTTCGACGCCTTCCCGGGCGTCGATCCGGCCACCGGCAAGACCTATCAGACCACGGCCGTGACCACGGCGCCCACCTTCTCGGACGTCAATGGCGACGGGTCGATCGACATCGTGGTCGGCGTGGGCGGCGTGAACGAGCCGGGCCTGGATACGGTGGGCCAGCCGGGTGACGACGGCGGCGTCTATGCGCTGGATGCCGATGGCAACACGCTGTGGTTCCACCAGACGAACGACCGCTTTGGCGACGAAGATCGGCCCGATGGTGTCTATAGCGCGCCGCGCGTGTTCGACGTGGATGCCGATGGCGTGCGCGAGGTGCTGCTGACGGCTTGGGACCATTCTTATTACATCCTGGATGGGCGCACCGGCGAGGTGGAGCACCGCACCAACCTGCACGACACGGCCGGGGCCACACCGGGCATCGCCGATCTGAATGGCGACGGCCTGGTCGAGGTGGTCGTCCCGTCGGATATCTCGCAGAACATCGCCGGGGGCCTGCCACAACAGGGGGGTATCCTGCATGTTTTCAATGCCCATGGCCAACAGAACGTGCCCGGCTGGGACACCCAGGTCGGCACCTCCATCGGAGGCGATTTCCGCGGCAAGTTCGACGAGCAATCGCTCTGGGCGAGCCCGGTCATCGGCGATCTGGATCGCGACGGCACGTTGGAAATCATCCAGGGCACCGGCGATTTCTTCAAGGATGACCGCGGCACCCATGTGAAGGTGTGGAACACCGATGGCACCCTGCGCCACCAGTTGGAAACCAATGGCCGCGTCCTGGCGGCGCCGCTGCTGGCCGACCTGGACGGCGATGGCCGCGACGAGATCGTAGCCGCCACGACCAATGGCTGGGTCCATGCCTTCAACGGCGCGGGGCAGGAGTTGTTCGCCACCGAGGCCAAGCCGTTCAACGCCGTGGGCACGCAGATCATCAACCGCCACCCGATCGCGGTGGATCTGGACGGCGCCGATGGCGACCTGGAGATCCTGGTCACCGTGGGTGGCCAGCTGATCGCCATCGACAGCGACGGCACCCAGTTGAACGGCATCGAGGGACCGGCCCCGATCTTCGGCGCCTATTTTGGATCGCCAGTGGCCCATGACATCGATGGCGACGGTCTGTTGGATCTGATTGCCGCGGGCACCGATCCGGTGACCCACGAATCCGTCGTCTACCGCTTCGACAACATCTTCGATGCCACTAGCGACGATTTCCGCACGGCGTCTTACCAAGACAACCAATCCCTGCACGAGATCGAGGCTTTCGTCGAACGCTTCTATTCCACCATCCTGGGCCGCGAGGCCGATGCCCAGGGCCGCAATGCCTGGACCGACCGGCTGTATTCCGGGGTTCTGTCGGGGGCCGACGTGGCCAGCGGCTTCATCGGGTCGCCCGAATTCCAGGGCCGGAACACGACCGATGCCGAATATGTCGAGGTTCTCTACGAAGCGTTCTTCAACCGCGCGCCGGACGATGGCGGCTTTGCGGCTTGGACCACGCGTCTGGCCGATGGCATGTCGCGCGACGATGTCCTGGCCGGGTTCACCGGCAGCCAGGAATTCGCCAACCTGGCCAATTCCTTCGGGATCAACGCCAAGACCGGCACGGGCGCGGTGACGCCGGGGGCCGTGCTGACCGGCGATCCGGACGACACCTCGCTGCTGCGGGCAGGCGTCGGGGCCCAGACCCTCACCGACGGCAACTCGCTGCTGGAGACGACGGCGCGGGCCGAGGTCACGGTGGCGGGCGAGGTCTTCCGTCTCTATGGCGCCACTTTGGGCCGGACGCCGGACGCGACCGGCTTCGAGGGCTGGTACAACGCCATGGCGGCTGGGACGATCCAGCCGCTGCAGGCCGCGGCTGCCTTCACCAATTCGGCCGAATTCCAGCAGCGCTACGGCGCGCTCGACAATGGCGCATTCGTCCAGCTTCTCTACCAGAACGTGCTGGGCCGCGACGCCGATGCCCAGGGCCTGGCCAATTGGACGGCGCGTCTCGAAGACGGGATGGAGCGGGCGCAGGTCGTGCGCGGCTTCTCGGACAGCCAGGAATTCAAGAACGCCACCACGGCGGGTCTGGATACCTTCATGCGCACCGCCAATGTCGCCTGGACCGACGTGTTGGAAGGCGGCGCGGGCGACGATGTGATGAATGGCGGGACCGGATCGGACCTGTTCATCTTCCGCAAGGGCGCGGGCGGCAACGACGTGATCCACGGCTTCGAGCCGTGGGACATGCTGCAATTGTCCCGCTTCGGCTATGCCGACGGCGCCGAGGCCCGGGCGAAGATGACCCAGCAGGGCGCCGATGTGGTGTTCTCGGACCAGGGTCAGACCATCCGCTTCACCGACACGACGCTGGCCGACATGGCGCGCGTGGGCTTCAACGTCTCCTGATCGCGCAGCCCCGTCGCGTGCTCGGAAAACGGCCCTTCGGGGCCGTTTTTCGCGGGGCGTCGAAGCCGGGTCCGGACAGGGCCGGCCGCGTCGCAGGGCAGGGGGAGCGTCTGCACTTGGCCCGAGCGGAGGTGGCCGGGTTCGTCGGAGCGTCCGGTCAGGCCCGCTCCGCCTGGCCGCCTGATCTGCTGCCGCCGGTCCCTTACGGACTGGCCCCCTCAGGCCGTCAGGTCGATGGCCGGTTGGGATTTGGTCAGATCGTCCAGCGCGCGCAGCTGGCCGATCAACGCGCCCATTTTCGACACCGGGATCATGTTGGGCCCGTCCGACGGCGCGGTGTCGGGATCCTGGTGGGTTTCGATGAACAGCGCCGACACGCCCACGGCGACCGCGGCCCGGGCCAGGACGGGGGCGAATTCGCGCTGGCCGCCCGAGGTCTCGCCCCGCCCGCCGGGCTGCATCACGGAATGGGTGGCGTCGAAGACCACGGGATAGCCGGTGGCGGCCATGATCGGCAGGCCGCGGAAATCGCTGACCAGGGTGTTGTAGCCGAACGACGTGCCCCGGTCGCAGAGCAGAATGCGCTCGTTGCCCGTCGACGCGATCTTGGCGGCCACGTGCCCCATATCCCAGGGCGCCAGGAATTGGCCCTTCTTGACGTTGATCGCCGCCCCCGTCTCGCCCGCGGCCAGCAGCAGGTCGGTCTGGCGGCAGAGGAAAGCGGGGATCTGCAGCACGTCGCAGATCCGTGCGGCGGGCGCGCAGTGCCCGGGCTCGTGCACGTCGGTCAGGACGGGGCAGCCGAATTCGGACTTGATGGCCCCCAGGATCTCCAGGCCCTTGTCCATCCCCAGGCCCCGCGCGGATCCCAGCGACGACCGGTTGGCCTTGTCGTAGCTGGCCTTGAAGATGAAGCGGGTGCCGGTGGGCGCGCAGGCCTCGGCGATCCGCTCGGCCATCATGCGGGCATGGTCCAGGCTTTCGAGCTGGCAGGGCCCGGTGATCAGGGCGACGGGCGCCGCGCCCCCGATGGGGATATCGCCGATTGTCACCGTGGTCATCACGCGGTCTCCGCCTGGGCGCGCAGGGCGGCTTCGATCCGGGGCCCGTCCTCGGGGTTGTTCAGCTCCCAGAAGACCCGGCCCCGCGCCTCGACCTCGACGCAGCGGATCGGTGTGCCGGTTTCCAGGAAGCGCAGCTGTTCGAGACCTTCCAAGCGTTCCAGCGGCGTGGCGGGCGTCGCCGTATATCTGGCCAGCGCGGCCGGGCGATAGGCGTAGACGCCCACATGGTGGAAGACCGGGATCGGGTCGATCCGGCGGCCCGGCGCGATGAAGGGCAAGACTTCTTTGGAGAAGTAGAGAGCGTTCATCGCCCGGTCGAAGACGGCGGTGGTGCCGCCGACCCGGCCCTGGCGGCGGTCGTCCAGAAAGGCGTCATAGGTCAGCCGGTCGCAGCGCAGGACCGGCGTGGCCACGGCGATGGACGCATCGGCCGCCATGGCGTCGACCAGGGCTTCGATGAACCACGGCGGCGTGAGGGGGGCATCGCCCTGTAGATTGACGATCAGATCCGGCGCCAGATCCAGGTTCGCCAGCGCGTCGGCACAGCGGGCCGTGCCGTTTTCGCAATCGGGCGAGGTCATGACGATATCGGCGCCGAACGCCGCCGCGGCATCGGCGATGCGGGCATCGTCGGTGGCCACGAAGACGGCATCCACCCCGGCCACGGATTTGGCGGTTTCCCACGACATCTCGATCAGGGATTTCGACGACCCGTCGGGCAGCGTCAGGCGCGCCAGGGGTTTGCCTGGATAGCGCGTGGAGGCGTAGCGGGCCGGGATCACGATGATTGTCGTCATGCCACGCCCGCGCGCAGGATGTCGTGAATATGTAGAACGCCCACGGGCTGTCTTTCAGGGTTTATGATTATCAAGGCACTGATCTTATGTTTATTGAGAAGGGCCAACGCCTCGGCCGCCAAGGTGCCGGGGGCGACGGTGATGGGGGTGGGGTTGGCGATGTCTTCGGGCTGCCGCGCCATCAAGCCGGTCATGTTGCGCCGCAGGTCGCCATCGGTGATGACGCCCGTCAGGCGGCCCGCGCCGTCGACCAGGGCGGCCAGGCCGAAGCCTTTCGATGTCATCACCAGCAACGTATCTTCGATCGTCGCCCCCGTCGGCAGGACGGGCACATCGGCCCCGTCATGCATCAATTCGTCCACCCGGCGCATCTGCGCGCCCAGCTTGCCGCCCGGGTGGAAGACGCCGAAATCTTCGGTCTTGAAGGCTTTCTGTTCCATCAGGGCCACGGCCAAGGCGTCGCCGATGGCCAATGTCAGTGTGGTGGAGGTCGTGGGCGCCATGCCGATCGAGCAGGCTTCGGGCACGTTGGGCAGCGTCAGCCGGTAATCGGCGGTCTTCATCAGCGTGCTGCCCGGATTGGACGACAACCCGATCAGCGGGATCGAGAAGCGCTGCGTGTGGTAGACGAGGTCGCGCAGCTCTGCCGTTTCGCCGGAATTGGAGATCAGCAGGCAGACATCGCCTTTGCCGATCATGCCCAGATCGCCGTGGCTGGCCTCGGTGGCGTGGACGAAATAGGCGGGCGTCCCGGTCGAGGCGAGCGTCGCCGCGATCTTGCGGCCGATATGGCCGGACTTGCCGACGCCGGACACGATGACCCGGCCGCCCATCGCCCCGATCAGATCCACGATGGCGGCGAAATCGCCGGGCAGGTCGTCGGCCATCGTGGCCAGGGCTTGGCTTTCGAGACGCAGGACACGGCGGCCCGTCGCCACAGCGCTTGTCGCTTCTCCGCTCTGGTGGGTCACGGCTCGCCTACTCTGCGCGATCATTGGATCAATGTGTCTAACAGCATCCCGGAGGGGGCGAAAGCCGACGGGGGCGGGCGGGTGTGTCGCGCCCGCCGCGTGGGTAAGCACGACGTC
>JBCDCS010000132.1:0-7447 GCA_039181205.1 Pseudomonadota bacterium
AGATGCAACTGATCCTTCTGGAACGCGTGGCCAAGCTGGGCCAGATGGGCGACGTCGTGGACGTCAAGCCCGGCTATGCGCGCAACTTCCTGCTGCCCCAAGGCAAGGCACTGACCGCGTCGGAGGCCAATATCGCGGCCTTCGAAGGCCGGAAGGCACAACTCGAGGCACAGAACCTGGAATCGAAGAAAGAGGCGGAGGCCATGGCCACCCGTCTCGACGGCCAAAAGTTCATCATCATCCGGCAGGCATCGGATGCGGGGGCGCTTTATGGGTCTGTCACCACCCGCGACGCCGCCGAAGCGGCGACCGAGGCTGGATTTACGCTCGACCGTGGTCAGGTGTCTCTGCAGCGGCCGATCAAGGAGCTGGGACTGCACCCGGTGACCGTGGTTCTCCACCCCGAAGTCGAGGTGGAAATCACGCTCAACGTGGCCCGGTCTATGGAAGAAGCCGAGCTGCAAGAAGCCGGCAAGTCCATCCAGGAATTGGCCGCCGAGGAAGAAGCCGCCGCCGAGTTCGAGGTCAGCCAACTCTTCGACGATATCGGTAGCGCCGCCGACGTGTTCGAGGACGAAACCGGCCCGGTCAACACGCCCGAAGGCGATGGCGAGGAGCAGCCCGAAAGCTGATCTTCTACGTCATGCACGGGGTAGGGGCCGTCCCTGGGGGCGGCCCCTTTTCGTTCACGGCTGTGGTGACCAATCCGCCGGATCGTACCACGGATGAGAGGCCGCGATCCGCGCCAATTCATTTCGAGCGAAGCATTGCGGTGGGATATCCAGCGCCTTGAGCTTCGGCAGGCGCGCGATAGGCCCGAGATCGAGATTCGTCCCATCGATGGCCTGCATCTCGAGCGTCTCGATCGGTAGGCCCTCGATCCCGTCAAGGTCGGTCAGGCGCTGCCCTGCACCATATCCACCCTGGATGCGCAGCACTTTCAGCTTGGTCAGCCCCGCCAGCGCAGCGAGGGATAGGGGCTGGCCGTTTTCACGCAGATCAACCTCTTCGAGGTCGGCTGCCTGCTCGACGCCATTGAGCGATTTCAGCTTGTTGGAGTGCCAGACCGTCAAGCTTCGCAGCTTTGGGGGCATTGGCACCACGGTCAGATCCGGCGCGGATAGCCATCGCAGGGAAAGGCTCTCGAGATCCAGTCCGTCAAGGCCCCGCAGCCGCTTCCATTCGGATTTGCGGATGGTGTGGATGGAAAGACTGGTCGCGTTCCCAAGGGTGGAGATGTCTAAGCGAGCGGCTTCAAAATCACGGTGTGCCATATTCTGAGCATCCTGGTTGTGCGGGTGCGCCTTGCGCTGCCAAAGCGGCAACTTTTTGGCATGCGGCCCGGTGGGCGAGGTTTTCGGTTACGGATTCCGCTCTGCCGACCGATACTGAGCACTATCAGACAAACCGGGGGATTCGATCATGCCGCTCACACGCCGCCACTTCCTGACGACAACCGGGGCCGCCGGCCTCGTCATGGTTCATCCATTCGCCGCCCGCGCCGCCGCCAACCAAGCGCATCTGCGGATCGCCGAGACCACGGACCTGCATGTCCATGTCTGGCCCTATGATTACTACGGCGATCGGGAGGTGCAGAATGTGGGTCTCGCCCGCACGGCCGCCCTGATCGAACGGGTCCGTGCCGAAGCTGGGAACGCGCTCGTCCTGGACAATGGCGACTTCCTGCAGGGCAATCCGATGGGCGATTACATGGCCTATGAACGGGTGCTGAAGGCGGGCGATATCCACCCGATCATCGCCGCCATGAACGAGGTCGGCTTCGACGCCGCGACCATCGGCAACCATGAATTTAACTACGGCCTGGATTTCCTCGACAAGGCCTTGGCGGGGGCCGGCTTCCCCGTCGTTTTGGCCAATGTGGTCAAGGAAGAAGCGGCCCAGATCACGGCGGATACCACCATCGTGCCGCCCTATGTCATCATGGATCGGGAGATCGTGGACGGAGAAGGCACGGCCCAACCGATCAAGATCGGGATCATCGGCTTCACGCCGCCGCAGGTCATGCTCTGGGATCGCGCCCATCTGGAAGGCAACGTGACATCCCGGGATATCGTCGCCACGGCCGAGGCTTACGTGCCGCAAATGAAAGAGGAAGGCGCGGATATCATCATCGCGCTGTCCCATTCCGGCATTGGCCCGGCCAATCATGAAGAGGGGATGGAAAATGCGTCCGTCCCCCTGGCCGCCGTACCGGGGGTCGACGTGATCCTAACCGGGCACCATCACCGCGAATTCCCGGGCGAAGGTTATGCCGGCATCCCGAACGTGGATGCCGTGGCGGGAACGATCCATGGCAAGCCCGCTGTGATGCCGGGCTTCTGGGGGTCGCATATGGGTCTGGTCGACCTGCTCCTGGAGCGGGATGGCGGCGGCTGGCGCATCGCGTCGTCGACATCGGAAATCCGGCCCATCGCCATTCGGCAGGAAGACAGGTCCTGGCAGCCGCAGGTCGAGAGCCTGCAGAGCGTGCTGGACGCCACGGCGGCGGATCATCAGGCCACGCTGGATTACGTGCGCCGCGCAGTGGGCAAGACGGATGCGCCGCTGCATTCGTACTTCGCGCTGGTGGCCGACGATCCGTCGGTGCAGATCGTGTCCATCGCCCAGAAATGGTATGTGGAACAATTGCTTCAGGGTACTGAGCATGAGGGCCTGCCGGTCCTGTCGGCGGCCGCGCCGTTCAAGGCCGGGGGTCGGGGTGGACCGGAATACTACACCGATGTGCCCGCTGGCGACGTGGCGATCCGGAACGTGGCTGATCTCTATCTCTACCCCAACACGGTGCGGGCCGTGCGGGTGACTGGGCAGCAAGTGAAGGATTGGCTGGAACGCTCGGCCGGTATGTTCAACCAGATCGACAGTGGAGCCTCGGACGCGATCCTCCTGAATCCCGACTTCCCGTCCTACAATTTCGATGTGATGGACGGGGTGACCTACAAGATCGACCTGACCCAGCCCGCCCGGTTTGACCGGGACGGCGCCGTGGTGAACCCGGATGCGAACCGGATCTTGGATCTGATGTATGATGGCGCACCCTTGGATATAGACGCCGAATTCGTGATCGCCACAAACAATTATCGGGCGTCGGGGGGTGGCAGCTTCCCGGGGGCCGATGGCTCGACCATCATCCTGGAGGCGCCGGACACCAACCGCGACGTCATTGTCCGCTACATCGTCGACCAGGGCACGATCAGCCCGTCGGCCGACGGCAATTGGTCGTTTGCCCCGATGGGCGACACCACGGTGATCTTTGAGACCGGTCCTGCGGCCGAGGCCTATTCCGACGGCGTGCCCGGCGTAACGCCGGAGGCTGCGGGCACGTCGGATGAAGGCTTCCTGCGGTTCCGCCTGTCGCTTTGATACGCATCGGCGTCTTCGTGAGGTGACGCCGGACCGACCGGCCCTATCTCTCCCGGGACAGTTAATCCGGGAGATATATCAATGCGTTCGCTTACCCTCGCCCTGGCCCTGATCCCCGCAACGGCTTTCGCTGATCCGTGGGAATGGGGCCGGCGGAACACCGATTTCCCACCTGCCTTCCCGCAGCAATTCCGGGCGGAGTTGGTCGATACCGGCGTGGCACTAGCCACCCGCGTCTTGGCCGACGATCTGGAGCATCCCTGGGGCATCGCCACGCTGCCCGATGGCGGCTGGCTCGTCACGGAACGGCCCGGTCGTCTGCGCCATATCGCGGCGGACGGCACGCTGTCGGCGCCGATTTCCGGCCTGCCGGAGGTTGTCGCGGCGCGCCAGGGCGGGTTGCTCGATGTCGCGTTGGATCCGGGATTTGCGCAGAACCGGGTGATCTATGTGACCTATGCCAAGCCGGTCGATGGTGGGTCGGCCACGGCGGCGGCACGGATGGTGTTGGCGGGCGATATGTCGGCGGTTTCGGACGTGCGGGACATCTTCGTTCAGACCCCGGCGTCCCGGAACCCGATGCATTTCGGCTCGCGCATTGCTTTCTTGCGGGATGGCACCGTGGCGATCACCACGGGGGAGCACTTTTCCCGCAGTGAACGGGTTTTCGCGCAGGATTTGGACAAGACCTATGGAAAGGTCGTGCGTGTAACGACGGATGGGAACATTCCATCGAACAACCCGTTCGTGGGCCAGAATGGCGCCGATCCCAGTATCTGGTCCCTGGGACATCGCAACATTCAGGGTGCGGCGGTGGACGCGTCGGGCACGCTTTGGACCATCGAACACGGGCCCGCCGGCGGCGATGAGTTGAACCGGCCCGAGGCGGGGCGGAACTACGGTTGGCCGGTGATCTCCTATGGCCGGAACTACAACACAAGCGCCGTCGGTTCGGGTGCGGCGGTGCAGGCCGGAATGGAGCAGCCCGTCTACTTCTGGGATCCGGTCATCGCGCCGGGCGGCATGGCGTTCCATTCCGGTCGCACGTTCGGGGAGTGGAACGGCGACATCCTTGCGTCGTCGTTGAATCCCGGCGGGCTCGTCCGGCTATCGCTGGACGGGTCTGGGATGGTGGAAACCGAGGAGCGGCTGCTAACCGATTTGGGGCGGATCCGTGATGTGGAAATCCAATCGGATGGGACATTCATCGTGCTGACGGATTTCTCGGACGGGCAGGTGATACACGTGACACCGGGTTGAACATCGCCTGACAATCCATTGAAAAAGAGCGCCTTTCGGGGCGCCCTTTGGTTGTTCGGGTCCGATACTGGCTCGGCCGTTGCGATGTCGAGAATCAGGCGTCTTCCAGTTTTTCGACCTCGGCCTGCAGTTCCTCCTTGGTGACGGCTTTGTCGGTCACCTTGGCCCGCTCCAGGATCAGATCGACGACCTTGTCTTCAAAGAGCGGCGCGCGAACTTGCTGTTGGGCCTGGGCGTTCTGCTGGATGAACTGGAAGAACTCCCGTTCCTGGCCGGGATACTGCCGGGCCTGGGTCATGATCGCCTGGGTCATTTCGGCATCGGATACCTCGACCCCTTCTTTCTGACCCAGATGGGCGAGCAGCAGGCCCAGGCGGACGCGCCGGGTGGCCAGCGTCTTATGTTCATCCGTGGCTTCGATTTCTCCGTGGTCGTGGCCCTGCACGTCGGGGTTTTCCTCGTGCCAGAGTTGGTGGGCGATCTGGCTGGCCTCGGCATCGACCAGCGAGGGCGGCAGATCGAAGCTCACCAAATCGTCCAGCTGGTCCAGAAGCTGGCGCTTAACGACCTGGCGGGCGGCGCCCTGATATTCGGTGGCCAGGCGTTCCTTGATCTGGTCTTTCAGCGCATCCAGGCTTTCGGCGCCAAAGCCCTTGGCCATGTCGTCGTCGATCTTGGCTTTGGCGGGCTTCTTCACCTCTTTGATCGTGCAGTCGAAAACCGCCGCTTTGCCGGCCAGATGCTCGGCCTGGTAGTCTTCGGGGAAGGTGACCTCGACGCTCTTCTCTTCATCGGCCTTCACGCCGATCAGTTGATCTTCGAAGCCGGGAATGAAGCTGCCGGAGCCCAGTTCCAGCGGGAAGTCTTCGGCCGAGCCGCCTTCGAAGGTTTCGCCATCGACCTTTCCGACGAAATCCATCACCACCTGGTCGCCCTTGGCGGCCTTGCCCTTTTTGGTCGCGAAGGTCTTGGCGTTTTCGGCCAAGCCGTCCAGTGCCTCCTTTATGTCGGCCTCGGCGGGCTCGACGGTCAGCCGTTCGATCTTGACGCCGGAGAAATCCACATCCGGGACGTCGGGCAGCTTTTCATAGGAGAGGGCGACCTCTACATCGTCGCCTTCCTTCCAATCCTCATTGGTCATCTCGACCTTGGGCTGCATGGCGGGGCGGTCGCCACTTTCTTCGAAGTGGCCGGACATGGCACCGTCAATGGCTTCCTGCATGGCTTCGCCCATCAGGCGCTGGCCGAATTGCTTCTTCAGCAGGGCCATGGGCACCTTGCCCTTCCGGAAGCCCTTCATCTCGATGGTCGGCTGGGCTTCGGTCAGCTTCTCGTTGACCTTGGCATCTAGGTCGGCGGCCGGGACCGTGATTGTATAGCCGCGCTTGAGGCCGTCGTTCAGGGTCTCGGTGACCTGCATGGGGATATCCTCGTCATGTGTCGGGCGGATCGCCCGGCGTTGGCAGATCGGGCGGCGCGCCCGCATATGGGGAAGGCCCGCCGTTTGAGGGCGGGCAGAAATCGTGCGCCTGTCTATGGAGGGGTGCGCGGGGGTGCAAGCGGGATTTCGACCTGCCGGACCACGGCGCCGATAGACCGCGTCTCGGCAATTCGGGGATTAGGCCCGACCGCGGTCCAGGCGGATGAATCCTCCGAAGGCCAGGACGGAGAGCTTGTGTGATATCAAGCCGCCGCCGGTGATCCGACGCGGCGGGATCACGTCACGCTCGGCGGCGAACCGCAGTAGGATCAGTAAATGTAGCGGATCTGTTCGCCCCAGTAGCGTTCGACCCGGCGGAGTGTGCTTACGATTTCAATGAGGCCCGCATCGGACAGCACACCGTTATGGCGGATGCCGTCGGCATGGCCGGCAAAGAGCTTTTGCACTGCATCCCGAACCTCGCGCCCCTTTTCGGTCAGTCGAACGCGTACGGCGCGACGATCGATCTCGCACCGTTCGTGGTGCATATACCCCATCTCGACCAGCTTCTTGAGGTTGTAGCTGACATTGGAGCCCTGATAGTAGCCGCGGCTTTTCAACTCGCCTGCGGTGACTTCGTTGTCGCCGATATTGAACAGAAGCAGCCCCTGGACAGCATTGATCTCCAGAAGACCTAGCCGTTCGAATTCGTCCTTGATGACGTCGAGTAGAAGGCGGTGCAGACGTTCCACCAGCGTCAGCGCATCAAGGTAGCCGGACATGAAGTCCGGCGCATTTCGGGGCTGGAATTTCTCAAGACGGCTCATGACATCAACCTCGGCTTGGCCTATTTGCCGATGTGATGCGCCACCAATTCCAAATATTCCGTTAAGACAGCGAAAATCGCTTGGGTCAGCGCGCGATGGCGGCCCGGCGGGATAGATCGGCCATGAGGGGCGCGTATCGCGGCGGCGCCTCGGCCTGACCGGTGACCCATTCGAACAGGTCGTGATCGTTTTCGCCCAGCACGGCTTCGAACAGGTCCAGCGCGTCGTCGTCGAGCCCGACCAGTTCCGCATCGGCATAGCCGCCCAGGATCAGATCCATCTCCTTGATGCCGCGCCGCCAGGATCGAATGCGCAAGCGCTTGATCCGCACCTCGCGCGGCTCGGATGTCATGCATCTTCCTCGATCAGGGCACGCAGACGCGTCTCGAGCACGCCCAGACGGTCGGCGAGCCGGGCAGCTTCGCGTCGGGCGCGGGCCAGATCGGCGAGCAGATCGCCTTCGTCGGGGGTGATCGGCGCCGGCCCTTCGCCTTCGCCGGTCATCAGCCACATGAGCGACACGTTGCAGAGCCCCGCCAGCATCGACACCCGGTTCGCC
>JBCDCS010000133.1:0-7417 GCA_039181205.1 Pseudomonadota bacterium
CCGTCCAGATAGGGCGCCGGCCGCGCAGCCATGGCACGGGCCGAGAGGCTGGCGGCCTCCATCGCATCGGAATCGTCGTGGAAACTCATGACAAACAAATAGACCGCAGGCCTCCACAAGGAAAGCCTGCGTTCATGCTCCGTTCACATTCAAGCCGTGTCAGGCCGCGATCCGCTCCACGGCCTGCAGATTGGCCTTCAGATGAGCCGGATTGGTGGTGCCGGGGATGGCAATCACGTTGGGGCTGAGGTCCAGCAGCCAGCGGAGCGCCGCGCGCGGGTCTAGCTTTGCGCCCGGCCGCATGGGATGCGCCCCCAGAGGACCGTAGGGCAGGAAGGCGATCCCAAGCTCGCGGGTCTTTTCGACCATCTTCAGATCGCCGGTCTCACCCATGTTCAGCCGGTTCTGCACGCTCGCAATGGGAGCAATGGCGCGGGCTCGATCCAACTCAACCTAGGTCACGTTGCTCAAGCCGATATGACGAATGCGCCCTTCAATCTGCGCCTGGGCCAGCGCTTCGACAGAGTATTCCAACGGCACATTCGGGTCGACCCAATGGAGCTGGAACAGATCGATCACATCGCGCCGCAGATTGCGTCGCGCGTCGTCGATCTGGCGGTGCAGCGTGGCGGGCGAGGCATCACGGCGCAGTTCGGTCGGCGACAGCTTGTCGATGCCGCCCTTGGTCGCCAGCATCACGTCCGTACGGTCGCCCAGCGCCGCACCCAACAGGCGGTCGGCATGCCGGGGCCCATAGGCGCGGGCGCTGTCGAAAAACTGCACCCCCTGATCCGCCGCCTGGCGCAGCAGGTCGAGGCCCGCCTGCCAATGGGGATAGGGCCCGAAATTGCCGGGCTGGCCGGTCAGCCGCATCACGCCCAGGCCGAGGCGATTTACTTTGGGTCCGTTTGGGAAGGTGAAGGTGTCCATGTCGCGTCTCCTTGCTGTTGTCGAAGAAGATGGCACGCGACGGCCACCAACGGTATAAGCATGACATGTAAATCTGTTATTCATATCATGTATCATTATGTCCGACCGCCTCACCCAACTGACCACCTTCCTACGCGTCGGCGATAGAGGCTCCCTGTCCGCCGCAGCGCGAGACCTGGAGGTGTCGCAGCCGACCGTCACCCGCGCGATCGCCGCGCTGGAGCGGGAATTGGGCACCCGTCTCTTCCACCGCACCACACATTCCTTGGCCCTGACGGAGGCCGGCCGCACCCTCCTGCCCCGCGCCCGCGCCATGGTTTCCCAATGGGACGATCTGCAGGAGGCAGTGTCCGAACCGGACGACTTGTCCGGCCCGCTCCACGTGGTGGCGCCGGTCGCTCTGGGGCAGACGGCGCTCCTGCCGGTTCTGGCCGCATTTCGACGGGACCATCCAGACGTGACGCTGAATTGGCAGCTTACAGACGCACCGATCCGACTATCCGAGACCGGCGCCGACCTTTGGGTCCGGGTAGGACCAGTCCCAGACGACACCTTAGTCCAACGTAAGGTCGGACTTGTGACGCGACATGTCCTTGGGGTTCTGGGTTTTGCAGACATCGCCCTGGAAAACGCCCCCTGGATCACGCTTGGCCCCTATGAGGGGCGGCAGATCGACCTTCCGGATCGCAGCTTCCGGGTGACGCCCGTGCTCAATACGAATTCCATTGCCGTCATTCGGCGCGCACTGCTCGACGGCCTGGGCATCTCGATCGCTCCGGATTGGTACCTGGAAGATGCACTGACCAACGGGCGTCTGATCCGCCTCGCTCAAGCGGCCTCGCTCCCCATCCACTTGGCTTTCGCGCCGGACCGGCGCACCCGGCGGCTATCCGTCCTGGCGGACACCCTCGCAGAGCACCTGGCGAAGATCACTCATCCTCGGCCATCTGCATGACGACCCAGACCGCCTGCACGCCAGTGAAGACGATGCCGTTCAGGATCCAAAACGCAGGAATCGCGATGAAGGCCTTATCGGATGTCAGGAACAGATGGCCAAGGTTCGCGATGTTGAGCCAGATGACAAGGCCAGTGAATAACGCCGCCACGAAGAAGCCGGTCGCGACACAGCGGATATAGAAACGGACGATGCGGGGCATGAGCGGCTCTCCTGCCGAAGAAAGTATCCTCCGGGCGCCCATCCGCAAGCCCTGTTGCCGCAGCGCGGCGTGACCGGTACGACTCCGGCACCACACGATTGGACCAACCATGCCCGACTTCCAGAAGATCCTCATCGCCAACCGTGGCGAAATCGCCATCCGCGTCATGCGGGCCGCCAACGAAATGGGGAAACGGACGGTCGCGGTCTTTGCAGAAGAAGACAAGCTGGGCCTGCATCGCTTCAAGGCCGACGAGGCCTATCGCATCGGAGAGGGGTTGGGGCCGGTCGCCGCCTATCTGTCCATCCCCGAAATCATCCGCGTGGCCAAGGAATGCGGCGCCGACGCGATTCATCCCGGCTACGGCCTCCTGTCCGAGAATCCCGATTTCGTCGATGCCTGCACGGAAGCCGGCATCACCTTCATCGGCCCAAAAGCCGAGACGATGCGCAAGCTCGGCGACAAGGCCAGCGCCCGCAAAGTCGCCGTCGAAGCGGGCGTCCCCGTGATCCCCGCGACTGAGGTGCTGGGCGACGACATGGCGGCTATCAAGACGGAAGCCGCCGAGATCGGCTATCCATTGATGCTGAAGGCGTCCTGGGGCGGCGGCGGTCGGGGGATGCGCCCGATCTTCGGCGAGGACGAGTTGGAGGAGAAAGTCCTAGAGGGTCGCCGCGAAGCCGAAGCCGCCTTCGGCAACGGCGAGGGTTATCTGGAAAAGATGATCACCCGCGCCCGCCATGTGGAGGTGCAGATCCTCGGGGACAGCCAGGGCAATATCTACCACCTCTATGAGCGCGATTGCTCGGTTCAGCGCCGCAACCAGAAGGTGGTGGAGCGGGCCCCTGCCCCATACCTCTCCGGCACCCAGCGCGAACAGCTCTGCAATCTCGGCAAGAAGATCTGCGAGCATGTGAATTACGAATGCGCCGGTACCGTCGAATTCCTCATGGATATGGAGACGGGCGAATTCTACTTCATCGAAGTGAACCCCCGCGTGCAGGTCGAACACACGGTCACCGAGGAAGTGACCGGCATCGACATCGTCCGCGCGCAGATCATGATCGCCGAGGGCAAGAGCCTGGTCGAAGCCACCGGTGTGGCCAGCCAGTACGATGTAAAACTCGACGGCCACGCCATCCAGTGCCGGGTGACGACCGAGGACCCCCAGAACAACTTCATCCCCGACTACGGGCGGATCACCACATATCGCTCCGCCACTGGCATGGGCATCCGGCTTGACGGCGGCACGGCTTATTCGGGCGCAGTCATTACCCGCTACTACGATTCACTTCTCGAAAAGGTCACCGCCTGGGCGCCAACGCCCGAAGCCGCCATCCGACGGATGGACCGAGCGCTCCGCGAATTCCGCATCCGCGGCGTCAGCACCAACATCGCCTTCGTCGAGAATTTGCTGAAGCACCCGACCTTCCTGAACAACGAATACACTACCAAGTTCATCGACGAGACGACCGAGCTCTTCAATTTTCCGCCCCGCCGGGATCGCGCTACGCGTCTGCTCACCTACATCGCCGACATCTCGGTCAACGGGCACCCGGAAACCGAGGGCCGGCCTCGCCCCGCCGCTGACATCCGCGCCCCGAAGCCGCCGGAAAAGCTGGTCGAGACGCCGCCCGACGGCACGAAACAGATCCTGGATCGCGCCGGACCCACGGGTTTGGCCGAATGGATGTTGGGCCGCGAACAGCTCCTCCTGACCGACACGACGATGCGCGACGGCCACCAGTCGCTGCTCGCCACGCGGATGCGCTCGATCGACATGATCCGCGCCGCGCCCGCCTATGCCGCCAACCTACCCCAGCTCTTCAGCGTCGAATGCTGGGGCGGCGCGACGTTCGACGTGGCCTACCGATTCCTGCAGGAATGCCCGTGGCAGCGCCTGCGCGAATTGCGCGCCGCCATGCCGAACCTGCTGACCCAGATGCTACTGCGCGGCTCGAACGGGGTCGGCTACACCAACTACCCTGACAATGTCGTCCAGAACTTCGTCAAATGCGCCGCCGAGACCGGCATCGACATCTTCCGCGTGTTCGACAGCCTGAACTGGACCGAGAACATGCGCATCGCCATGGACGCCGTCATCGAAAGCGGCAAGGTCTGCGAAGGCACTGTCTGCTACACCGGCGATCTGCTGGACCCGGATCGGTCCAAATACGATCTGAAGTACTACGTCGCCATGGCCAAGGAGCTGGAGGCGGCCGGGGCCCATGTGCTCGGCGTCAAAGACATGGCTGGCCTGCTGAAGCCGGCAGCAGCGGGCGTTCTGATCAAGGCCCTGAAAGAAGAGATCAACCTCCCCGTCCACTTCCACACCCACGACACGGCCGGCATCGCCTGCGCCACGATCTTGGCCGCGGCCGAGGCTGGCGTGGATGCCGCCGACGTGGCCATGGACAGCTTCTCGGGCAACACCTCTCAAGCGACGTTCGGCACCATCGTCGCCGCCCTGAAAGGCGATCCGCGGGACACCAAGATCGACATGAATGCCGTCCGCCGGCTGGACGATTACTGGGATGCCGTGCGCGCCCAATACCTCGCCTTCGAAAGCGGTATGCAGGCCCCGTCCTCCGAGGTCTATCTGCACGAAATGCCCGGCGGGCAATTCACCAACCTCAAGGCCCAGGCCCGCTCCATGGGGCTCGAAGAACGCTGGCACGAAGTGGCCCAGATGTACGCCGACGTGAACCGGATGTTCGGCGACATCGTCAAAGTCACGCCATCCTCGAAGGTAGTCGGCGACATGGCACTGATGATGGTGAGCCAAGGGCTATCGGTCGATCAGGTCACCGATCCCAAGACAGAAGTCAGCTTTCCGGATTCCGTCATCGACATGATGAAAGGCAATCTGGGGCAACCGCCCGGTGGCTGGCCCGCGCGACTGCAGAAGAAGGCGCTCAAGGGCGAAAAGCCCCTGACCGAACGGCCGGGCAAGTCCCTGCCCCCAGTCGATCTGGAAGCCGCCCGGGCCGAATTAGCCGCGGCCATCGGGCAGGAGATCGACGACGAAGACCTCAACGGCTACCTCATGTACCCGAAGGTTTTCACGGACTACGCCGAGCGGCACGCCACCTATGGACCAGTCCGAAGCTTGCCCACGCCGGTTTTCTTCTACGGCATGGCGCCGGGGGATGAGATCACCGCCGATATCGATCCGGGTGTGACCCTGGAAATCCGCTGTGTCGCCGAAGGGGAAACCAACGCGGATGGCGAACAGAAGATCTTCTTCGAACTTAACGGCCAGCCGCGCACCATCCGTGTGCTCGACCGGCGCGTCGCGGGAAGTGCCACAAAAATGCCCAAGGCCGAAATGGGCAATCCCGACCATATCGGCGCGCCGATGCCCGGCGTTGTCGCCAGCGTCGCCGCACAAGTCGGACATGCAGTCAAAAAGGGCGATCTTCTCTTGACGATCGAGGCCATGAAGATGGAAACGGGTTTACACGCCGATCGGGATGCGACGGTCGCGGCCATCCATGTCACACCTGGGGCGCAGATCGACGCCAAGGACCTGCTGGTGGAACTCGGCTGACAAATTTGTGGCCTGGCGATGGACGGTCCGAGCGAAGACAGGGAATTGTTGGCCAGCGATCGGTATCCCGCCCCATTTTAGCCTGCCAGGAGCCTTTTTCGGGACACTCAATAGCGCTAGAAAAGCGAGAGTCGTTTTTGACTGAGGTCTGCTATGTTTGCGATCAAAGAAGATTTTAAGAGCTTTTTGCTGGCGGAACGCGGTGCTGTTACTGTCGATTATGTGGTTTTGACAGCCGCCGCCACCGGTCTCGCAATCGCCGCGTCGACAGAATTATCGAACGGATTCAGTTATCTGACGAATGTGGTCGCGTCGGAGTTGTCCGAACAAGGCGATGCCTACGACCCGCGTACCATTCAAATCTATGACGATGCCTTCGCGAACAACTCCTCTGATTGGCATGGGGCGACGGTATCTGAATTGTTTGGTCTCGGCACGGTCCTTGGACCGATCGAAGGTGCCAATGGCGGGGCCGAACAGGTCACCCGCAGCTTTGACGTGCCAGAAAATTTGGACAGTGTGACGCTGCAATTCGATCTCTACGCGCTCGATGATCTCGACCCCGAAGACTCAGGGTTCATCTATATCGGGAACGAAAAGGTTGGATCAGTGTCGCAGGTCGGCGGGCAGACCGTCTTCACCCCTATCGGCGAACATGCCGGCGTGACGGTGACGGCCGTCGTGCTCGAAAATCAGGTTCAGTTGGGCGGTGCACAGGTCACTGGCGATGATTCGCTCGACTCCCGCGTTTCTTTCTCGATCACGGTCGACAACCCCGAGCTGACGGTCGATTTCGGCTTCGGATCCAACGCGACGGGCGACCGGGATAACGAGAGCTTTGCCCTCGACAACTTTTCGGTCACAGGTTTAGCGCCGGAGCCTGAAGACGTACAGGTCGCCACCAACGAATCCGGCGATCAGGATGACGACGACGATTACGACGACGATTGATCGACGGGCGAGCGCTGCCCGCGCCCGGCTACGTTGAACATTCCTTCCGTATCGGCACACGGATACCGGTTCCGACTGAATTTCCGCTTGCGTCTATCACACCCTTTTCCTATCTGACCCTCACCGAAATGGGCGGGCGTAGCTCAGGGGTAGAGCATTACCTTGCCAAGGTAAGGGTCGTGAGTTCGAATCTCATCGCCCGCTCCATATTTTCTCAGCCAGGTTACAGGCTTGGAAAATCCAACTCGGCACTTTCCTTGCTTCCCCAAGGCGTCAGATCGCCTTGGGGAAACAGAGGGACTGCATCACCCTAGAATTCTTTGCTGTCATATTCCGCTGAGAGTGATCCATCGACTGGAACGTATTTTCCCGCAAGTTGGAGGGTCAGCGATAGCTGGGAAACGATAGACGACCGAAGGAATCGTATCGAAACTTCGGCAAGTTGAAGGTTTGCACATACGACGTGGACGCCGGCCCTTATTCCTCAACGCATCGCCACGGCCGGTCCATAAGGTGTGAGGCCGTCGAGACTTGTGTCATCGTGTGGAAGCCAGCGGCTGAAAGAGCAACCTGACGCAACCCGCATGGCTCATCACGTCGATGACTTTTGCGCCATTCCGCGCAAGGACTATGATCGAATGCCGCTTCGGCCCCTATGTGATGGTGCAGCTAGAATCTTATGGGCCGCGACGCTCGACAGCACTGGACCAACGGGTTGCTTCTCTCACGACGGTCAGCAACGCTCGCACACCCAATCCACAGCCGTCTGATTTACAGAAGTGATTGGCGCACCCGAGAGGATTCGAACCTCTGGCCTCTGCCTTCGGAG
>JBCDCS010000134.1:0-7370 GCA_039181205.1 Pseudomonadota bacterium
CGCACGAAGGACGACCAACCTTCGCTGCGCCAGCCGCATTGCGCGGCGATGTGGGTGGCCATCGTATCGAGCAGATCGAAATCGGTGGCGTGCGGGCAGGCTTCGATCCAGAAGATCAGATCGCCCTCGGCGCCCGTCGTCTCCGACGTTGGCAGCGGGGTCAAGCCGAGTTCCGCCATTCGCGCTTCGAAGAGATGCGGCTTCACCGAAAACAGCCGCTTACGGCGGAACCCGAAATCGACCCGGCGCGGCGACGTTCCGTCATCGCCCTGGGCGCGCAACATGCGGCGCAGCATATCATTGGCATCGACGACGGCACGGTCGACCGTCTGCTCGAAATCGGCATGGTGAAGCATGGCAGCATCCCCGGGAACGACTCGTCCCTAAGGAGAGCGTGACAAGGCGCCCTGGCAAAGAATGGGCAGGATTGGGGAACGAATCGGGCGAAGAACCCTAATTGATCAGCGTCGGGCGGGTGACCGGCCCAGAATTCGCCGGCAACACGCCCAGTCGCCGCGCCACTTCGGTATAGGCGTCGGCCAGCGACCCGAGATCGCGCCGAAACACGTCCTTATCCAGCTTCTTGCCCGTCTCGATATCCCAGAGCCGGCAGGAATCCGGGCTGATCTCATCGGCCAGGATCAAGCGCATGTAATCGTTGTCCCAGACCCGCCCGATCTCGATCTTGAAATCCACCAGCTTGATCCCGACGGCGAGCATGCAGCCCGATAGGAAGTCGTTCACCCTGAGCGCGAGGGCGATGATGTCATCCAGATCCTGCTGATTGGCCCAGCCGAAGGCCAGAATATGCTCCTCGGCCACCAGCGGGTCGCCCAGCTTGTCGTCCTTATAGCAGAACTCGATGATCGGCCGCGGCAGCGGCGTACCCTCATCGATGCCCAGCCGCGTCGTCAGCGATCCGGCGGCCACATTGCGCACGACCACCTCCAGCGGGATGATCTCGCAGGCCCGGATCAACTGCTCGCGCATGTTCAGCCGCTTGATGAAATGTGTCGGCACCCCGACCTGGCCAAGCCCCTTCATGAAGAACTCCGACAAGCGGTTGTTCAACACGCCCTTCCCATCGATCACGTCCTTCTTCTCGGCGTTGAAGGCGGTCGCATCGTCCTTGAAATACTGCACCAAGGTCCCTGGCTCCGGACCTTCATAGAGGATCTTGGCCTTGCCTTCGTAGACCTTCTTGCGTCTGGCCATGCTGTCTCCGGGGGGTTTGTTGGTTTGGCGGACATATGCTGAACTTGGCGATGTCGCAAGCGATGGGCCGGATCACGATCCGACTTGCGGGGCGCGCGACGGACCCGCATATCAGTCTTCAGACGCCACACCGGGAGATAGCCATGTCCGACAACTTCAAAGACCGCGAAAAAGGCTTCGAAAACAAGTTCGCCCACGATGCGGAGTTGCAATTCAAAGTTGAAGCCCGGCGCAATCGGCTCCTGGGTGAATGGGCGGGCGGCCTCTTGGGCAAGACCGGCGACGACCTGAAGGCCTATGCCACCGAAGTAGTGAAATCCGACTTCGAAGAAGCGGGTGACGAGGACGTGTTCCGCAAGGTCTCCGGCGACTTGAGCGGCAAAGCCACCGAGGCCGAAATCCGGAGCAAGATGATCGATCTGAAAGACACGGCCAAAGAGCAGGTGATGAACGAAATCTCCTGATACGACGGCCAACTTGAGGCGGGCACCAAGTCCGACTTGCGAATTATGAATTTGCGTCCCGGCCGCGGGCGCGCCATAGGCGGTGAACTCTCCACCCAGAGGTAGCCGCCATGCCAGCCGACGCCCTGACCGCCCTTCTCCGCGACCGCGACTGGCTTCTGGCCGACGGCGCCACGGGGACGACGCTGTTCAACATGGGGTTGTCTTCGGGCGATGCGCCGGAATTCTGGAATGTCGACCATCCCGACCGGATCACCAAGCTCTATACCGGCGCCGTCGAGGCGGGCTCGGACCTCTTCCTGACCAACACCTTCGGCGGCAATGCCGCCCGGCTGAAGCTCCATGACGGCCAATCCCGGGTCCGCGAACTGAACCGCGCGGGCGCTGAGATCGGCCGTGAGGTCGCCGACCGTGCCGGGCGCCCCGTCGTCGTCGCCGGGTCCATGGGCCCCACGGGTGACATCATGGCCCCCATGGGTCCGCTCACCCACGAAACCGCCGTCGAAATCTTCCACGAACAGGCCGAGGGCCTGAAGGAAGGCGGCGCCGACGTGCTCTGGGTCGAAACCATCAGTGCCCCCGAGGAACTGAAGGCCGCCGCCGAGGCCGCGGCCCTCGCCCGCATGCCCTGGTGCGTGACCATGTCCTTCGACACGGCCGGGCGCACCATGATGGGCACCACGTCCGAGGCCATGACCCGACTGGTGGGCAAACTGACCCATGGCCCCGTGGCCTATGGCGCCAATTGCGGCGTCGGCGCCTCCGACCTGATCCGGACCGTCCTGGGCTTCAGCGGCGGGCCGATCATCGCCAAGGGCAATGCGGGCATTCCGAAGTACCACGACGGCCACATCCATTACGACGGCACGCCGGACCTGATGGCCGAATACGCCGTGCTGGCCCGGGACGCCGGTGCGCGGATCATCGGCGGTTGCTGCGGCACGACGCCCGACCACCTGCGCGCCATGCGGCAAGCCCTCGAAACCCACCCCAAGGGCGCCGCCCCGGACCTGGCCACCGTGGCAGCCACCTTGGGCGGCTTCTCGTCGGATAGCGACGGCACCGACGGCGCCGGCCCCACCCGCGAACGCCGCAGCCGCCGCCGCGCCCGCGCCTGACTGCGGCAGCCGGATTCTGGTTATCGTGGCATACCCGCCTTGGTCCCAGTCGCGACGATGATCCCGGCCGTCATCGTCACGGCATCCTGACATCACCTGATCCGACCCCGTCGTGGTGACTAGCGACTACGATCCCGACCGACCCAAGCATCGGACCGGCGTATGATCCGCCTCGCCCAAAGGCCGCCGCCGGGGGGCAGTCCCGGCGACGGCCCGCCCCGATGGCGGCGCCACCCCCGGAGCATTCCCATCCGATGACCGACCGCCCGGGCCTCAGAAGAGGGTTAACTGATCCCCAGCCGCTTCGGGCATGCGGAACAGATCGGTCCGCAAATCCGGAAGCCGCCGCGCCAGACCCAGCCCGTCGCAGGCCTTCTGGAACCGCCGCTGCAGCAGATCCGCATGCACGCCCGTGCCGCGCATCCGATGCCCAAACCCCGCATCGTAAAGCTTCCCGCCGTGGAACTCCCGGATACGGTTCAGCACCTTGCGGGCCCGGTCCGGGAAATGCTGCCTGAGCCATTCCTCGAAAAGCGGCGCCACCTCCAAAGGCAGCCGCAGCGGGATCATGCTGGCCGCCTGCGCCCCCGCATCCCGCGCCGCCTTCAAAGCGGCCTCCACCTCGTGATCCGTCAGACCCGGTATGATCGGCGACACCATCACCCGCACCACCACACCCGCCTTGGCCAGCGTCTCCATTGCCCGCAACCGCCGCGCGGGCGAGGGCACGCGGGGCTCCATCGCTCGGGCAATCTTCGGGTCCAGCGTGGTCAACGACAGCCCGACACGGCACAGCTCCGGCCCCATCTCGGCCAGGATGTCCACATCCCGCTCTACCATCGTGCCCTTCGTCGTGATCCCGACCGGATGCCGGTGATCCCGCAGCACCTCGAGCAGCCCGCGCATGATCTTCCGATCCCGTTCGATGGGCTGATACGGGTCGGTGTTCGTCCCGATGGCCAGCATCTTCGGCCGATAGCCCGGTGCCGCCAATTCCCGCGCCAGCGCCTCCGACGCCCCGGGCCGCGCAATCAATCGCGTCTCGAAGTCGAGGCCCGGTGACATCCCCAGCCAGGCATGGGTCGGCCGCGCATAGCAATAGATGCAACCATGCTCGCAGCCGCGATATGGGTTCACTGACCGGTCGAAGCCCAGATCGGGCGACCGGTTCGTCTGAATCGCGCGCTTCAGACCCTCGTCGCGCACCTCGGTCCGACGAACCGGCGGCACCAGATCGCGTTCCCAACCATCATCCACCGCTTCGACCACCGTGGCCTCGTACCGGCCCGCCCGATTGGATCGGGCCCCGCGGCCCGGCACGGCAGGCAAAGAAGCGGAGTTTGGCGTAATATCCATGTCTGTGTGCTAGAACAAAACAAGAACATACGCAAGGTCATGACCATTTCCTCTAGCAAGATCCGGCTGAAATCCGCAGGCTCTCGGTCGGGAAACTGGGAGGGACCTCATGAAACACATCACACTCGCCGCATTTGCGGCCGGGCTCGGGCTGACCGGCGCACAAGCCTCGACAGTCGATATGCCGTTCACCAGCCTGGTCGTCTTCGGCGACAGCCTCAGCGATGAGGGCAATCTGTTCGATCTGACCAGCGCGGCCGAAGCCGCCGGTGCCACCGACAGCGATGGCAATCCAATCGTGGCGACCCCTGCCTCCCCGCCCTATTTCGACGGTCGCTTTTCCAACGGCCTGGTCTGGGCCGAGATCATCGACGACTTCTTCCCCAAATCCGAGAATTTCGCCTTCGGCGGCGGCCAAGCCGCAACAGACGGCGACGGCGTGCCCGATTTCGAGGCCCAGCGCGCGCTGTTCAACGCCGACCCGATCTCAAGCGATCTGGGCAGCCGCCCGTTGGCCGCGATCTGGCTTGGCGCCAACGATCTCTTCGCCTCCCTGCCGACCGGTGATCCGGTCGTGATCGGGCAATCCGTCACCGACGCGATCACGCAGCTGAGCATCGGCACCACCGAATTGCGCGCCGATTTCGACGACTTCCTGATCTTCAACCTGCCCGATCTCGGCGGCACCCCGGCCTTCGCCCCCTTCGGACCGGGCCCAACGATTGCGACGGACGATTTCAACGCCGGCCTGGACAGCGTCATCACCGCGCTGGAGACCAGCGGCGCCAACGTGACGTTGATCGACATCAACGAGCTGTTCGACGATCTGGTCGCCGACCCCACCGCCTTCGGTGTCTCTGATGCCACGACGCCCTGCCTGATCCCGGAATTCACCGACCCCGGCACGGGCGCCACCGTTCCTGCCAGCCTCTGCTCCCCGGCGGAATCGCTGGAACGCGCCTTCTTCGACCCGGTGCACCCGAACTTCATCATTCAGAGCGTCATCGCAGACGAGGTCGCGGACGCCTTGGGCCTGACCCCGGTCCCACTTCCAGCCGGTCTGCCGCTGCTTCTGGCGGGCCTCGGCTCCTTCGCCCTGCTGCGCCGCCGCTGGGCAATCCGCTAGGCTGGCTTTATCGATGCGCCAGGCCCGGCAATCCGCCGGGCCCGTCGCTGGGTCCGTCGAAGCGGTCACCGCACCCTGGGCTTGTTCGCACCTAAGCACAGGCCGAACCCCCATCGCGAGGCTTCACCGGCTCTGACCGGTCCATCCAGCGTGGTTCAGGGAATTCCACGTCCTGCTCGCGCCTGAAACCGTGATTGACAAACATCAATTGCGGTTCACCTGCCCGGGAGCGTCGCTCCTCGCGCTTGCTTTGTCGCCTTTGGAATTGTCAATAGACACGTCGCCCCACACATCTGATGAAACGTCCCCGAGGTCCCGCATGTCCGATGAAGAAGACGACATCATCCTAGCCGAGTTGAACGACGAAGACCTCGTCAATCAGATGTTCGACGACCTCTACGACGGCCTGAAGGAAGAAATCGAAGAGGGTGTGACCATCCTCCTGGATCGCGGGTGGGAACCCTACAAGATCCTGACCGAAGCCCTGGTTGGCGGCATGACCATCGTCGGCAACGATTTCCGCGATGGCATCCTCTTCGTGCCCGAAGTGCTGCTGGCCGCCAACGCCATGAAGGGCGGTATGGCGATCCTGAAGCCGCTGCTTGCGGAAACCGGCGCCCCCCGCATGGGCAAGATGGTCATCGGCACGGTGAAGGGCGACATCCACGACATCGGCAAGAACCTGGTCTCCATGATGATGGAAGGCGCCGGGTTCGAGGTCGTCGATCTGGGCATCAACAATGCCGCCGAAGCTTATCTGGAGGCGATCGTCGCCGAAGACGCCGACATCCTCGGCATGTCCGCCCTGCTGACCACGACCATGCCCTATATGAAGGTCGTCATCGACCAACTGGTCGAGAAGGGGATGCGCGACGATTACATCGTCATGGTCGGCGGCGCGCCGCTGAACGAAGAATTCGGCAAGGCCATCGGCGCCGACGCCTATTGCCGCGACGCCGCCGTGGCGGTCGAAACCGCCAAATCCTTCATGGCTCGGAAGCACAACCAGGTCGCCGCCGGATAGCGGCCCGATCCTCTGCCTTCGCATCGCTGCCGGTACCACTCTTCACAGGCCACACTGACCCTGAGCCCGAAGGCCCACATCCCCACGCTCTGGCTTCGGCCAGGAAGTCTGCAACGCTCGCCTCGTTGATTGTGGCCTGAAGCGGATATCTCCGCTCCAGCCTGGACCGGAACAAAGCCCGCAGGGCGCCGGTCCATCGCCGGGCCGCACCGCGGCCCGCCGACTGACCGCATTGCACTTGGGTGGTCGATGTCTGCTCCGAGGCCACCCCTGGGCCGCAAGGGTCTCCACCTTGCCCGCAACACCCCCGTAGGATGCAGTTCAACTCCATCCTACAGACCGCCATCGACGCCCAGCCGGCTATCTCCACACCGATCCCGGCCCCAAACCCAACCTCCCCAAACCCTTGACCCGCGACGTCCCAACGTAGACATCCCCGGGGCAAGTCGATCGCGCGCCCCCGGAGGTCAGAAACCGGTCGGGCATCACGGGCACGGGAGGGCCCGCCACATGGACTTCACGCTCTCCGAGGAAAGCACCGCCATTTTCGACATGGCCCGCGACATCGGCCAGACCGAGATCGCGCCCCATGCCCGCACCTGGGAAGCCGACGGCACGATCCCAAAGGACCTCTGGCCCAAGCTGGCGGAGCTCGGCTTCGGTGGCCTATACGTGGCCGAAGACAGCGGCGGCTCCGGCCTCACCCGTCTCGACGCCACCCTGGTCTTCGAAGCCCTATCAATGGCCTGCCCTTCCGTCGCCGCCTTCCTGTCGATCCACAACATGTGCGCCCGCATGATCGACGGCTTCGGCTCCGACGATCTGAAATCCCGCTACCTGCCCAAAGCCATCACCTGCGAGACCTTCTTCTCCTACTGCCTGACCGAACCCGGCTCCGGCTCCGACGCCGCCGCACTCAAGACCAAGGCGGTGAAGACCAACGAACATTTCCGCCTGACCGGCACCAAGGCCTTCATCTCCGGCGGCGGCTATTCCGACGCCTATATTGTGATGGCCCGCACCGGGGATGCGAGCCCCCGCGGCATCTCGGCCGTGGTTGTGGACGA
>JBCDCS010000135.1:0-7358 GCA_039181205.1 Pseudomonadota bacterium
AAGCTGGAGGTCGAGTTCGACAAGGCCGGATCGAAGAAGATCGTCGGCCGCTTTCTCCTGCCAGCCGAACAGGCGGGGGACGTGCCGTTCTGAGGGGCGGACAACCTGCGAGGCGCGGTATTTTCCGACGAGCGGACTTCAGACTTTATTGATCTCGAAGCGCAAGCTGGTCCGTCAGCGTATCGCGGGATTGAGTCCCGCCCAGGGAGATATGGGAAGGGCGCGTGAGGGGTCAGTTTTCGGCGATGTGGAACTTGATCGCGCGGGCATATGGGGTTTCTGGTGTCCGACATGCGATAGACGAGAGCCTTCTGCCGGCTAAGTCACTTCGCCAAATTCGAAGCTGCGCAGGAACTGGGTGCCGCTGGCTCCGAAAAGCTCGGTCCAAATGGGAAGTCACGGCCCAACCGGTGTCGCGGGAGAGTGGCCAAGTTCCAGAACGATGATCGACGGTCCCGGCGATGCGCCAAGGGAGGAGAGGCGCACCACCGGTCCGTCGTCTGCCCGGCCAAGGGAGGAAAGGCCGGGCGGTCCGGACACGCCACAAAGGGAGGCTGGGCGAGACCGGCATGTCAGGCGGCGCGGATACGAAGGGAGGATCGTCCACCCCGCCCTGTCCACGCCGCCTTAAGGGAGGAACGGCGGCGTGGGATTGGATTACTTCCCGTAGGCGGCTTCGAGCGCGATGGACCGGATCATGCCGCGGGCAATACCCAGATCGTCAAGGTCGCGGGTCGATAGCGCCGACAACTCATTCACCGTCTTGCGGTACTGCCGCCACTTGGCCCAATCGGCGCGCAAGGTGGCGAGACGGCTGCCCAGGCGGCCCTGGAGACTGGCGAAGGTGGCGGTGGTGTCATACGTGGTTGTGGTCATGTCTCTCTCCTTCAAAATGCGTTCCGGCCCCATTGCCGGTGAACGCCCTCTTTCGTTGGTCAACAAATGGCGCCGCTGCTGCGCCTGCACAATCCCGTGTTGGATCAATGCTGCTATGCAGCATTTGCATGGCAAACATCGCGTCGGTTTCCTTGAAAAATGAGCGCGTTGTCCCATTCCGGCTTCCGGGCTTACTTCTTCGCGGCTCTGCCGCTGACTCAGGCGCTCTGGGCCCAGCGGGTCACCCTGGGCTGGCTGGCCTGGGACGTCTCCGGCTCGGCGCCGTTCGTGGGCCTGGTCGCGGCCTTGGGGCTGTTACCGATGGTCTTCGCCGGGCCGGTCTTCGGTGTGCTGGTGGATCGCGCCGATATCCGCCGCGCACTGGTGGGCACGTCGGGGGGGATGGCGCTGCTTCTGGCGTTGGGCGCGCTGATCGCGGGCGGACCGGGGTTGGGGCAGGGCCTGTTGGTCGCGCTGGCCTTGGCCATCGGACTGGTCACGGCGGCCCATCACCCGGTGCGCCTGTCGCTGGGGCCGCGCCTGGTGCCGTTGGGCGATGTGCCCCATGTCGTGGCGCTCTCGGCGCTGAACTTCAATTTGGCCCGCATGATCGCGCCGGTGTTGGCCGGGCTGGCACTGGCCACCATCGGACCAGTCGCCACGCTTTGGGTGTCGGCCGCGCTCTATCTGCCGATGCTGTTCGCGATCCGGTTCATGGATCCGCGGCCGCTGCCCGGCCGGACCGATGATGGGACGATCCTCAGCGGCATCACCGAAGCTGCCCGCCACGTGGCCCGCACGCCGGTCGCTCGCCAATCCATGATCCTGACCTTCACCATGGCCCTGATGATCCGGGGGTATCTGGAATTGCTGCCGGTCATGGCCGAAGGCGTCCATGGCCAGGGCGCCGATGGCCTGGGATATCTGACCGCGGCAGCGGGGGGAGGGGCCTTGCTTGCCGCATTGGTGAAGGCGTCCGGCGCAGGGCAACACGGCGTTCCCCTGGCCACCCGCGTTTCGCTGGTCGGCGGGATGCTAGCGCTGGCCGCCCTAGGGCTCTCGGGGACATGGTGGGCGGCGCTCGGATGGACGGCCGTGCTGGGCTTCGTCTCCACCTTCCTGGCCGTCGGTCTGCAGGCGGCCATGCAGGAAACCTTGCCCGATGATCTGCGCGGTCGTGTCATGTCGCTTTGGGTCGTGGTGGCGATGGGCGCCGTCGCTCTCGGCTCCGGTGCGATGGGTTGGGCGGCCGGGGCGTTCGGCTTGCCCGCCGTTCTGGTCTTGTCCGGCGTCACCGGTGCAGTGGCGGCCACCGTCTTGACCTTGCCAAGCCGTGTCCGGCGGGCCACCTGACAGAGGCACAACCAGGGGATGTCCCATGCCCAGCCGAGACGACGTGACCGCCGCCCTGTCCAGCATCGCCACGCCCAATGGCGGCGATCTGATCACCAGCGACATGATCCGCGCCTTGGCCGTCGATGGCGACACCGTCCGGTTCGTGATCGAAGCGCCCTCGGCCGAGATCGCCAAGATCTCGGAACCCTTGCGGGTGGCTGCCGAAGCGGCCGTGGCCAAGCTGCCGGGCGTCGCCAAAGTGCAGGCCGTGCTGACCGCGCCCACCGCCGAAAAGGCGCCGCCGCCCCTTAAAATCGGCGGCCATCCCAAACCCCAGGCCGGGCCCAGACCTGTGCCGGGCGTTCAGAGCGTCATCGCCATTGGGTCCGGCAAAGGTGGCGTCGGCAAATCCACCCTCTCGGCCAACCTGGCCGTTGCCCTGGCCAAACAGGGTCGCAAGGTCGGCCTGCTGGACGCCGACATCTACGGCCCGTCGCAGCCCCGGATGATGGGGGTCAGCGAGCGACCCGCTTCGCCCGACGGCAAGACGATCCTTCCCCTCTATGCCCATGGCGTCACGATCATGTCGCTGGGTCTGATGTTGCCCGAAGACAAAGCGGTGGTATGGCGCGGGCCGATGCTGATGGGTGCGCTGCAACAGATGCTGGGTCAGGTGATCTGGACCCATCATACCGGCGCCGACTTGGATGTGCTGATCGTCGATCTGCCGCCGGGCACGGGCGACGTGCAACTGACATTGTCGACCAAATCTGTCGTCGCGGGCGCCATCGTCGTCTCGACGCCGCAGGACGTCGCCTTGATCGATGCCCGCAAAGCGCTCGACATGTTCGCCACCTTGAACACGCCGGTCCTGGGGCTGGTGGAAAACATGTCGATCTTCCACTGTCCCCAATGCGGCTATGAAGCCCACATCTTCGGCCATGGCGGGGTTCAGGCCGAAGCGAAGCGTCTGGGCCTGCCCTTTCTGGGGAGTCTGCCGATCGACCTGGAAACCCGCTTGGCCGGGGACGGCGGCCGGCCGGTGGCAGCCGGAGAGGGCCCGATGGCGGGCGCCTTCGCCGATCTCGCCAGAAAACTGATGGCCGAGAAGGTCGCATAGCCGAAGGCCATCTGCGCCGCGATGCCACTTTGTGCCACGATACGCGTCTGAATCTCGGATGGCGCAGGCTAACCGATTCGCAACTTTCCGCCGATTCTGCGAGAAGCCCTTTAAAACAAAGTTTTTAGTCCAATATTGTGCTCGCGATAGTCTTTGGGGGCTTCTGTAAACCCCCAAAGTCGGCAGATCGGCACCTCGCCTGCATATGTTGTTCCTCTGCAACGTATACGAGAGTTCGACCGTCGCAGAACTGCTTATCAAATTACAAAGTGTATTTTTTAAGAAATATTAATCCACAATATATTGTGGTCTAGGTAGGTTTTCCACAGAATTACCCACAGTCTGTGGATATCTAGAAAGGCATCTAGTGGCATAATTTGGCTTTGATACGCATCACGGCCATGTCATCACTACCTCACAGAGCACGGGAAGGTAACGGGGCACCAACGACCCCAAACCCGCAAACAACAACAAACGCAGGTAAATACAGGCAACCACCCACACTCTGGACGACGAAGATCCAACGCGCGCTGTGAGCACACATCATCCCCCCAGGTGACGCGCGCGAAGGACGCCCGGTAACGGGACAGTGCGGCGGGCCGGGTTTTGGCAGAGACCCGGTCCGCCGATTTCCTTTCTGGGTCGCGCCCATGTGACCCGCCGAGCAAGCAACGTTAACGCGAGCCTTCGGGGGCGGGCCGGAACAGGATGGTCGGGTCGAGTGAAGCCTCGCTTCAGTGGCAGCGGCACCCATAAGGTGGACGACAAGGGACGAGTTTCGATCCCTGCCGACTTCCGTCGTGTTCTCGACACCCTCGATCCCCATCGCGACCCCGACACCCAGCCGCGCGTTCACATCCTGTTCGGCGATCCCAGGGAGCCCTGGCTGACCTGTCATTCCATTGACAGCATTAACCAGATCGGTGACCTGCTCGACGAAATGGACGAAGGCGACCCCGACCTGCCCGCCCTTGAAGCGTATTATTTCGGCCATGCCGAGCCGACGACCCTGGATCCGTCGGGCCGCCTTGTGCTGAAGCCGGAACTGCGCGCGCGCGCCGGGATCACGTCCCGGGCGAAATTCATGGGCATGCGCAATACGTTCCGCATCTATTCGCCGGACGCACCGATGGAAGCCGTCGATCCGTCCGTGCCGATGATTTCCAGCCTGCCCGACGGCGCGTCGATGCGCGGCAAGCTCCCGCGTCGCCGCCGGACCACCGAGTGATGGGCGACGGTGAGTCCGCCGCGCCACATATTCCCGTTCTTCTCGGCGCGCTTCTGTCTGCGGTGGCTCCGGTCAAGGGGATTTGGCTAGATGGAACGATGGGCGCCGGGGGATACACCCGGGGGCTTTTGGATGCGGGTGCGGACCGGGTTATCGGTCTCGACCGCGATCCGCTGGCTCACCAGATGGCGACCCGTTGGGCAAATGACAGGGTCGTAATGGTCAGAGATGTTTTCTCCAATCTAGACGCGCATGGCGACGATCTGGACGGCGTCGTGCTCGACCTGGGCGTGAGTTCGATGCAGCTTGACCGTGCCGATCGAGGCTTTTCGTTCATGAAAGACGGCCCACTGGATATGCGCATGGGCGATCAGGGGCCGACGGCGGCCGATCTGGTCAACACCATGGAGGAGGGTGGCCTGGCCGACATCCTCCACCGCTATGGCGAAGAACGGGCGGCCCGACGCATTGCCAAGTCTATCGTGAAGCGGCGTGCGGAGGCGTCGTTCGAGACAACGCTCGATCTGGCCGAGACCGTCGCCGCCAATCTGCCACGCCCGAAGCCGGGCCAATCCCACCCCGCGACGCGCAGCTTTCAGGCTTTGCGCATCGCGGTGAACGATGAATTCGGCGAACTTGTCGAAGGCCTGCAAGCTGCTGAACGCGCTTTGAAACCTGGTGGTTGGCTGGCCGTGGTCACGTTCCATTCCATGGAAGACCGCGCCGTGAAACGCTTCCTGGCAGACCGCGCCGATACCGGCGGCGGCGGCAGCCGATATGCGCCCGAACGGGCAGCCCGGCAGCCCGCTTTCAAAATCATCCATAAGGCCATCGCCCCGAGCGCGGAGGAGATCGCGAACAACCCCCGCGCCCGTTCTGCCCGGTTGCGCCTGGCCAAGCGCACCGACGCCCCAGCGAGCCCGGTGGATCGCCGGGCTCTGGGCCTGCCCGCCCCGGTGGAGATCGACCGATGAGAGCTTTGATCTACGCGCTTTCCATCGCGGCCGTGGTCGGTCTGGCCTTCTGGTCCTACCGGGAAAGCTACGACACCAGAGCCACCGAACGGGCCGTTGCCGATTTGCAGCGCAAGATCGGCCAACGACACCAGAAGCTGTCCATGCTGCGGGCCGAATGGGCCTATCTGAACCGTCCTGACCGCCTGCATGCCCTGGCCGAGATGAACTTCGAAAGCCTCGGGCTCATGCCCCTGACCCCCGATCATTTCGCCCGTCTGGACGATGTCGGCTATCCGCCGCCGCCCCCGCCCGAATGGCCCCAAGCTTGGGCGCCGGGCCAGCAGTTGGAGGAAAAGATCGGCGATATCATCATCATGAACCACGCCTATGGCGCCGATACCCCGCCGCGCGTGATCGCCCCGCCGACCCTGGCCGACGATGGAGAGCAACTGCCATGATCCGCCGCCGCCGCAAGATCGTCGCCACCGACCCCTTCGTGCCCATCACTCCTGCCGATCCAGCCGCCCGGTTGATCGTGTCGCGCGGCACGCGCCCCAATCCCGAACGGGACCGCATCCGGGCCGAGACGCGCCTGAAATTCACGGCTGCCTGCTTCGTCCTGGGCTTCGTCGTGATCGGCGCCAAGATGGCCGGCATCTCCGCCTCCGAGGCGCGGGAGCCATCGACCATCGGCCTGGCCGGTGCCTCCATCGTCTCGGACCGGGCCGATATCACCGACCGATCGGGCCGGGTGCTGGCGACCAATGTGGATGCCACCGCGCTCTATGCCCAGCCCCACAAGATGGTCGACCCGCGTGCCGCCGCCGACGGCCTGGCCCGCATCTTCCCGGACATGGAGGCCGATACCTGGCACCGCCGCTTTACCTCTGGTTCCAAGTTCTACTGGCTCAAGGGAAATATCTCGCCGGAGCAACAGCAACTCGTCCACGATCTGGGCGAACCGGGGCTGCTTTTTGGTCAGCGCGAAATGCGCGTCTATCCCAATGGTCCGCTGGCCGCCCACATCCTTGGCGGTGCCCGCTATGGCGAACAGGACGTGCGCGCGGCCGAGATCAAGGGCATCGCAGGCGTCGAGGACGTCTTCGACGAGTACCTGGGCGACCCGGCGAATGAGGGCGCGCCCCTGCGGCTTTCCATCGATCTGCCGGTGCAGGCGGCGGTGGAACAGGTGCTCGATGGCGGCATGCGCCTGATGAACGCAAAGGGCGCAACGGCGATCCTGATGGACATCCATACCGGCGAAGTCCGCGCCTTGGCGAGCCTGCCGGATTTCGACCCGAATTCCCGCCCGCGCCCCGCGACCGAAGGCGATCCGGGGGACAGCCCGCTTTTCAACCGCGCGGTGCAGGGCGTCTATGAGCTGGGCTCTACCTTCAAGGTCTTCACCTCGGCCCAGAGCTTGGATCTGGGCCTGACCAATGCGGGCACGATGATCGATACGTCGCCGGGCCTGCGCGTTAACGGCCACCGCATCCGCGATTTCATCGATCATGGCTCCGAGCTTTCCGTCACCGATGTGATCGTCGAGTCCTCCAACCGTGGTACCGCCCGGATGGCGCTCGATATCGGCGCCAAGCGTCAGAAGGACTTCCTGAAATCCTTGGGATTTTTCGAGCCGACGCCCATCGAACTGACCGAAGCCCCCGGCGCACATCCGATCGTTCCCGACCGCTGGCCTGACATCACGACCGCTACGGTCAGCTATGGCCACGGCCTGTCCGCCTCGCCGCTCCACCTGGCGGCGGGCTATGCGACGCTGCTCAATGGCGGCACGCGCGTCAGCCCGACGCTTCTGGCCCGCGACACCCCGCCCCCGCAGGGC
>JBCDCS010000136.1:0-7347 GCA_039181205.1 Pseudomonadota bacterium
CCCCTGGCCGAGACATCCCTGGCCGAGAGCAGCGTCTTGGAAGCGGGCCGCATCCTGCAAGCCATGGGCGAACGCGATCTGGCGGAGCGGTTCCTGGCCCATCTGGCCGAAAGCCTGCCCCGCGCCGAAATCGGCACGTTGATCGACGAAGTTCTGGCCATGGACGAGCCCCATATCGCCCTGAAGGTCGCCAAGCGCGCCGCGCAATCGGGGCATGAATTGCACGCGGGCTACTTTCCGATCACCGATTTGGCCGATCTGGCCAGCCCGGTGGCGCCCGAACTGACGCTGGCCATCGCCCGCCGCGAAAGCGAGTTCGACCCGGTCGTCCGCTCCGGCGCGGGGGCACTGGGCCTGATGCAGTTGATGCCGGGAACGGCGCGCGAAATGGCGGGTCTGCTGGGTGTCGAAAACTACGCCCAATCCCGCCTGACGCGCGAGCCGCTGTTCAATGCCCGCCTGGGCACCGCCTATCTGGGCGAATTGGAAGCCGAGTTCGGCCGGTCCACGGTGCTGGTCCCTGCTGCCTACAACGCGGGCCCATCCCGCGCGCGCCGCTGGTTCAGCGAATTGGGCGATCCGTCCGATCCGTCCATCGATATCGTCGATTGGATCGAGGACGTCGATTTCGCGGAGACGCGGAATTACATCATGCGCGTCTCGGAAAGCCTGCTGCCCTACCACGCCCGCCTGACCGGCGAGGTCGGAGAGATCAAGCTCACCGATTGGCTACGCAACGGCTATGACGATCTGGCCCCGAAAGGTGTGGTGGCGACGCGGCAGAACGACGGCTGACCGAGGCTGGGTGATCATTCCAGGCTTCTCGCCCGCCCGGTCCGCCAGACCGTGAAGATCCCCGCGGCGACGACGATCGCGGCGCCCAACGCCACGTTCAGCCGCAGTGTTTCGCCGAACATGGTGACGCCGATCGCGGACGCGAAGACCAGGTGCAGATAGGCGAAGGGCTGGACCACGCTCGCCTCCGCCGCCTCGTAGGTCTTGATGAAGAGCCATTGGCCCAACGCTGCCAAGGCGCAGAGACCGGCCATCCAGGCCCAGTCCGCGCCCGTCATCGGCTCCCACATCCAGAGGCCCAGCGGCGTGATCGCCACGGCCCCGGCGCAGCCCGTCCAGACGAATGAGGTGAGCGCGTCATCGGTGCGCGCGACTAATCGGGTCAACACCGCATAGAGTGCGAACATGAACGCCGCGATCAGCGGCAGCAGCGCCAAGGGGCTGAACACACCGCCCGCGGGCGCCAGGATGATCAGCACGCCCAGAAAGCCGATTCCGATAGCGATCCATCGAAGCGGTCCGACCTTTTCGCCCAGGATCGGGCCCGAGATGGCCGCGACCAGCAGCGGGGCCAGCGCGAAGATCGCATGGCTTTCCGTCAGCCCCAGAAGCACGAAGGCGGAGACCAGAATGCAGATCTCCGCCACAAACAGCAGGCTGCGCGACGCTTGGAGCCAGGGGCGCGGCGTGGCCCAGGCCCGCCGCAACGCGCCACGCTGGGCCGCGATCCCGAGTGCGAGCGCGGCGAAGAACCAGTAGCGGATCGTGATGACCATCCAGACGTTGTATTCGGCGACCAGATGGCGGGAGAATCCGTCCTGCAGGGCGAAGACGAACACGGTCAGGCACATGAGCCCGATGCCCAGGGCGTTGCCGGTCATGGCAGGTGCCCCAGGGTCATATGCCGCTTGCGCCCAAAGCCCGGCACGCGTCCGACCGTGAACCCCGCCGCCGCCAGCGCCCGGCGCACATGGCCCGCAGCGGTGTAGGTGGCGAAGGTGCCGCCTGGCGCGGTATGTTGCGCGACCTCGGCCATCAGCGCGTCGCCCCAAAGCTCCGGGTTCCGCGCGGGGGCGAAGCCGTCGAGATACCAGGCATCGGCCCTGCCCCGCCAATCCGGCAAGGTTCGGCGCGCATCGCCGAAAACCAGTTGAAGCGCGATCCCCGGCAGGTCGATCCGCTCGGCGGGCCATTGATCCAGCAGGGGCGACGCGTCGACGGGAAACGCCGAAAGGGCCTGGGCCATGTCATCTCGGGCCATAGGATAGGCTTCGAATGCGGTGTAGCGGAGCCGCCCCGGCCCGTCCCAGGCGGCCGCCGTCGCCAGGGCATTGAGCCCCGTACCGAAGCCCAACTCGGCCACATGGAATCCTTCGTGGAAGCGTCCGGGCAGATCGTTTCCGCCCAGGAAGACATGCTGCGCCTCGGCCAGCCCATCCTGCAGCGAATAATACGGGTCGCCGAACCCGCTCGCGACCGGAACGCCGTCCTTCCACTCGATTTGCGCCTGCCTTTCCATGCCATGCCCTATCGCGCCAACGCGTGTCGTGCGAAAGGGCCGTCATGCGCGTAGACGTCACCATCCTCGGCGCCGGGGCCTTCGGCTTGGCCTGCGCCTGGAGCCTTGTCCGGCGGGGGGCCCGCGTGCGCGTCATCGACCCCGGCGGCGTCGGCGCGGGCGCGTCGGGTGGCTTCGTAGGTGCCCTGGCCCCCCACGTGCCGGAACAGTGGAACGCGAAAAAGGCCTTCCAATTGGACAGCCTGCTGATGGCCGAGGGCTGGTGGGCCGAGGTCGCCGAGGTGGGTGGCGGAGACCCGGACTATGCCCGCACCGGCCGTCTGCAGCCGATCCCGGATGCCGCCGCGCGGACCCTGGCGGAGGCGCGGGCGGAGCAGGCGAAGACGCTTTGGCGTGGGGACGCCACGTGGGGCATCCGCCCTGCCCCGGCGGACTGGTCCCCCGGAACGGCCGAGGTTATCCACGACACGCTCTCCGCCCGCCTGCACCCGCGCCGGGCCTGTGCGGCGCTGGCGGCCGCAATCCGTTGGAAAGGCGGCGAAATCGTTACCGAAGGGACTCCAGAAGGTGCTGTGATCCACGCCACTGGCTGGCACGGCCTGACCGAGCTGCGCGACATCAAAGGCCGCCCTGCCGGGTCCGGGATCAAGGGGCAAGCCATCCGGCTCGATCTGGACCGCCGTGCCGAACCGCAGCTCTATATCGACGGCCTCCACGTGATCCCCCATGCCGATGGCACGACCGCCATCGGTTCTACGTCGGAGCGGGAGTTCGAGGATGAGGATGTCGATGGCAAATGCGACGATCTCTTGGCGCGCGCCGCGGCGGTCTTGCCGGACTTGGCCCAGCGGCGCGTGCTGGAACGCTGGGCCGGAGTGCGGCCGCGGGCCCGGAGCCGGGCGCCGCTTCTGGGAAAATGGCCGGAACGGTCGGGGCATTACATCGCCAACGGCGGTTTCAAGATCGGGTTTGGGATGGCGCCGAAGGTGGCGGAGGTGATGGCGGACTTGATCCTGGAGGGGCGCGACGAAATCCCGGAGGCGTTCCGGACCGATGGGCTTGCGCGTTGGGACGCGGGGCGGTAGGGGGCGACCTGCCTTCGGGCCATGTCTCCGACCACCATGTCAAAACGGAAACGAAATCAATGATCTACGCAATCCTCGCCATGGGGGCGATCGTCGTCGCGTCCAATATCGGCGTGCAATTCCTCATCGCCGACGGCTGGCTGACCTGGGGGGCGTTTTCCTACCCGCTGGCCTTCTTGGTCACGGACGTCACGAACCGGCTCTACGGCGCTGAAAAGGCTCGGAAAGTCGTTCTCGCAGGTTTCGGCGTGGGGCTTCTGTGTTCGCTGATCGGAACGCAGATCATGGGGGAGTTCGGGCCGCTGGTGACGCTCCGGATCGCGCTGGCCTCGGGGACGGCGTTCTTGGTGGCGCAAATGACCGATTTAGCTGTGTTTTCTTGGATCGGTACCCGAATTTGGTGGAGAGCGCCCCTCGTGTCAACGGTGATCGGATCCGTGGTGGATACGACGCTGTTCTTCACCATTGCTTTCGCAGGTTTCCTCGCCTTTCCAACGGCTTGGGGCGATGTTTCCTGGGCGCAGGAACCCACGGCAGTGGGGCCGCTTTGGGTTGGGTTGGCGCTGGCGGATTGGTCGGTGAAGATCGGGGTGGCGCTGCTCGCCTTGGTGCCGTTTCGTGTCATCACTGTAAGATTGGCACAACGGGTTGCGTAAAGGGGGTTGACCGGTACGAAATACGCGCCAAAGTCAGCCCATCGGCAACCAATGAAAGGAGGTGATCCAGTGTCTAGAAAGGTATTGGAGAAGTGCGTCGGGACAGCTGTTGAGGTGCGCGCGTAGAAGCAGCCTTTTACGCTTGTTTTCAACAGGTTGAGGTCACTCTAACCGACCCCACCTCCTGAACTTTCGGAAGGCCGTCCCGGTGTCGAGGGCGGCCTTCTTCTGTTCCCAAGAGGGGGGGCGCCCGCCGTACACCTGCTGTACACCCCCCGTACATACGTGCGTTCGCACGGTTTTCCGCACCCGATCTTAACCACTCCGCCCATGCCCCTGCCCGTCACCCCCGACATCACGCTCCAGGATTGGGAGATCACCGAGCAATTCGTCCGCGCGTCCGGCCCCGGCGGGCAGAACGTCAACAAGGTGGCGACGGCGGTGGAGCTGCGGTTCGAGGCGGAACGGTCGCCGAACCTGCCGGGACCCGTGAAGGCGCGGCTGAAGCGGCTGGCGGGGCGACGCTGGACGAAGGAGGGGGCGCTGGTGATCCAGGTCTCCGAGGAGCGCAGCCAGGCCCGCAATCGGGAGATCGCCCGGGAGCGGCTGGCGGCGCTGGTGCGCGTGGCGTCGGTCAAGCCGAAGCGACGGGTGAAGACAAAGGTCTCGGCCCGGCAGAAGGCGAAGCGGGTGGAGGCGAAGAAGCGGCGGGGGGCGGTGAAGGCGCTGCGCGGTGGGGTCGAGGAGGATGGGTAGGGTGGGCAGTTTGCCCACCATCACCCGGTCGCATGGTGGGCAGACTGCCCACCCTACGAATGCGGGCCGGGCAGCACGTGGTGTTCTTTCGCGATGACGACGCGGCCGTGACGGTGGTGCGGGTGCTGCACCAGCGGATGGATGTGGATCGGGTTTGAGGGGGTGGTGGGCATTTACGCGCTCTACGTTTGCTGCGACTTGTACGGGTCCAAGTGTTCGTTAGAAGAAAGTAACAGGGAAAGGCCCAACGTACTTGGCTAAGGCTCTAATCAACAGCGCGGTGCTCGCCTGGGCTCAGAAAAGAGCTGGGATCGACGTGGAAGGCTTGAGCGAGAAGCTCAACACCACACCTGACCGCGTCGCATCGTGGATCTCTGGTGATGACCTCCCGACCTTCAAGCAGGCTCAAAGAATTGCTACTGCACTCAGAATACCATTTGGCTACTTATACTTACCCGAACCACCCGCCGAGCAGGTTCCAACAGCCGAATTCCGCCGGCTTCCCGGAATAAAGCAGAAGCTTAACGGCGACCTATATGATCTCCTGAACGACATTGAATTTAAGCGCGATTGGTACCGCGAGTACCGATTAGAGGAAGGGTTTGAGCCCCTCGATTTCGTATCTCGATTTGAGATAGATGCGCCTGCGCATCTGGTAGCAAACGACATAAGGCATGAACTATCAAGGTTGAGCAATAGCCTATTTTCGACAAGAAAGACGCATGAGCGCTTCCTCGACGAACTCCTTAAAGCGGCGGAGAAGATCGGCATCTGGATAATGCGATCGGGCGTAATCAGTAATAATACGCATCGCAGTATACCCGTCAAGCTTCTTCGAGGCTTTGCAATTGCAGACAAAGTAATACCTTTGATCTTCATAAATGGCCAAGATGCTAAAGCGGCTCAGATTTTTACTCTTGCACATGAACTAGCGCACTTATGGATTGGAAAATCGTCAATTGAAATTGGCGACCTTTCAGACTTGACCCACGACGGAGATCGGAAGGTTGAAGAGAAATGCAACGAAATCGCGGCAGAATTTCTTGTTCCAAGCTCCGAATTTGTCGAATTTTGGGACCGCGACGTCGAGCTTGCATACCAAGTTGATGCGCTAGCTGAGAGATTTAGTGTGAGCCGCATCGTAATTGCGCGGCGAGCGCTGGAGCAATCTCTTATCGACGCTGCGGTCTACCGTGATTTTTTCAGTGGTGAGCGCGCACGTTGGACAGCGCTAGCGAAGCAGCGACCAAGTGGAGGCAGTTACTACAATAACATACCCGCTAGGAATGGCCGGGTATTCACCAAGGCCGTGACCCGTGAGGCAGCAATTGGTCGTTTGCTGTATCGAGAAGCCGGGCAACTATTAAACATTCAACCCTCAAAAGTTCGAGAGATATTTGAGAGGGGATCTGCCTAGATGTACGTTGTTGACGCAAATGTCTTTATTCAGGCGGCAAACTCATACTACGCATTTGATCTCGTGCCCAAATTTTGGGATTGGGTTGAAAACCAGGTTGGAGTGGAGCTTTTCACGGTTGATCCAGTGAAAGACGAAGTTTTGAAGCAGGATGGGCAGCTGGCTGATTGGTTCAGATCGATGGATGATCCGAACTGGGTTTTGGCCGTCGATGACGAAGCCACCCAACTACAGATGCCAGTAATCTCCGGCCACTGTATAGAAAATAACTACAAACAAGCCGGGATAGCAAAGTTCCTCGCGGGCGCAGATCCGTGGGTGATTGCGAAAGCGAAAGTGTCAGACTGGATTGTTGTGACGCAGGAAATTGCTCAACCTGAGACGCGAAAGCGTGTGAAAATCCCTGATGTCTGCAACAGCCTTAACGTCGAAAACATTCTCGTTTTCGATATGCTCAGAAAGCTCGGTTTCTCAGCCTAAACCACCACCTCCCGCACCACCTGCTCCCCCACCCCGAACACCCGCTTGTACCGCGCCACCTCTTCCGACGGGCCCATGGCCTTGCGGGGGTTGTCGGAGAGTTTGACGGTGGGGCGGCCCTCGGCGGCGACGGCTTTGCAGACCAGGGAGAACGGGGCCAGGGCGTCGGCGGGGACGAGGTCTCGGAAATCGTTGGTGAGCAGCGTGCCCCAGCCGAAGGAGACGCGGACGCGGCCGGTGAATTGGGCGTGGAGGCGCTCGATCACGTCGACGTCCAGCCCGTCGGAGAAGATGACGAGCTTTTCGCGCGGGTCCTCGCCGCGGGCCTTCCACCAGGCGATGGCGGTTTCGGCGCCCTGGGCCGGGTCGCCGGAATCGATGCGGATGCCGGTCCAGCCGGCCAGCCAATCGGGGGCGTGGGCCAGGAAGCCCTGGGTGCCGTAGGTGTCGGGCAGGATGATGCGGAGGTTGCCGTCATGCTCCTCATGCCAATCGGCGAGGACGTCGTAGGGGGCCTGGGCGAGCGCGGAATCATCCTCGGTCAGCGCGGCGTAGACCATGGGGAGTTCGTGGGCGTTGGTGCCGATGGCCTCCAGGTCGCGGTTCTTGGCGATGAGGCAGTTGGAGGTGCCGGTGAAG
>JBCDCS010000137.1:0-7338 GCA_039181205.1 Pseudomonadota bacterium
GCGCTGGTCTGACCCCAATTTGCCCATGCGCATCTATGCTCATGCAGAGACCGATGAGGCCGATGTCAGGGCCCGTTTTCGTACAAACCATGTACAGGCGGACACCGTACAAACACCCAACAGCAAGAAATCACAGAAGGACTAGCGCTATGAACGGTTCCCTCCTAAGGGGCAGGTTGCAGGTTCGAATCCTGCCGGGACCGCCAGCTCCGATCTGCGCAACTGCCAGGTTTTCCACCTGCCCGCCATCTGAACCCTGTCGTCCGGTCGGATTTCGATGCGGCGGCAGTTGTTGCGGTCTCAAGATTCACGGGCAATTCACGTGCGCCATCGCGTCGAGCCTGAGAAGTTCTGCAAGTAATTGTGGAGAGAGATCGATGACATTTGCAGAACGTTTTCAGACCCCCGTCCGGACCCGTTTCCCCCGACTTGAACAGCCAGGCCTGGAGAGCATCCGCTTGGGAATGCCACATCTCGCAGGTGACGGGTCCGTATCGGAATCCTGGTTGCTTCGGCAGGCTTGCCATCTGCACTGGCAATCCATCGCCGCGACGGCGGGCGCGCCGATCAGCAGTTTGCGGGACGCGGATGGGCATCGCGCCTTGCCATCAATCATCTCGGCCCGGATCGACGGGGACACGGCCGCCTTTGCCGAGGACGACAAGGCGATTTTGACCCTGACAAGCCTGCCCTCGGCTGCGACGGGATGGCGGTCCCGGACAATGTTGCGGAAGACCAACGGCGCGACGATTTCAGTTGATCTCGTATCCCGCTTCGCGCGGCGCGACGGATCTTCCAACATTCAGCTTCAGCCCGCCGGTCGAATCCAAGGGCTTCCGTCGGCGCCGGCCCGAGATTTACCCAAGGATGTCAAAATTCTGAATGCGCGCCGCAGGTCGCTCGCTTTTGCCGCTTTGGACGCGAGTCCGCTTGTGAGTTTGCGGGTGGATGGGTCGGATTTAAACGGGGTCGGCCTGCTCTATTTCGCAAACTTTATGCGGTTCTTTTCTGCAGCCGAGGCCGCAACCGCGGGACCGATTCCCCTCCCCGCGGCATCGTCGCGCGACCTGCATTGGTACGGCAACGCGGATGCTGGGGATACGCTTGATTTATCTTGTGATTTGTCCGTTACAGAGCTTGGTCTGAAATTCGGAACGGTCGCGACGATCACGGCGCGGCGCCAGTCGGACGGTGTGCTTGTGGCCATCAGTGAGGTCCGGCGCGGCGGCGAATGAGGGGCTCAAATCGAAGCTGGCAGTTTGGTCGATCTAGGCCCTAGATCAACGCAATAGCAGCGGCAGGATAGCGAAGAGGATCAGAAGCCGGACGACGTGATGGACGGCGACATAGACCGGATCGTATCCCAAGGCGACGGCCATCGCGGCCATGGTCTCGACCCCGCCAGGCGCGAAGGCGACCCAGACTTGGCCGTGGGACAATCCGAGCCAGAGCGCGATGGGCCAGCTAAGCAGGAAGGATCCGATCAGGCCGATGGCCGACACCGCCACGGCGACCCCGGCCAGCGCCCGTAGCGCGGCGAGGGACGTCCCAGCGAAGCGAGCGCCGATGGTCGCGCCTGCGACGACGAACCCTGCTGTCAGGACGCGCATGTCCGGGCGGCCTTCGACCCAACCGGCGAGGTGCGCAACGGCGCTGACCAGAAAGCCCGCCAGAAGCCAGGCTGCCGGGACTTTGGCACGCACCAGAAGCGGCCCAGCAAGACCGGCCACGGCGAGAAGGAGCAGCGTTGGAAGGAAGTCCATCTCTGAAAAGCTGCCACCGCCGATTGGCGTGAGAGATGTGGCCAGCAAGACCGGTGGAACCAGGAGGGTGATGGTCAAGAGGCGGACGCTCTGCGCAACGGCGACAGCGGCTGTATCCCCCCGGCCCTCGGCCGAGAGAGCGAGAGTATAAGACAAAGCGCCCGGCGATGTGGCGAGCAGCGCGGTTCGATGGTCGAGACCGAAGACCGAATAAAGAACCAATGTCGATCCAGCCATGATGATGGACAGTGTGACGACCATGGCGGCCAGGCTGACAGGCCATTGGGCGACGTCTTGAATGATGCTGGGTGTGATCCCGGCGCCCAGGGTAAGGCCGATGACCGCAAACGCGACATCCCGTAAGGCGACCGGGACGGTCGGGCCGCCGCGCGCCAGTGCGAAGATGGTGACGGCGATCGTTGCGCCAAGCAACGCCCCTGCCGGAACACCGAGCGCGATGGCAACCGCAGCGCCCAGTGCTGCGACAGCCAGTGTCAGAAAGGTCCGGCGTAGGTCCGCGGTCATTCCCCCGCCTTGGCCGCGCGGCGCTTCTGCCGCTGCCGCAGCAGGATCGGGGCCGCCACGACCACGGCAGCGAGAATGTAGAGCACCACGGAATCCGGCGAGGTGATCAGGATCGACCAATCCCCCGCCGAGATCGATAGGGCCCGGCGCAGATTATCTTCGAAGAGCGAGCCCAACACAAAGCCGAGGATGACTGGCGCGAGGCTGAAATCCAGCTTCCGCAGAATCCAGCCGAACACGCCAAGGCCGATGATCATGTAAAGATCATGAGGGTTCGAGACGACGGAATAGACGCCGATGAAAGCCAGCACGGCAATGAGTGGCGTCAGGTACTGCTGCGGAATGGTCAGCATGCGCGCGAAGAAGCCCACCAAAGGCAGGTTGATCACCAGAAGCGCCAGGTTCCCGATATACATGGACGCGATCAGGCCCCAGGCGATCTCCGGCCGTTGTGTGAACAGCGTCGGCCCAGGCTGCACATTGAACAAAAGCAGCGCGCCCAGCAGGATCGCCGTCGTCCCGGACCCGGGGATGCCCAGGGTCAACATCGGCACCATGGCGCCCCCGGCAGCTGCGTTGTTGGCCGATTCAGGCGCGGCGAGGCCCCGTTCATCGCCCTGACCAAACTGGCTGTCATCCTCCGCCAATCGCTTTTCGGTGCCATAGGCGACGGCGGAGGCGACCGAGGCGCCCGTGCCCGGCAGCGTGCCGATGAAGAAACCGATGATCGAGGAGCGGAGGACCGTCCATTTGACACGCAAGAGATCGACGCGGCTGACGAAGGACTTGTCCACGCCGATGGCCTTCAATTTGCCGGTCACCTGCTGTTCGACCAGGTGGATCAACTCGGCCATGCCGAAGAGACCGATGACGATGATCAGAAAATCGATCCCAGCCAGCAAGTCCGGGATGCCGAAGGTGAACCGCATCACGCCCGTATTGGCATCGATGCCGATGGCCGCGAGCATCAGACCGATGAGCGCCGCGAGCAGCGTCTTCACCGGGTTCGCGCCCACCAGAGAGGCCAGGGACGCGAAGGCGAAGACCATCAGCGCCACATAGTCCGAAGGTGAGAAGGTCACCGCGTAGGAAGCGAGGAGCGGGCCAAAGAGGCTCATCAGTATAACTGCGAACGTCCCACCCACGAAGGAACAGACGGCCGAGAGCGACAGGGCGCGCCCCGCCTCGCCCCGTTTCGCCATGGGATTGCCGTCGAGCGTGGTCATCACCGCGCTTGCATCCCCCGGCACGTTCAACAGGATTGACGAAATCCGGCCACCATATTCCGCACCGTAGTAGATGCCCGCCAACAGGATCAGCGCCGATTCAGCCGGAAAGCCCAGGCCATAGGCAATGGGCAGGAGGATGGCCACGCCGTTGATCGGCCCGATGCCGGGAAGCGCACCGATCAATGTGCCGGCGAAGCAGCCAACGAGCACCAGCATCAGGTTGAACGGACTGAGCGCGACCGCGAAGCCTTGGGACAGACCGGCGAGGACGGCTTCCATCGGTCAGCCTCCGATCGTCAAACGGGCAGCATGCCTTCAGGGAGATTGAGCTCCAGAAGGCGTGTGCAGAGGAAATAACCGACCACGCCCGTGACCGTGCCGAAGGCGGCGGCGAAAGGCCAGCGCGCGCCAAGGAAAGCGGCGAAGAGCGTGCAGAAGGCCGTGGTGGCGAGGATGAACCCCAGACGTTCGAATGCCCAAGCATAGGCCGACAGCAAGACGATAACCGCCGCCAGACGCCAGACTGTCCGCAGCGTAGCCGGGAAGCGGTTCACATCGGGACGCGCCAGGATGAACAGACAGCAGAGTCCCGCCAGGACGCCGAGGATTTGTGGCCAGGTCTCGGGGCCGAGCGGGTCGTATTGGAAGGGGGCCTGGATGATCGTGAAAGCGATGAAAGCATACCCCACGATCACCAGGAGCAACGCGCCTGCGAAGATGCGATCTGCCACGGCAGCCCCCTTAGCCAAAGATCGCGCTGCGCCCCAGCCGGGCGCAGCGCGGCCGGATCACTCGATCAGGCCCGCTTCGCGTGCGATTTCGCGCATGCGGTTGACGCGGCCTTCTACATCGGCCTGCAGTTCGGCGCCGGCCATTGTCACGACCGATAGACCCTGGGCCGTGACGATATCGGCCCAGCCGTCCGAGTCGTAGGCGGCCTGGAAGGCAGCGACGTAGGCGTCGTAGTCGGCATCTGGGACGTCCTTGCCCATGTAATAGCCGCGCAGGATCACCCATTCGGCGCCGTCATATCCCAGTTCGGCTGTGGTCGGGATGTCGGCGAAGGGCGCGGGCAGGCGTTCGGGGCTCATAACCGCGAGAATGCGCATTTCGTCGGTTTCCATGAAGGGAACCATCTCGCCCACATCGCCCATATAGGCCTGGATCGAGCCGCCGAGCAGGGCTGCGATGGCCTCACCACCGCCATCGAAAGCGACATAGCGCATCTCACGCGGATCAAGGTCGCGCGACCGGACGAGCAGGGCACCTTTCATCCAATCCTGGCTGCCCACGCCACCGCCCGCGCCGATCGCGATGGATCCCACATCGGCCTCGAGCGCGGCCATCAGCTGGTCCAGCGTCTCGTATTCGGAATCGCCCGGCACAACGACCGCGCCATAGTCGGCGCCCGCGGTAGCGAGGAAGCGGACATCGTCCTCATCCCACTGGCCGAACTTGCCGGTGGCCATGTTGAGCAGCGACCCGGACGAAAACGCGACGATTGCGGAGGCGTCATCAGTGCGGGTGGTGTTGAAGAGGTTGATCGCCACGGCGCCGACGCCGCCGGGCATGAAGGTGACCTGCATGGGTTCGGTCAGGACAGGTTCCAGGCCGTTTTGTGCGATACGGCAGGTGAGATCGAAGCCGCCGCCCGGATTGGCGGGCGCGATACATTCGGGGCCGTCGATGGCGGCCTGGTGACCGTCGGCCTGGGCGATCCCGGTCAATAAAAGGGCCGCAGCAGCGGCTGTCGTAACGCGTCTGATCATGATGTCCTCCCATGGCCGCCTCTTGATCGCGGCGCAGCATAGGTTTGCTCGGAAATCGCAGCGTGACAATCCCCTTCCACCACGATTCCAGTGCTCCAGATCCGATCCAGCGCTTGGAATCAGGGCGGTAAAATCGAAGCGCGAAGAGATTGTTGGGGTCGGGTGTGTCGTCGCGCGCGGGTTCAAGAGGTCAGGGCGTCAGGCGCTGCTTCTTTCAATGAGACGGCAGGAGAAGAACGTAGCTTCCAGGGCGGGTAGATCGTCAGACGGCCTATCGGTCAGCAAGTCGCAGAGGCGGCTGACCATCTGGCGGATCGGCAGGCGGATGGTGGTCAGGTCATAGGCCTGCCAGGCCGCCATCGGCACGTCATCATAGCCGACCACGGCCACATCGTCGGGAATGCGCAGACCGGCCTGGCGCAGACCGTCCATGAGCCCGAAGGCGCTCAGATCGTTGGCGCAGAGTACGGCGTCCGGCACGGTGCCGCCATCGAATAGGAGCGCGGCAGCGTCGAGGCCGGATTGATAGACGTATGTGCCCGGCAGGCGGCGGAGCGGCGCCATATCATGCTGGGCCAGTTCGCGCAGATAGCCTTCGGCCCGCACCGTGGCGGTCCAGGACCCGGCGAGGCCATCGAGAATGGCGATCCGGCGGCGGCCCTGTTGGATCAGGTGGCGCGCGGCCAAGCCGCCGCCTTGGGCCAGGTCGGCACTGACGGCGGAGCAGCGGGCTGCTTCGTCCGTGCGATTGAGAAGCAGCACCTCCAAGCCCGAGGCCAGGCAGGTCTCGATGATGTCATCGGTGACTGCAAACGAGGTCAGAATGACTCGGCTGACTTGGTACTGCCGGAAGGTCGCCAAGGCGGCGCCGATATCCTTGTCCTGACTTAGTTGGGCGGTCAGGGGCGTGAAGCCGGTGCGCTGCAGTTCCTGCGTCAGGGCCGCGTAGATTTCGGCATGAAACGGGTTAGACAGACCGTGGATGACGATGCCGACGACTGGGCTTTGCCGGGAGATGAGGGCCTGAGCCAAGCGGTTTGGCTCATAACCTAGAGATTTGGAAATACGAAGAATTTCATCTCGAACACCGGGTTTCACATAGGCATTGGGCGTGAATGCCCGCGATACAGTCGAGCGGGAGACGCCCACCGCTTTGGCGACGTCGGATGCGGTCACGGATCGTCCGTTGGTCACCGGCTCTTTCCAATTCGGTTCACTGCCCTACCGTTCTTCAGAGCTTGACAGCGGGCTGTCAATGATGTTCTGCACATTTCTGCACACGTGACCACAATTCGCTGTAGAGACCTGCCGAGCCAGTCGCTCGCACCACTGGGAGGATCATGGAATGTCGATCAAGGGAGTGACCGCATCCGTTGCTTTGCTGGCCGGGTTGGCCGCGACGGGCGTCCACGCACAGGAAGAGCCTATCCGCATCGGCGTGCTGCTGCCGACCACAGGCGGCTGCGCCACGGCGGGCGCGCGAGCTCTGGAAGGGCACGAGGCTTATGTGGCCACCATAAACGCCTCCGGTGGCTTGCTCGGACGCCAAGTCGAGACACTGCACCGGGATAGCCAGTGCAACCCTTCGGTGGCTACGGCGGCGGCCCGGGACCTGATCACAAAGGATAATGTGGACGTGCTGATCGGCGGGGTGTCGTCGTCGGAGGCGTTGGCGATCTCGGAAGTCGCGAAGCAGGAAAGCGTCGTCTACATGGCCGGCATCCCGAAGACGGTGCAGCTGACCAACGACGAAAATCGGCACCCCTATGTGTTCCGGGCGGCGGACAACACCAATACCGAAGGCAAGTCCGCCGCGATCATTGCAGATCGGCTGGGCTGGGATACGGTCTGCACGATCCTGCTCGACTACTCCTATGGGCACGATCTGGGCACGGCATTCGAAGAACATCTGGCGGAGATCCGGCCCGGTGCGGAAATCGTGACGCAGGTGTGGCCAGCCGCCAATACGGACGATTACTCGCCTTTTATCAGCCAGTTGCTGGGATCGAATTGCGACGGCGTGTTTTCGGGCGTCTGGGCCGGCGTGTTCCC
>JBCDCS010000138.1:0-7313 GCA_039181205.1 Pseudomonadota bacterium
CGCGGACATTTTCGGCCAGTAGCGTCCTGGGCGCGATCGCGTCCCAGAGCCCGAGCGTCTCCAGCGCCTGTTGCGCATAGCGCCCGGCCGGGACCGATATGGGGTCGCCCATGGCGAGCCTGCCATTGGCCCCAAGACGGTCGAGCAGCGCATTCTGATCCAAGGCCACCGGCCCCGATCCGGACGCGCCGGCCAGGACCAGCCGGTTGCCCGCCACGGACAGAGGCGTGCCCTCGACGACGCCCTGCCCCACCAGCCAATCCATCCAATCTTCCGCCGCCAGCAGCACGATATCCACCGGCGCCCCCGCCGCCGCCTGGCGTGCAATTGTGCCGGAGCCGCCATAGGACAGCGCCACCGGCGCCTCCCAACCGGCTGCGATTTCATCCAAGGCTGGCTTCAGGGAGGCCGCGGCAAAGACGGTCAGTCCCTCTCCGCCATCTGCGGACCAGGCGAGCGCCGCGATCATGGCGCCCAAAAGCGTCCGGCGGGACAGGTCAGAAGTCGAGCGGCGTTCCATCATGGTTCAGAAACGCACCCGACGCGTCCAGGTCAAGCGCGTCGATCCGATCCCAAAGGCCACGGGCGCTCTGCTCGACCGAAAGACTGGCGCCCGGACCGCCCATATCCGTGCGGACCCAGCCGGGGTGGTAGGCCGCCACGGCAATCCCCTGGGGCCGGAGCGTCTGGGCCAGGTTCAGGGCTAAATTGATCGCCGCCGCTTTGGACGCCCGATAGGCGAAAGCGTTGCCTCCGGCCCCGGATTGCTGGCCCATGGCCGAGGCGATCACGGCAATCCGGCCGCCCTTGGACAGATTCCGAAGCTGCGCCTGCACCGTCAACGTGACGCCGGTGACGTTGGCCGCGAACGTGGCGCTCAGCGTGGCGGCCGTGAGGTCCGAGAAGCTTTGCCCCTTGTCCAGATAGACACCCGCATTGCAGATCAGCGCATCGATCGGCCCGGTCGCCGCGGCACAATCCGTCTGCAGGCCGGTATCCGTCACGTCGAGCCGAAGTAGCCCGTGCGCCCCGTCACGCGATGTCCCGAGCACGTCATGCCCGCGCTCGCGCCCTTCGACCAGCATGGCCGCCCCGATCCCGCGGGACGCCCCCGTCACCAGGGCGCGCATCAATTGGCCTTGGATTTCGGACCGAACGGCAGCGGGGCCACGGGGATGCCGTCGTCCAGCAAGGCCTTCGCATCCTTGGCATTCGCCTCGCCCCAGATCGGCTTGAATGGGTCGTCCGAGGTGTGGATTTTTCGCGCCTCTTCGGCGAAGCGCCCGCCCACATAAGTGGCCTCCGCCTCGACCTTGTCGCGCAGGGCCGCGACCTTTGTCTCGATCTCCGACGCCGGCTTCGCCAGGGGCCGTTCCCCGATCTCACCTTTTGCCACTTTCGGCGCCATCAGGGCCTTCCGAACGTCGGTGCTGCCACAGATCATGCAGGCCACCATGTCCTTGGACACCAGCGTGTCATAGGCTTCGGCCGACGCGAACCAACTGTCGAAATCGTGGCCCTCGGCACATTTCAGTGAGTAGCGGATCATGGTCTTCCCGAATGACGTGACGTGGCAAGAACTTAGGCATTCTGCCGCACCGGACAAGGTTGAAGGAGTCGCACACGCCCCTACCGTTCCTTTCATGCGCAGCCTCGTGACTCTCCTCCTGACCGCCCTGCCCGCATCCGCGTTTCAGTTCGAAGCTCTGGAAGGCGGCACGATCGATCTGGACGCGCTCCAGGATCGGGCGGTTCTGGTGGTTAACACGGCTTCGCTCTGCGGCTTCACTGATCAATATGCCGACCTTCAGACGCGGCATGAAACCTATGAAGATCGCGGCCTCACGGTCATCGGTGTGCCGTCCGACGATTTCCGCCAGGAATTGGCGAGCGAGGACGCCGTCGCCGAATTCTGCGAGGTGAATTACGGCCTCACCCTGCCGCTGACCACGATCACCTCGGTCAAAGGGTCGGACGCCCATCCGTTCTATCAATGGCTGGCCGACCAAGGCGCCGTGCCTCGATGGAATTTCAACAAGGCGCTGCTGTCGCCCGGGGGCGAACTGGTCACCTTCGAAGGCGCGAATGTGCGCCCCACCTCGCCGCGCTTCACCCGGCAAATCGAGGCCGTGCTGCCCGAGTGACGCTTCTCCTCGGCTCCGAAATCTACCGGGGGTCAAGCTACGGCAAGTGGCACCCCCTGCGCGTCCCCCGGGTGTCCACCGTCTTGGATCTTACCCGCGCCCTAGGATGGTTGCCGCCCGAGCAGTTCCGCACCTCGCCCCGGGCAAAACCCGCCGCTCTCTCGATCTGGCACACGCCCGATTACGTCCGGGCGCTGGCCCAGGCCGAGGAGACCGGTACAGTCGATGAGGCCACCCGCCGTCGTCACGGTCTCGGCACCATATCCAACCCGATCTTCCCCGAAATGTACCGCCGCCCCGCCACGGGCGCCGGGGCATCGCTCCTGGCGGGCGGACTCCTGCGCGATGGCGGCCGCATCCACAATCCCGGCGGCGGCACCCATCACGGGATGCCCGACCGCGCGTCCGGCTTCTGCTATCTGAACGACGCCGTCCTGGGCATCCTGTCGCTGAAGCGGAACGGGGCGCACCGCGTCGCCTATGTGGATATCGACGCCCATCACATGGACGGGGTCGAGCACGCCTTTGCAGACGACCCCGACACCCTTCTGATCTCCACCCATGAGGAAAAGCGCTGGCCCTTCACCGGCGCGCTGACGGATCAAGGCATCGGACAGGTCTTCAACCTGCCCTTGCCCCGCGCGCTGAACGACAGCGAATTTGCCAAGGCCCGCGACCACCTGATCCTGCCTGCCGTCGAGGCCTTCGCCCCGGATGCCATCGTCCTGCAATGCGGCGCCGACGCCATCGATGAAGACCCCCTTTCCCGCCTCGCCCTGTCCAATAACGCCCATTGGGCTGTGATCTCGGCGCTTCTGCCGCTCGCCCCGCGGTTTCTGTTGCTGGGCGGCGGGGGTTACAACCCGTGGTCCGTCGGCCGCCTTTGGACCGGAAATTGGGCCGTGCTGTCGGGCCGGGATATCCCCGACCGGCTGCCGCCCGAGGCCGAAGCGGTCCTCCGCGAGCTGCGTTTCGATGGGAATTCCCGAGGGCGGAACCCGCCGGATCATTGGTTTACCACGCTCCGCGATGCCCCGCGCACCGGCCCGATCCGTCCCGAGATTTTGGACCGGATTGGCAGCTTGGCGGCGAGAATCGCGAACATGCCTGCGCGTGTCGTGTGACCCATCCTGCGGGGTCATCCCCGCCCCCTACAAGTGCCGGCATTCCGGCACCGGTGTCACCAGCGTTCCGTCGGCCAGCCATTGCATCAGGTTCCGAACCGTCAGGTCGCCCATGGCCTCCCTCGTCTCCACCGTGGCCGAGCCCACATGGGGCAGCAGCACGACGTTTTCCATGGCCTTCAGCGCATCCGGAATCTTCGGTTCGTCCTCGAACACATCGAGCCCGGCGCCGGCAATCGTCCCGGCCTTCAATGCGGCGACTAGAGCCCGTTCATCGACGACCGAGCCGCGTGAGACGTTGATCAGGATGCCATCCGGCCCCAGCGCCGACAGGACCTCCGCATTGACCAGATGCCGGGTCGCAGCGCCTCCGGGCGTGATGCAGACCAACACATCGACGGCCGCCGCGAGCGCCACGGGGCTCTGGTGATAGGTGTAGTCGACCGGTTTGCGCGTCCGGGAATGACAATGAACTTCGCCCCGGAACGCCTTGACCCTATTTGCAATCTCCTGCCCGATCCGACCCAGGCCAAGCACGCCCACACGGCGCCCTTGGATCGACCGGGTCAGGCGAAACTCGCCCGCCTCCCAGGCGCCCGACCGGGCATGGCGGTCGGCCGCGACGATCCCCCGGGACACCGCGAGCCAAAGCGCCACGACGGTATCCGCCACCTCGTCGTTCAGCACGTCCGGGGTATGCGCGATTTTGATGCCGCGCGCGGCCAGGGCGGTCGCGTCGATGGCGTCGTAACCCACGCCGTAGCTGCTGACGACTTTGAGGTTCGGTAGGGCCGCGACCACGTCGTCGGGCACGCCGTAATGACCATTGGTCAGGATCGCTTCGATGGAGGGGCCAGCGTCGGACAACCAAGCCGCCCGATCCGGCTGATCGAAAAGGACATGGCGCGTGAAACGACCCTCCAGCGCCGCGGCCATACGATCGGTGATGTTCCCGATCTGCAGAAGCTCAGTCATCCGCGCGGACGGCGAGCCGCTGGCGGCCCAGGCCTTCGACCCCCAGATCCATGACGTCGCCTGCTTTGAGGTAGACGGGCTCCGGCTTGATGCCCATGCCCACGCCCGGCGGTGTCCCTGTCGCGATGACGTCGCCCGGATACAGGGTCATCAACCCGCTCAGATGGGCGATGATCTGCGCGACCGTGAATATCATGGTCGAGGTGTTTCCGGTCTGCTTCCGCTCACCGTTCACGTCGAGCCACATGTCGAGGGATTGCGGATCGCCCACCTCGTCGCGGGTGACCAGCCAGGGCCCGGTCGGGCCGAACGTGTCGCAGGATTTCCCCTTGGTCCAAGTGCCGGACAAGTTGTTCTGGAAATGCCGTTCGGACACATCGTTGACGAGGCAATAGCCAGCGACGTGGTCGAGCGCATCCGCCTCGCTGACATACTTTGCCGCCGTGCCGATCACGACGCCCAGTTCCACCTCCCAATCCGTGTGGGTGGAGCCGCGCGGAAGGACCACATCGTCGTTGGGCCCGATGACCGCGCTGGTCGCCTTATGGAACAGGATCGGATGCTCCGGGATCGCCGCGCCGGTTTCCGCCGCGTGGTCCGAGTAGTTCAGGCCGATGCAGAGGAACTTACCGATCCCGCCGACGCACGGGCCCAGCCGTGCCGCATGCTCGACCTTGGGAAGCGCCATGTGGTCCAGGTTGGCCAGGATCGCCAAGGATCGGTCCGACAGGGTCGAGCCCGCGATATCCTCCACCTCCTGGCTCAGATCGCGCAGGTCGCCATTATGGTCGATCAGCCCCGGCTTCTCGGCCCCGCGCGGGCCAAAACGACACAACTTCATCCAATAACTCCCTGACGATCCTAGTGGTTGTCCCGCGGCACACCTTTCTGCGCCGTTCCACGATATGTCTCGGCGCCGCGCAGGGTCATCCCCTCCGACAGGGGTCCCACCCGATCCCGGAAAATCTCCTGCCATGGGGTCTGGCTGCCCGGCGTGAAGGGTCGATCCGGCAGGGCCGCCCGGCGGGCGGCGAGCACGTCGTCTGGCACCAGCATGTCGGCCGTGCCCTGCTTCAAATCAATCCGCAGCCGATCGCCCGTCTGAACCAGGGCCAGCCCGCCACCCGCCGCCGCTTCCGGTGACGCGTTCAGGATCGACGGGGACCCGGAGGTGCCGGATTGCCGCCCATCCCCGATGCACGGAAGGGCCTGGACGCCCTTTTTCAGAAGGTAAGAGGGCGGGCGCATGTTCACCACTTCGGCAGCGCCAGGATAACCGATCGGGCCCGCGCCGCGCATGATGAGGATGCACGTCTCGTCAATACCCAGGCTTTCGTCATCGATCTTGGCGTGGAAGTCCTCGGGCCCGTCAAAGACGACGGCACAGCCTTCGAACGCATCGGGGTCTTCGGGGTTCGACAGGTACCGTTTGCGGAAATCGTCGGAGATGACCGAGGTCTTCATGATCGCGGAATCGAACAGATTTCCCTTCAGGTTGAGAAAGCCAGCGGCCGTTTTCATGGGTGCCTCCACGGGCATGATGACGTCCGGCAGAACGGACGACTGCGCCCCGCAATTCTCACCCATGGTCTTGCCGTTCGCCGTGACCACATCGGGATTGGGCAACATCCCCGCCGCTATCAGCTGCCCGATAACGGCGGGAACGCCGCCGGCGTGGAAGTAGTCTTCGCCCAGGAATTCCCCGGCGGGTTGGAGATTAACGAGAAGGGGGACATGGTGGCCGAGGCGCTGCCAGTCGTCATTGTCGAGCGGCACGCCCAGGTGCCGGGCGATGGCGTTGAGGTGGATCGGGGCATTTGTCGAGCCCCCGATGGCGGAGTTCACGACGACTGCGTTTTCAAAGGCTTGGCGCGTCATGATATCTGACGGTCGCAAATCCTCGTGCACCATCCCGACGATGCGCTTGCCGGTTTCGTAGCTGATATGGCCGCGCTGTCGGTAAGGCGCTGGGATCGCAGCGCTTCCCGGAAGCTGCATGCCCAAAGCCTCTGCCAGGGAATTCATCGTCGTCGCCGTGCCCATCGTGTTGCAATAGCCGACGGACGGCGTCGAAGATGCGACGATTTCCATGAAGCCGGCATCGTCGATTTCGCCCGCGGCATGCATTTCCCGGGCCTTCCAGACGATGGTACCCGACCCCGTCCGCTCCCCCTTGAACCACCCGTTGAGCATGGGCCCGACAGAAAGGGCGATGGCAGGGATGTTGACGGTGGCGGCGGCCATCAAAAGGGCGGGCGTGGTCTTATCGCAGCCGATCATCAACACAACGCCGTCGATCGGATAGCCGTTCAGCGTTTCGGTCAGCGACAGGTAGGCGAGGTTGCGGTCGAGACTGGCCGTCGGGCGTTTACCGGTTTCCTGGATCGGATGAACCGGCACCTCCAGAGGCACGCCGCCAGCCGAAATGATGCCGTCGCGGACACGTTTGGCGAGCTCGATATGATGTCGATTGCAAGGGCTCAAATCGCTCCCTGTCTGGGCGATGGCGATGATGGGACTGTTGCCTTGCAACTCCTCCCGGGTGAGGCCGTAGTTCAGATACCGCTCCAGATAGAGTGCGGTCATCTCGCGGTTGTCGGGGTTGTCGAACCAGAGGCGGGATCGGAGCTTGGTCATCGGTCTTCTTCACAAGGGTGGGTCATTTTACGAGACCCGTTTCTCAATCTGTACAGGATTTTGGGGATCGCTGAACCGCTCACTGGCCCGACCATCCGCCGTCGACGATGTGGGGATGGCCGGTCGTAAACGCGCTTTCGTCGGAGGCCAGGTAGACGGCTAGGGCTGCGATTTCCTGAGCGGTGGCGACACGGCCCATGGGCTGGCGAGCCACAAACGCGGCCATAGCCTCTTCGTAGCTGCCCATTTCCTCACCCAGGGCTTTGACGCGGTCGTGCCAGGACGGGCTTTCGACGGTGCCGGGGCAGATCGCGTTGCAGCGGATACCGCGTGTCACATAATCGACCGCCACCGACTTGGTCAGGCCGATCACCGCCGCCTTCGTCGCGCCGTAGATGAAGCGGTTGGGCGCGCCGATCACCGAGGAACAGGC
>JBCDCS010000139.1:0-7223 GCA_039181205.1 Pseudomonadota bacterium
CGGCCCCAGCGGATCGACCCACAAGTCCGGGGCAAAAATCAAGCTCCCCGCCAGATAAATCCCGGACAGCGCCACCATCCCCAAAGCCGCGCGCTTGGCCCAGCGCCGCCAGCAGATGGCGGCGCCGAGGGCGATATCCGCGGCCGCCCCGCCAACCACCGTGAACACCGCAAGGACCGATGGTGCCCCGCGGTCGGTCAGAACCGCCATGGCCCGCGGCAGGTCCAGCAAAGCGATCATTCCCGACAGCACCCAGAACAGCACCAGCGCCCCAATGGCGAAAGGCAGCGTCAGATAGACCCGAGCGAAGAGCCGCTCCTGCCGCGTTGCGGGCAAACCGGCCAGCGTGTGCTCCAAGGATCGGCACGGCGCACCCCCGGCCGCCGCCCAGGCGGACGGGTCCCCGCGCACGCCGTCTTCCAGGGCCCTCAGAGCCGTTCTCCGCAATGGCGACCGCCAGCCCAGATATCCAAGCCCATCCGCTACTCGCCCGACCGTCCGCAACACGGACCTAGGCACCCCCAGCCGAACCCGCGCTTCCGGCCAACCCCGCCGCCGCCACCAGCCGCTCCACCGCCGTCACGTGGATCGCTTCCAGATCGTCCCGCGCGCCGTCTTGCAAAACGCCCGATGCGTTCACGACCACATCCACGCCGTCCAAGATCCCGCGCCATTCCTCCACCGATACCGACGGAATGTCCCGGATCACCCAATCCACATCCGGCACCACCGCGTGGGCCGCCGCATGGGACCGGCCCATTCCCCTGACCTCGAACCCGGCCGTTCGCAGGGCCCGCATACACGCCGACCCGATCAGCCCATAGCCGCCCATCACGACGACCCGCGCCATTAGGACCCCATCAAAACCAGGTCACGCCGCGTCTTTGTCTTTCGGTAGCACGTAGGACCCGGGCGCTGCCAAGAGCGGCGGGTGGTCCGGCCCCCCCGGTTGCCGCGCATTCACCTTCCGCCCCGATTGCTTGCGAAGCCAGGCCTCCCACCGCGGCCACCAGGAGCCTTCATGGAACGCCGCGCTGTCCAACCAGTCCTCCGGCGTCTCCGCCTCTGCCTCGTTGGTGTAATGCCCGTACTTCTTCTTCGACGGCGGGTTCACGATCCCTGCGATATGCCCGCTCTCCGACAGGATGAACGTCTTGTCCTTGGACCCCATCTGCCGGACGCTCTCCCACGCGCCCTTCCACTGGGCGATATGGTCTGTCTCGCAGGCGATGGCACAAAGCGGCACCTCCACCTCCCCCAGCGTCAGCCCCGTCTCGCCCATCAGATCGAAACCCGTCGTCGCCAACTCGTTCGCCACACACAGCTTGCGCAGATATTCCGTCACCATCGGCCCGGGCAGGTTGGTCCCATCCCCATTCCAATAGAGCAGATCGAAGGCCGGGGGCGCCTCGCCCAACATGTAGGATTTGATCGCGGGCCCATAGACCAGATCGTTCGACCGCAGATAGGTGAACGTCCGCCCCATGAAGAACTTGTCGAGATAGCCTTTCGACGCCGCCTCCCGCTCGATGCCGTTGACGAAATCCTCGTCCAGGAAGACGCCCATCTCGCCGGGGTCGCTGAAATCGGCCAGCGTCGTGAAGAACGTGGCCGACCGCACGGCCTTGTCCCCCCGCCGGTTCAGCAAGGCGAGCACCGCCGACAGCGTCGTCCCCGCGATGCAATACCCGATCGCATTCACTTGTTTCTGCCCCGTGATCTCCCGCGCCACGTCGATGGCCGTCAGATAGCCCTCGTCCACATAGGTCGACATGTCCACATCGCTGTAAGACGCGTCCGGGTTCACCCAGGACACCACGAACAGGGTATAGCCCTGATCCACGACCCATTTGATCAATGAATTCTGCGGCTTCAGGTCCAGAATGTAGAACTTGTTGATCCAAGGCGGGAACAGGACCAGCGGCACGGCCTGCACCTTATCGGTGGTCGGCGCGTACTGGATCAATTCGAACATCCGGTTTCGGAACACCACCTGGCCTTCCGTCGCCCCGATATTCTCGCCCAGCGTGAACGCATCCGGGTCCGACAGCGTGACCAGCCAATCCCCGCGATTGGCCTCGATATCCCGCACCAGGTTTTCCAGCCCGCGCACCAGGCTGTCCCCCTCGGTCTCGATGGCGCGCTGCATGGCATCCGGATTGGTCGCCAGGAAATTCGTCGGGCTGAACAGGTCCACGATCTGCTGGCTGAAAAACTTCACCCGCTGCTGGTCGACCGGCTCCAACCCTTCCAGATCGCTCACGACATCGGAAATCGCCTTCGCGCTGATCTGATATTGCTGCTTGATGAAGTTGTACCACGGATGCTCCGTCCAAAGCGGGTTCGAAAACCGCCGGTCCTGGGGCATCTCATCGGCGGGCGCGGCTGGTTTGCCGCTGGCCAAGGCGGTCTGCGCCTCGACCGCATGTTTCAGCGCCATGCCCCAATAGCTCACCTGCTTTTCGATCAGCTTACCGGGATTCGCCGCCATCTCGGCCCAATAGGCCGCCATCGCCTTCGCATAGAGCTCTGGACCCGGCCCTTGCAGGCCCGGATCGGCGCCTTCCCGCTGCGACAGCGCACCGACAAGCCGCTTCGTCAGCTCATCCATCTTGGCCAGATTCGCGTTCAATCGCTGCAGTGCAGCATGTCCGTCATCACTCCCATTGACGTCACGCAGCGTTCCGTCCCCGTGATCTTCCTGAGACATTTCTTGATTTTCCCCCCGTCCCGCTGCACGTAGTGCTGCAACTGCAAATCAACGCTTGGCTCCCACACTAGCCGGAGACCGTCTGCGGAGAAACCGTTACGCCCATCCTGGCGGATCCATCTCTCCCGGCGAAAAGCAGGAAGGAGAGGCCCCATGCGCTTCATGGCCGCTTACGATCTGATGGAAGCCGTGCGTAACACCAATGCCTGGCTCGGCGCCACCGCCCGGACCATGGGGTCCTACCCCAGCACCGCCCTGGCCCCGCATCCCGCCTTCCGCATGATGGCCGCCTGGGGCGAGGTGATGGAACGCTCCTTCAACCGCATGATCGCCAAGCCCGACTGGAACATCCCGCCCCTGCCGTCCCATGACGGCCACGACATGACCGTCGTCCCCGAAATCCAGATCGCGCGCCCCTTCGGCGACCTTCTCCGCTTCGACGTCAAAGGCCGCCCGCCCCGCACCCGGCGTATCCTGCTGGTCGCGCCCATGTCCGGCCACTACGCGACGCTCCTGCGCTCCACCGTGGTCTCGCTCTTGCCCGATGCCGATGTCTGGATCACCGATTGGCACAACGCCCGCGACATTCCCGTTTCCGCCGGCAAGTTCGATATCGAGGATTACACCCTCTATGTCCGCGACTTCATCAAGGAACTGGGCCCCGACATCAACGTCATCGCCGTCTGTCAGCCCGCGCCCCTGACGCTGGCGGCCACGGCACTCCTGGCGGAACAGGAACCCGAGGCCCAGCCCCGCACCCTGACGCTGATCGGCGGCCCCATCGACCCCGATGCCGCCGCCACCGACGTCACCGATTTCGGCCGCCGCGTCACCATGGGCCAACTAGAACAAAGCATGCTACAGCGCGTCGGCTATCTCTATCCGGGCGTCGGTCGCATGGTCTATCCTGGCCTGCTGCAACTGACCTCCTTCATCTCGATGAACGCCGAAACCCACGCCAAGTCCATGTGGGAACAGATCTTCGCCGTCGCCCGCGGCGACGCCTCGGATCATGATCGCCACAACCGCTTCTACGACGAATACCTGGCTGTCATGGACATGACCGCCGAATTCTACCTCTCCACCGTCGAACGCATCTTCAAAGGGCTCGAAATCGCCCAGAACCGATTCATCGTCGACGGCCACCAGGTGGATATCGGCAAGATCACCGCCGTCGCCGTCAAAACCGTGGAAGGCGGCAAGGACGATATCTCGGCCCCCGGCCAATGCGTCGCGGCCCATGATCTGCTCACCGGCCTGCCCGATGACATGAAGGCCAATTACATCGAACCCGAAGCCGGCCATTACGGCATCTTCGCCGGTGGCTCCTGGCGGCGGAACATCCGACCCCTGGTGCTCGACTTCATCGATGCCAATTCCGGCAAGCCGAAGCCCAAGCCCCAAGGCCGCAAGCCCCGGCTCAAGGCCGTCAAAAGCGGCGACGCGCCGGATAAGTCCGGCCGCATGGCTGTTTGACCCTACGGCAACGGCCCCACTGCACCTTGAGTGCGCCTGACCGCTGGCGCATCATGCCCCCACAGACCACCCGGAGGGCCGTCCGCCATGTCGAACACACTCGAATTCGCCTGTTCGTGCGGCCGCCTGCAGGGCGAAGTGCAGGACGTCTCGCCCGATGCCTACACGAACATCATCTGTCACTGCGCCGATTGCCGGTCCGCCTACACCCATCTCGGTAAGGCCGACCCTGAAAAGGTCGGCATCCTGCAGACCACCCAAGACCGCATTCACATCACCGCGGGCGGCGAAAACCTCCGTGTGTTCCGCAATACCCCGAACGGCCCGCTCCGCTGGTACGCGACCTGCTGCGACACGCCGCTCTTCTACACTCTGCCGAAGGCTCGGCTGGTTCATGTTGGGGTCAATTCCGACCGGCTCTCGGATCCCGATGCCATCGGCCCCGTCCAGGCCGAAGGCTATGTTCCCACGCCCTCGGGCAAACCCAAGCACAAGAACGCAGGCCGCATGGCGCTGCGGATGATGTCACGTCTGGCGGCCAAGAACCTGTCCGGCGAATGGCGCAAAAGCCCGTTCTTCGACGAATTGGGCAAGCCCACCGTCTCGCCCCAATTGCTCACCCGCGAAGAACGCGCCGCCGCGCTGATGGGGGTGGCCCGCTAGACCCCCGCGACGTTCCGAAGCGCCCCCTTACCGCAGCTCGACCGGAACCTACCTCCCGGCGATGACAACACTCACACTCCTCCTGGCGGCCCTGCTCTTCGGTGGCATGACCTTCTTCAGCTTCGGCTTCGCGCCGGTCCTCTTCGCGCAACTGCCCGAAGCGCAGGTTCGGCCCCTGCTCCGCGGCACGTTCCCGTATTACTACCTCGCCGTCATCGCGCTCTCCGGGGTGACCGCCTTGGCCGCCGCGTTCGTCTCGACCCCCGCCGCCATCATTATCGGCTCGATCTGCGTGACCACGCTTTATGCCCGCCAGATTCTGATGCCCCGGATCAACGCCGCCAGCGACGCCGGCGACAAACGGGCCTTCGGACTTCGCCACGGTGCCTCGGTCGTCTTACAACTGATCCAGATCGGGCTTGCGGCATGGGCCCTGGTGCTCCTCGCCTGACCCCGGCGGAAACTTCGAGAACCTGCATCCGCACACCCGGGATTTCCACGATCACAGAACACGCGCCGTTGCGGGAAATCCGACCATCGTTCGCTGGGGGTGCACGCGCGTATGTACAGGGGGTGTACGACGGGTGCACAGGGGGTGCCCCCGATTTCCCCAATAAAATAAGGGCGCCCGGTTGCCCGCGCGCCCCATCTAAGGAAACTGCGTAAAAGTCGACTTATCCCGACTCAGTGTCCCAGGATCTGGCTCAGGAACAGCTTCGTGCGGTCGTTCTTCGGGTTTCCGAAGAACTCCTCCGGCTCGTTCTGCTCCACGATTTGGCCCGCATCCATGAAGATCACCCGGTTCGCCACCTGCCGCGCGAACCCCATCTCGTGGGTCACGCAGAGCATCGTCATCCCCTCTTCGGCGAGCTGGATCATGGTGTCCAGCACCTCCTTGATCATCTCGGGGTCCAGCGCCGAAGTCGGCTCATCGAACAGCATGATCCGCGGCCGCATGCACAAGCTGCGCGCGATCGCCACCCGCTGCTGCTGTCCCCCAGACAACTGCCCGGGATACTTGTTCGCCTGATCCGGAATCTTCACCTTTTCAAGGAAATACATCGCCGTCTCTTCGGCTTCCTTCTTCGGCGTCTTGCGCACCCAGATCGGCGCGAGCGTGCAGTTCTCCAGGATCGTCAGGTGCGGGAACAGGTTGAAGTGCTGGAAGCACATCCCAACCTCGGACCGGATCTTGTCGATATTCTTCAGATCCGACGACAGCGGCGTCCCGTCCACGACGATGGAACCCTGCTGGTGCTCCTCCAGCGCGTTGATGCAGCGGATCAGCGTCGACTTGCCCGACCCCGACGGGCCGCAGATCACGATCCGCTCCCCCCGGAACACGCGCAGATCGATATCGCGCAGAACGTGGAACGAACCGTACCACTTGTTCATGTTGTCGATTTCGATGGCGACCTCGTCGCTCACCTTCATCTCGGGATGGGCGTCCGTGTTGGTATCCAAAGCGGCCATGGCAGCCTCCTATCGATGATCCGTGGTGAGCTGACGCTCAAGCCACTGGGAATATTGCGAAATGCCGTAGCAGACGACGAAGAACAGGACGCAGGCGAAGGCCCACAATTCCCAATAGACGCCCGCCCAGTCGGTCGATGACAGGATCGGCCCCCGGATCATGCCGACCAGGTCGAACATGGAGATGACCGAAACCAGCGTCGTGTCCTTGAACAGACCCACCGCCACGTTGACGATGCCCGGGATCGAAATCTTCAAGGCCTGCGGCAGGATGATCAGCCGCATGGCCTGGGGGTAATCAAGCCCCAGCGAATCCGCCGCCTCGTATTGCCCCTTGGGCAGGGCCGCCAGACCACCCCGGATCACCTCGGCGATGTAAGCTGAGGAGAACATGGTGATCATGATGATCACCCGCAGGATCAGGTCCATGTTCGATTCCGGCGGCAGGAAGTAAGCCAGGACCACGTTCGCCACGAAGAGCAACGTGATCAGCGGCACGCCCCGGACGAACTCGATGAAGACCACGCAGAAGCCCTTCACGATGGGCAGCCGGGATTGGCGGCCCAGGGCCAGCGCGATGCCGATCGGGATCGACAGCGACACGCAGATCAGACCCAGGATGAGGTTCAGCATAAAGCCCCCCATCTGGCGCGACGGGACCGCTTCGATGGCCAGAACGTTCTGGAATTCCTCGACCATGACGCCGCCGACCTGCCAGATGATCAGGGCCGCTATGACAGCCGATAACAGCGCCAGCACGAAGCCACGCTTCTCGAAGGTCTTGAAGACGAAGTAGCCGACCACCAGGCCCACCGCCGCCAGAACCGGGGCAAGCAGCGTCCCACCCCAGATCAGCCAATAGGCCACGAACGGATAAACCGCAGTCGCGATCATTGTCCAA